>CAVYKM010000041.1:0-72167 GCA_963769085.1 uncultured Actinomycetota bacterium | reverse complement strand
GCGAGGAACGAGCCCCGGAGCGCGGGGCCCCCGCCATTGCCGCCAGCCGGACACGCCGCGCCGGAGGCGCGGCCTTGATCTATTAGAGGTCAACTCGGCAGCGCCTCGTGGACAGCCCTGAGGATGGCCGGCCACGGGAGTTGTCTCGCGCCCGCCGCTCGTGGTTCGGCGAGCGGCCACAGATGGTCGCCGTAGATGAGTTGAACGCCGACGGATCGAAGCCGTCGGAGGTGCTGAGCCCACTCCGGCTGACGAGCATGGGCGGCGTTGATGCGCGGAAAAACAATCATGGGCGCGGTGGTGATGCTCTCGCAGAGCACGGTCAGGGCCTGGTTATCAGCAAGGCCCAGAGCGAGCTTGGCGACACTATTGGCCGGTAAGGGCGCGGCCACATAGACGTCGACTTGTGGATGAGGGCTGGGTTCGGAGAGGGCCGGCGGGTGGTCCAACGAACAGGTAGTTCGGTGAGTTTTGCGATGCGTTCGACTTCGCCTTCGTGGGCAAGCCATTGGGCTGCGGTCGGGGTGAGGGTGACGGCGACCTGGTGGTGCTGGTCGATCAAGGGCTGGATGAGTCCCTTGCGGATGGTCTCCACTCCGCCTGCACTGGCGGCGACAACTCCGATGGTGGTCACTGAATCGCGCGGCACCGGCTGGCCAAGCCGTAAAGGCGGACCGCCTGCCGTGGCGGTAGCGGACGCTCGGCGGTGTAACGACTTTACCGTGTCGCGGACTGACGCGCTGTGGCGAACCATCTGCGGCGCCGCGTCTCGGCCTCGAGCAGCTGCGTGAGGATGTCGTCGTCGCGTGCGACGTAGCTGAAGGCCCGGGCGAGGTCGACTCGGTGCGCAACGGCTCGTTCGGTGGGCATGTGAGTCGCGTTCACTTGGGGTCCGCGCTCGATCACCCAGCTGACGTCGCCAAGGTCAAGGCTGGTTGACACGCGATGCAGCTGAACATTTTCTGGGCCGAAGCTGGTCTGCCAGTAGTTGGCGTCCCGACCAAGTCTGGTTGCCACCCGGTCGGCTGAAGCAATCAATTCCGTTGTGGCGCTGCGGTCTTGACGACGTGCAGCAGCGACGGCGGTGCGGAGGTACAGCATCCCGACGATTCTTAGGGCGGCGGGGTCGTCTTGGCGTATCTGGCCCTGAAGCCAAGCGGTCGCGGTCTGGCCGAGGTTCAGAGCGTCATCGAAGCGACCGACGGCGAGGAGGGCATGCGTTCCGGCACGGGCTGCGGACGCAAGGGACAAAGGGTCGCCGGAGCGTTCTGCCGCGCTCATAGCCCGCTCGGCCGCAATCCAGGCCAAGTCGGCTTCACCGATCTTGGCCAGCGTGGAGGCTGCAAGATGATGGATGCGGGCAGAGACAATCCAGCAATCCGGATCGGTGGCGGCAGTTGTCGAATCCTCTAGTGCCTGAGCACTTCTGATGAGAGAAGGCAAGGCGGCGATGACGGCGCAGACGAGCCGGCCTTGCTGATAGTTGTTCCAGCTGTGCTCCGCGAGGCCGGCCGCAGGTGTGACCGTAATGGCGTCGGCTGCTCGACGGCCGAACAGCGTTTGAGACAGCCGACGGTGGCTCATGAGGGAATCACGGATGGCGGGCACGTCATCGTTGTCAGGGCGAGTGTCCTCAACGAGTACCGGCTGGCCCAACAAGTCACCAAGGCTGACCCGGAGTGCCTGGGCAAGTTCGCCGAGAACGTCCAGGCGGCGCACGTCGCGCTCATTGCGTTCGACCTTGCTCAACCAATCCTCGGAGCGGCCGACTAGGTCGGCGAGTACGCGCTGGGTCAGTCCTCGCCGGCGGCGGTAAAACGCGATGCGATCGCCCACGCTCAACTGGTCCCCGGCGCCGCGCATGGCGTGGCGGCCGGGGCAGAGCGTGCACATGGCGCCGCGAGGCGTGGAACAGACCCGGACAATTTGTACCCGGTCGTAGCCATCACCTCCGTTGAACTGACTTGAAGCGGCGCCGGTGGCGCCGACAGCCCAAGGAGGAGCCGAGGAAATGACGTTCTATGCGGTGGACAGTGCCCGTCAGGTGATGCGTTCGACGGGGATCGTCAACGAGGTCAAGGACTGGGTGGACGGCCCGGATGGTAAGCGGCGCCCGTCGGAGCTGCAGGCTCGGGATGAGAACACCGGGATGCTGCTGTGGGACGTGGAGGTGCTCTACCGGCAGGTGGCGTTTGGGCGTGAGTCGAACGCGACCGGCATGGTGCGGGTGGGTGCCCCGGTGCAAGCCGGTGCTGGGCGAGTTCGCGCCGGTCCCGTTCGACGGGCTTTGTGTTGAGGTGCGGGTGACCAAGGCCGGCGGGCTGTCGGAGTCTTGGCGCGCCGACGCAGTCGCTGGCGCTGCGGGTCGGGATGGGAAGGCCGCGTGATGGCCCGGGCGGTGATGGAGGAGTTGACCGGTCGGATCGTGCGCTGGCCACCGCGCGGCGCGGGGGACTTCGCCGATGTGGCGTGGATCGTCGCGGACGCGTTGGGCAACGGGGAGGGGGTGCGCGCCGTGGAGGTGCACCGCCACCCGACCCGCACCCGGGTGGTGGTCCGCGTGGAGGACGCCGGGTACGTGCGCCGGGTCGCCGCCGAGCAGGGCTGGCAGCTGCTGGGCGGGGTGGATGGGGGCCGGTACGCGATGACCTGCGGGTCCCGGGCGGGCTGGACCTTCACGGTGATCTGGAGTTGGGAGCCGCCGTTCGAGGTCCCGGAGGCACCGGCGTGAGCACGCTGCGGACCCTCACCGCGATTGTGGGCTGGCCGGTGCGGCATTGGCGCTACACCCTCACCGGCCTGGTCGTGCTCGCGGTGGCTCGGCATCTGGACTTCGGGCTGCTCACCGTGGCGGCGGTGGCTGCGCTGGTGGTGCCGGCGGTGGTGGCCGGGGTGTGGGGCAGCTGCTGGCCGGGCTCGTTCGAGCGGTGGATTGCTGGTCCGCATCGGCGGTGGCGGTGGCGCCGGTGGGCGCGGCGGGCCTGGCCGAGCCTGGCTCGGGAGTGCGGCCTGGCGGTGCTGCGCGACGGCAAGCACGACGGCGAGAGGGTGTGGGTGCATCCGCGGTTGCACCGGCCCCGCACCAGTGGGGACACGTTGACCCTGGCGATCTCGGCCCGAGCGGGGCAGACCATCGAGCACCTGGAGGCCGCCGCGGCCGCGATCGGCACCGCCGCCCGGGCGGTGTCGTGGCGCACCCGCCCCGGCCCGCCCGGCGTGCTCATTCTCGACCTGGTGATGTGCGACGTGCTCACCCACCCGCGCGTCGCCGTCGTGCCGCACGCGGTCGAGGTGGACGCGGTCGAGTTGGGTCGTCGCCAGGACGACACCCCGTGGCTGCTGCCGGTGCGGGGCCGGCACACCCTCGTGGTCGGCTGCTCCGGGTCCGGGAAGGGCTCGATCCTGTGGGGCATCGCCGCCGGCCTCGCCCCGGCCGTGGCGACCGACACGGTGCGGTTGTGGGGCGTCGACCTGAAACGCGGTGTCGAAATCGGCATGGGCAAGGCCCTGTTCACCACGGTCGCCACCACCCCCGAAGCGGCCGTGGCGGTGTTGCGTCGGCTGCTGACGGTGATCGACCAGCGCGGCGCCGCGATGGCCGGACACTCCCGGCTGCACGAACCATCCCCGGGTGACCCGCTGCACGTGCTGGTCATTGACGAGCTGGCCGCGTTGACCGCGTACGCCGACCCGGACGTCAAACGGGACGGGTCGCGGCTACTGGCGGAGATGCTGACCCAAGGCCGGGCGCTGGGGGTGGTCGTCGTCGCGTGTGTGCAGGACCCGCGCAAGGAAACCGTGGGCATGCGCGGACTGTTCACCCAAACCATCGCGCTGCGGCTGCGTTCGGTCGAGGAAACCCGCATGGTCCTGGGCGACGGCACCGCCAGCCTCGCGCCCGCGCATCGCATCTCGCCGGCCGCGCCGGGCTGCGGGTGGCTGGTCGACGACGACGGCACCGCCGACCGAGTCCGCGCCGACCACTGGCCCGACTCGCTTGTGCGGGCCGTCGCTGGCCGGTATCCGGCCGCGGTCCTGGAGGACACCTCCGCCCCCGCGTCGAAGCCGTCGCCGCAGTCGCAAGACGGGTTGGTGTCGCCGGCGCATGACACAGGAATTAGTCCTCAAGGCGAGCCTTCGCCCGACACCGTGACGACTGTCGCCGCTGGGACTGGTGCTCGGGTACGGCGGCCACGCTCCCCGCGCACGGCGCAACGGTGCGATGGCTCGTCGGTTCACGGGTCGGGAGAGGCGGGGTGGGTGTGAGCGCGCGACCGGAAGTGACCGTGGACTTGGTGCAGACGCTCGCGGTGCATGAGCGGGTGTGTGTCCGACCGATCCTGCGTACCGTCACCGACCCGCCACCGGCGACATCACCCGATCCCGATCCCATGCGGCTCGACCCGGGAGCAGGTCTGCCCCACCTGCGCGAGCAAGGCCCGCCGATTGCGGATGCACCAATGCCGCGAAGGCTGGCACCTCACCAAAGACCCGTGCCCCGACCCGGGCGCCCGGTCGACGGCTCGAGCAGCTCGGCGACCAGGAGGGCAGCAGGGACATGACGAGCAGCGACGACGAGGACAGGGGGCGGGCGCGCCGGTCCGGTCGACCCGGCGCCGGCAGGACGCCCCGGACCTGCCCCGCCTCCCGTGGAGAACCGGACCGTCGGGCGCACCTTCACGGCCACGGACGGGCAGGTGTTCCGGCCGTCGATGTTCCTCACCCTCACCCTGCCCTCGTACGGGCGGGTCCGCGACGGGGTGCCGGTCGACCCGGACTCGCTACGACTACCGGCGGGCCGCGTTGGATGCGTTGCTGTTCCCGCGGCTGTTGGATCGGTTCTGGCAGAACCTGCGCCGCTGCGCCGGGTACAAGGTGCAGTACTTCTCCGCGGTCGAGGCCCAACGCCGCCTGGCCCCGCACCTGCACGCCGCGATCCGCGGCGCCATCCCGCGCGCCACGTTGAAGGCGGTCGTGCGGGCGACCTACCACGCGGTCTGGTGGCCCTCCGTTCGACCAGGTCGTCTACGACCGGGACCGGGTCCCGGTGTGGGACCGGGACGTCGGGCAGTACGTCGACCCGGACACCGGCGACGGTCCTGCCGACGTGGGAGCAGGCCCTCGACCAGCTCGACGCCGACCCACGCCCGGTGCACGTGGTGCCGTTCGGCACCCAGGTGGACATCAAGGGCATCCTCGGCGGCTCCGCGGACTCGGCCCGGGCGGTGCGCTACCTGTGCAAGTACCTCACCAAGACCATCGCCGACACCTACACCGCTGACGACCGACGGCGCCGGCCGACCCGGCGTGCGAGGCGCACATCGACCGGCTGCACGAGCACATCCGGGTGCTGCCGTGCTCGCCCGCGGTGCGCGAACTGGCTGCGGTACGGCGTCCAGCCGGCCAACCCCGGCCCGGGCCTGGTGCCCGGGCCGCTGCCCGTCCCCGGCGCACGACCGGGAGAACCTCGGCCTGGGCGGCCGGCGGGTGCTGGTGTCCCGGGACTGGACCGGCAAGACCCTCACCGAGCACCGCGCCGACCGCGCCGTCGTCGTCCGCGCCGCGTTGGAAGCCGCCGGGGTCCCCACCGAAGACGCGCCGGATGGCCACCGACACCCTCGACGCCGACGGGCGAGCCCGGTACGTGTGGAAAGACGTGCCCGGTGCAGAGCGCAACTACACCGCGCGTCCTGACCTCGATGATCCGCCAAGCCCGCGCGTGGCGCGAGCAGTACGAGCACGCCAAGACCGTCGCGGCCGGCGCCGGACCCCCGCAGACGGGACCTGCGGACGGGTGTTCGGCAACCATTCCCCGGCGGCCTCCCGCTCCCCAGCTGCTTCTGGCCGAGTCGGCGGCGGTCCAGGGTGAGCGAAGCGAATCCCGCAGGGACACGAAGCGCAGCGGAGTGCCCTTGACGGCCGCCGAGTCGGCCAGACCATCCACGAGCGGGTGGCCGCCGCGGCGAGACACGACATGAGATCCAGCCAGCACGGTTGTACGAGAAGGGGGCAGCGTGATGAAGCGTCAAGTCGAGGTGCAGGCGGAGGCGGTGGTGTACCGGGTGGAGGAGGCGGCTGAGGCGCTGCGGCTGTCTCGGTCGGTGGTGTACGAGCTGATCCGCTCGGGTCGGCTGCGCACGGTGAAGCAGGGCAGCCGGCGGCTGGTGCCGGTCGCGGCGCTGACCGAGTACGTCGACTCCCTGGGCGATGGTGCGGCGTGACCGCGCGGCGGGCCAAGGGTGACGGCGGCTGCACTGGGACGGACGGCGTCAGCGGTGGATCGCCACGGTGACCGTCGGCTACGACGGGCGCGGCAAGCGGGTCGTGAAACGGGGTCCGGGCGGACCAAGACGGCGGCGAAGGCGAAGCTGCGCGAGGTGCTACGCGACCACGAGGACGGGCTGGCGCTGGGTGATGACGCGTACACGGTGCGCAGGCGGTCGAGGACTGGTTGACGTACGGGCTGGGCGATCGGGATGAGGAGACCCGGACGGCCAACCGAGCCTGGGTGCCAATCACGTCATCCCGCTGCTGGGTGCGCGGAAGATGCGGGATCTGACCGCGCGGGAGGTGGACGAGTGGCTGACGGGCTGTCCGCGTCGCTGAGCACCCGCACCCTGCGCGGTGTGCGGGCGTGCCTGAACCGGGCGGTGAGTCGAGCGATGGCCCGGGACAAGGTGAAACGGAACGTGGTCGAACTGTGCACGGTGCCCGCGGGGCGAGCTGGCCGGCCGTCCAAGTCGCTGACCGCGCAGCAAGCCACACGACGTGCTCACGCATGACCGAGGGTGCGCGGATGCACAACTACATCGTCGTGTCGCTGCTGACCGGTGCGCGGACCGAGGAGTTGCGCGCGCTGACGTGGGACCACGTGCACCTGGACGGCATACCCGCCGCTGTGCCGCCGGTGCCTCCGTTCGTCGAGGTGTGGCGATCGGTTCGAGCGCGGTGGAGACACCAAGACCCGCAAGTCACGGCGGACGCTCGCGCTGCCCGCGCTGGCCGTCGAGGCGCTGCGACGCCAGAGAGCCGAGCAGGCAGCCGAGCGACTGGCCGCGGGCGACCGGTGGGCGGACCCGGGGCTCGTGTTCCCCTCGCGGGTGGGGACTGAGATGGACAAGGACAACGCGCGACGAGACTTCCGATGCCGCGCTATGCCGAGGCGGGTCTCGATCCCGGAGGACTGGACGCCGCGGAACTGCGGCATTCGTTCGTGTCCCTGCTGTCGGACTCGGGAGTGCCGCTCGAAGAGATATCTCGGCTGGTCGGTCACAGCGGGACGAGCGTCACCGAGCTGGTGTACCGCCACCAGATTCGGCCCGTGGTGCAGACCGGCGCAAGGGCCATGGACGCCCTCTTCGGTGCCGTCGACCCGGAATCACAGTCACGCGGATAGTCACGCAGGGGCAGTAGCCGGGACAGTCCACCGCGTGCTGCTGCGCTGACCTGCAGCGATGCTGGTCGGGCTGACAGGATTTGAACCTGCGACATCTTCGTCCCAAACGAAGCGCGCTACCAAACTGCGCCACAGCCCGTCGAGGCTCGGCACGGCATACGGACCCTGCGTAAGGCGGTTTCGCGCGCCATGCGAGCGGGCACTAGGCTAACCCCCCGTGGGCTGGCCCCCGGCCAGCCCTCCTTCGCGGGCGTAGCTCAGTGGTAGAGCCCCAGTCTTCCAAACTGGCAACGCGAGTTCGATTCTCGTCGCCCGCTCCGTCAGCTACGCGGCCGTGGTGCCATCCTGTTTCGGAATCGCCGCAGCAACCGCGCTCGGGACTCTCGACCTGGCGTAGCCCATCAGCGAGTCGAGGTAGGGGCAACCCGGGCGTCGTGCCTCCCATTCACGCGACTGATGGGTCACGCACGCTCCACCCACCATCCGGCAGCCCACGATGTCGGCGATCTGTTGGCGATCGTGCTCGGAATCGCCATACCCCCGAACCAGGTTCATGTCGCTCCCCCCTCTTCTCACGATAACGCAACCATGGCCGTGCACTGCGACATTCCACAGATTTGGCATGATGGCGCCCGACCCACCCCAGGAGGATCGCAATGGTCGTGCCTGCCGCCGCGCAGTCGGACCCGACCGACGTGGAGGCTCGTGCGCTGCGGCTCTCGGCGGGTGCCGGGCTCGCGCTGTCCTTCCTCGGCGTCGGCTGGGGGCTGCTCGCCCGCTCTCAGGTGATCCTCTTCGACGGCGTTTACGCGGTCCTGGGGTTCGTGCTGTCCTGGGTTGCGATGCGCGCCGCCGCACTGGTCGAAGCAGGCCCCACACCCCGCTACCCCTTCGGGCGCGAGGCCCTGGCCCCTCTCGTCGTCGCGGCACAGGGTCTCGCGCTGTTCGGAACGTTCGGCTACGCCTCTGTCGACGCGGTGCTCGTCATCCTGGCAGGCGGTGGGGAGACGAACGTCGGCTCGGCCTTCGGGTACTCCGTCGTGACCCTCGTCGCCGTTATCGGGCTACGCGCCATGCTCACCCGCCGCGAGCAGGACTCCGACCTGGTCGCCGCGGAGGTTGCCCAGTGGGGTGCCGCAGCGCTGCTCGGCCTGGCAATGGTCGTCGGCTTCGGACTGGCCGTCCTGCTCACGAGGACGCCCTGGCACCCCGTTGCGCCGTACATCGACCCCGTCTTGGTCCTCGTTGCGGCGATGCTCATCCTGCCCACGCCGATCCGCATGCTGCGCACGGCGTTTCGCGAGCTGCTCGAAGGCGCACCGGACGCCGAGGTCACCGAACCGATCCACCACGCCATCGCAGCCATGCGCGCCGAGCTCGGGCTCCCCGAGCCGCAGTGCCGGATCGGCAAGCTGGGCCGCAAGATCTACGTCGAGCTCGACTTCCTCGTGGGGCCGGACCACGGCTGGACGGTTTCCGACGCCGACGCCATGCGCCGGCGTCTCGTTGACGCGCTGCGTCGCCCGGGCCGGCTGCTGTGGCTCAATGTCGAGCTGCACACCGACCCCGCCTGGGACGCGTGAACATGGCACGGGTGTCCTGGCAACAGCGGGGGCGGCTCGCCGCGCTGGGCTGGGCGGGTGCCTGCCTCCTGCTGGCCCTGACCGTCGGCTCGGCCTGGCCGGCGGCTGCCGCACTGGCAGGCACCTCAACGACAGTGACCGTGCCCACCGGCACTCCCACCCCAGCCCCGCAGCCGACGACGGCCACACCGACCGTGACGAGGACGCCGACGCCGACGAGCCCGGCCGTCACCACGTCGCCGACGACGTCCGCCCCTACCGCCACCGCTCCTGTCACCGCACCGACGGTCACCGTGACCGCAACGGTGACCCAGCAGGCAGCCAACCCGCAGCCCGAACCGCCGGGCAGCACGCCCGCAGTCCAACACTCAGCGATCTCGAGGGCGACGGCCGTGCTAGCCGTGGTCGTGCTCGCCCTTTCCGCACTGGTCTTGTGGCTGGTCCATCGGCGCGCAAGCCCACGCCCGCCGGGGCACCGACCCGCGCCTGTGCAACCGGCCCGGCTGGACGTGCGCGCCGAGGAGGGCCTCACCACGATGCTGGTCGAGCTCGGCGAGGCGATGGTCGACGCCGGCTACCCGGTGACCGACGTGCAGGATGTGCTGAACCGCGTCGCCCAGGCGAGCGGCATACCGGATGCCGAGATCATCGTTCTGCCCACCGCGCTGCTGGTCTCCCTGCCGGGGCAGGTTGCCGTTGAGACCGCCGCCGCCACTGCTGGGCGATCCCCGTTGCGGTTCGACCAGATCGATGCGGTCGCTCGGGTCGCTGCGGCAGCGGCAGCCGGGGACCTGCGTCCGATGGAGGCTCGCGAGCAGCTGCACCTCATCAGGGACCAGCCAGCTCCCTTCGGACCCGGGACGCGCACCCTCGGTTACGTCCTGCTCAGTGCTGGCCTCACGCTCATCCTGCGCGGCAGCATGGTCGACCTCGCGGTTGCCGCCGGGCTGGGCGCCCTGGTCGGTACGGTCCTGCTGGCAACAAGCGCCCTGCGTCCGGCGTTGCGTGCCGTGCTGCCGTTCGGCTGCGCCTTCGGGGTTGCCCTCGCCGTGTTCCTCCTTAGCCGCACCAGCCTCGACGTGGGCATCCTTGGCCCCCTCGTCGGCCCTCTCATCACCTTCCTGCCGGGGGCGTTGCTCACCATCTCCGTTCTGGAGCTGGCGACCGGGCAGATGATCTCCGGCGCCGGGCGGCTCGCCGCCGGCATCCTGCAGCTGCTCATGCTCGCCCTCGGCTTCGTCGCCGCTGCGCAGCTGGTCGGCGTGCCGGCGACGTCAGTCGGCTCGCTCGCAGCACAGCCCTTGGGCGACCTCGCCCCGTGGCTGGGCGTGGCCGTGTTCGGTGTCGGCGTGGTGATGAACCAGTGCGCCCTGCCGTCGACCACCTGGTGGATCCTGCTCGTCCTCTACGTCGCCTATGGTGCTCAGATCATCGGTGGGCTGTTCTTCGGAGCGGAGCTCTCGGCGTTCGTCGGCGCAGTGACCATGACGCCGGTGGCCACCTACGTCGCTGGCCGACCTACGGGGCCAGCCACGCAGGTGAGCTTCCTGCCCGCGTTCTGGCTGCTGGTTCCCGGAGCGCTCGGGCTGGTCGGGGTGACCATGCTGCTCGGCGAGGACCGCAGCAACGCGTTCACGTCGTTGGTCACCACCGCCGTCACGATGATCGCCATCTCGTTCGGGGTGCTCATCGGGCGGGGTATGTCCCTACGACGTCAGCGCGAACCAGGCGCAGCTCGGTGATCCTGCGCCCCGCGCGCAGCCCCCTGGCCTCGTAGCCGGACACCGGACGCCAGCTCGGCCGCCGCACCCGGTATGCCGTGAACGCACGGTGGGCGCGCACCTGCCGCATGACGTATGCCGCGTGGTCCTCGTCGTCGGTCGCGAGCAGAACGTGCCCGTCGGGGGCGAGCCGCGAGGCCAGCAGGTCCAGCCGCTCGGGCGACACGAACCGTCGGCGGTGGTGGCGGGTCTTCGGCCACGGGTCGGGAAAGAACAGATGCACGGCGGCAAGGGTGCCCTGGCCCACACCGTCGCGCAGCAGCTCGACAGCGTCGCCGAGGTGAGCGGACAGGTTCGTGATGCCGGCCTGCTCGGCCGCCGCGAGCATCCGCGCCACGCCCGCACGATGCACGTCGACGGCGACCACATGCCGGCGTGGGTATGCCGTCGCGTATGCCAGCGCCGCGGCTCCGTGCCCGCAGCCGACATCGAGGACCACGGCCTCTGGCGCCCCCTGCGGAGGCGCCGGCTCGAGCAGCCCCGTCGGAACGGCATACCGCGGCAGCAACCCGACCAGCCGTTCCTGAGTGAGCGCCGACGTGCGGCCCTGGCGCGCATGGAACGTTCGCACCCACCCGGTCTCGGTCACCTCAGCTGCGCCACAGCATGATGACGGCCCGGTCGTCCGTCTCGCCGGCCTTGGCGACCGAGCACAGCCGACGCGCCCCGCCGGCGAACCCAAGGCGGACGAGTGCCTCGGCGGTCCCGATCATCCGGTCGACGCCGGTGGCTAGGTCGTGGTCGGGCGTCTCGATGACCCCGTCGGTGTACAGCACCAGGGCGTCTCCCCTGTGCATGACACCCGTCGAACGAGGGAACTTGGCCCCTTCGATGAGCCCCAGCGCTGGGCCGCCGAGCGAGCCGTGCTGGGACCACAAGCCGGACCCGGCGTAGAACTGCACCGGTGCGGGATGACCGGCGTTGCCGATGCTGAACTGTCCGGTCTGCAGGTCGACGGCCAGGTGCACCGCCGTGGCGAACCCTTCGGCCCACTGCTGGCCCAGCAGGTAGGAGTTCGCGGCCGACAGCAGCCGCTCGGACTCGACCTGGCCGAGCAGACCCCCCAGCGCCCCCGAGAAGAGCAGCGAGGTCGTCCCAGCCATGGCTCCCTTGCCGGACAGGTCGACCAGGACGATCTCGAGCCAGCGCCCGTCCGGGGAGGTCGAGGACACCGCGAAGTCACCCGAGAACTTGTCACCATAGGCAGAGCGGATGCACCGCTCGGCGTGCCACTGACGTGGCAGGCCCTTGATGTCGGCGAGCGAGCGCAGCTTGTCGCGCAGATGCACGAGCATGTCCTCGGTGTCGTTGCCGTGCACTCCGAGGCGGTCGCGGCTGCGCGCCCGCAGCATCATCAGCACCATGGTCACGACCAGTGCGAGCAGTGCACCCAGCTGCGACGGCCCCCACCCATGCAGCAGGAATCCCGCCACAAGCAGGCACACGAGATAGACGCTGCAGACGATGATGAAGGGACGGGTCGAGAGGAACAGCCCGGCGAGCACGATGAGCGGACCGTAGATCGCCCAGGCGACATCCGGCGGGCGCAGCGAGATGAGCAGCAACAGCAGCAGTCCGGCCACGATGAGGCTGATGGTCCAGGCCAGCGGCACCAGCCGCACCACGCGTCCGTCGCGTCGCATGCGTCGCAACAGCTGGGTGGAGCGACGGCGGCGGCGCAGCTGCGCGGTTACTGTGGCCATGCCGGTGACCTCACTGCGGAGGCAGCCTCCCGTCCTGCTCGTAGTCGCTGATCATCTGCACCCGCCGCTCGTGGCGAGGGTCCTCGGAGAAGGCGGTGGCAAGGAAGGCGTCGGCGATGGCCACGGCATCCTCGCTCGTTGTGAACCGCCCACCGAGCGACATGACCTGCGCGTTGTTGTGCTCGCGGGCAAGAAGCGCAAGCTCCACCGTGGGGGTGTATGCCGCGCGGATGCCGGCGACCTTGTTGGCGGCGATGAGCTCCCCGTTTCCTGACCCGCCGAGCACGATTCCGAACGAACCCGGGTCGCCCGCGACCCCTTCGGCGGCCCGCAACACGTAGACGGGGTAGTCGTCGCCCTCGCGGTATGCCGGCGGTCCATGGTCGATGACCTCATGCCCCACCTCGCGAAGGTGGGCGACCAGGTCGCGATGCAGCTCGTATGCCGCGTGGTCGCCGCCAATGTGCACGCGCATGTGGTGGGGGTCCTCTCCTGCTGCGGGACGGCCGCCGAGCGGCGTGAGGTCAACCGTGGTCAGTCCAGAATGGGGCCAACGGACCGAGTCCGCTTGAGTTCGTAGAAACCGGGCGTGCCGGCCACCAGGAGACACCCGTCCCAGAGCCTGCCGGCCGCCTCTCCCTTCGGCGCGGGGGTGACGACCGGGCCGAAGAAGGCGACCCCGTCGACCTTGATGACGGGAGTACCGACGTCGAGCCCGACCAGGGAGATCGCCCGCTTGTGGCTGCGCTTGAGCGCCGCGTCGTACTTCTTGAGGGTGGCGGACTTAGCCAGCGTGGCAGGCAGCTCGCACTCGGCCAGGGCTTCGGCGATGACGCCGTCGAGGTCGTCCCTGCGCCTGCCGACGTGGATGCGGGTGCCCATGGCGTCGTAGAGGGGCTTGATGAAGCCGTCGCCGTGCGCCAGCGCTGCGGCAGTGATCACGCGGACCGGTCCCCAGGCTGCGTCCATGCGCTTCTGGTACTCCTGCGGCAGGTGGCGTCCGTCGTTGAGCACAGCCAGGCTCATGACCGACCAGGTCACGTCGATGTCTCGGACCTTCTCGGCCTCGGTGAGCCACCGGGAGGTCAGCCAGGCCCACGGGCAGACCGGGTCGAACCACATCTCGACCGCCTGGCGCGGACGGCTCCTGGGGGGCGTCACCCGGCCAGTCTCTCATTTACCCCAAAGCGTTCGCGCCGCGTGGTCCGGGGCGAAGTGCATGCGAGGATGTCGAGACCGAAATCCACGCCTTTCTCGCACCTGGAGCTCGTGCCGTGCCCGGAGCCAACCTCACCCGCGACGAGGCCGCCGCTCGTGCCGCCTTGCTCGACGTCACGAGCTACGACGTGTCCCTCGACTTCACCAGCGGCCCCACGACGTTCGCGACAACCAGCCTGGTGCGCTTCAGCGCACGTACCCCGGGCGCAAGCACCTGGGTCGACTTCGTCGGCGACTCCGTGCAGCAGCTCGCCCTCAACGGTGTCGCGCTCGATCCCGCGACCCACTGGGCCGACAGCCGGATCACCCTTGCGAACCTCGCTGCCGACAACGAGCTGCTGGTCGCGGCCACCGGGCAGTACACGAACAGCGGGGAGGGCATTCACCGGTTCGTCGACCCCGTCGACGGCGAGGTCTACCTCTACAGCCAGTTCGAGGTGCCCGACGCCCGTCGTGCGTTCGCCGTCTTCGAGCAGCCGGACCTCAAAGCCAGCTTCGCCTTCAGCGTGCGCGCACCGTCGCACTGGACCGTGGTGTCCAACGAGCCCACCCCGGCGCCGACCCCGCTGGGCGACGGGACCTCGCGCTGGGTCTTCCAGCCAACCCCTCGCCTGCCCAGCTACGTCACCGCGGTCTGCGCCGGGCCCTACGACGTTGTGCATGAGCAGGTCCAGTGCCGTGACGCGGTGGTGCCGCTCGGGCTGTACAGCCGCCGCTCGCTCTCCCACCACGTCGACGCCGACAACATCTTCGACATCACCAAGAAGGGGCTGCTCTACTTCGAGCGCGAGTTCGGCACCCCCTACCCGTTCACCAAGTACGACCAGCTCTTCGTCCCCGAGTACAACGCCGGGGCGATGGAGAACGCCGGCTGCGTCACGATCACTGAGGTCTACGTCTTCCGAGGCCAGGCGCCGGAGCCACTCGTCGAACGGCGCGCCATGACCATCCTGCACGAGATCGCGCACATGTGGTTCGGCGACCTCGTGACCATGCGGTGGTGGGACGACCTGTGGCTCAACGAGTCGTTCGCCGAGTGGGCATCCTCGGTCTGCCAGGCTGAGGCGACCCAGTGGGACCAGGCCTGGACGACCTTCCACTCCCACGAGAAGGCCTGGGCCTACCAGCAGGACCAGCAAAGCGATACTCACCCGGTAATAGCCGACATGCGCGACCTGCACGACGTCACGGTGAACTTCGACGGGATCACCTACGCCAAGGGCGGGGCGGTGCTCAAGCAGCTCGTCAGCTACGTCGGGCGGGCGGCCTTCACCGCCGGGCTGCACAGCTACTTCCGCAAGCACGCCTGGACGAATACGACCATGGCAGACCTGTTCGCCGAGCTCGAGGCCAGCTCGGGGCGCGACCTGTCCGACTGGGCGACGCGGTGGCTGCGGACCGCCGGGGTCAACACGTTGTCGGTCCAGCTGCAGACGGACGCCGAGGACATCGTCACCTCCGCCACCATGGTGCAGGTCGGCCAGCCGGGCCATCCGACCCTGCGCCCCCACCGGCTGGCCATCGGCTCGTTTGCCATACTCGGCGGTCGGTTCGAGCGCGAGGACCTGGTCGAGGTCGATGTCGACGGCCCCACCACCTCGCTTGCCCAGCTCGTCGGACGTCCTCGCCCGAGCCTGCTGCTGCCCAACGACGCCGACCTCACCTACGCCAAGGTCCGGCTGGACCCGCGTTCGCTCCAGGCGGCCCTCGCCCACCCCGAGGCGTTCCCGGACAGCCTGGCGCGCAGCCTGGTGACCGGGTCGTTGTGGGAGCTCATGCGCGACGGCGAGCTGGCTCCCGGCGTCTTCATCGACTACCTGCTGCGCTGCGTCCCAGTCGAGGATCACCCCACCGCACTGCGGAGCATTCTCAGCACCACCAAGCAGATCCCCTCGATGCTGCTCGCCGCCGTCAACTGGTGCACGCCGCCCGGCGAGCGCCCCGCGACGAGAGCGCGGGTGGTCTCCGCGCTGCGAGCTGCCGCCGACTCCGCCACCCCGGGCAGCGACGCGCAGCTGCAGCTCGTCACGGCATACGCGACGCTCGCCACGGCACCGCAGGACACCGACCGAATCCGCGCCGCCCTCGACGGCGAGAGCCCCTTCATCGGCTTCGTTCCGGACCAGGACGCGCGATGGGGCCTGGTCTTCGCGCTGGCCGCAGCGGGCGCCATCGACGCTTCGCAGATCGACAGCGAGCTCGAGCGTGACCCGTCAGTCGCAGGACACGAGCGGGCGCTGTCGGCGCGTGCGGCCCTCCCCACGCCCGAGGCCAAGGCGCATGCCTGGGCGCAAGCCATCGAGCAGGACACCCAGACCAACGCAGCGATCGAGCATCTGGGCAAGGGGTTCCGGCGGGCCAACGACGCAGAGCACCTGCTCGGCGGCTACGTGGACCGCTACCACGACATGCTGCTCCGCGTGTGGCAGTCGCGGTCCTTTGCCATCGCGGAGCGGTGCGTCACCTACTTCTACCCTCTGGACCTGGCCAACGCTCGGCTGCGGGATGCCTCCCGCGCGTGGCTGGACGCCAACCCTGACGCCCCGAGCGGGCTGCGACGCTCGCTCATCGAGCAGCTCACCTTCGTCGAGACTGCGGTGCGGGCCCAGGAGCGCCACCGTGGCTGAGCCCGGCCGGCTCCCACAGGACTGGGTGTCCAGCGCCGACGCGTACCTCACGCCGGGTCTGCAGGTCCTGGGCATTCTCGTCGCGGCCCTCGTGCTGCGGTGGCTGATGCACCGGGCGATCGACCGGGTCGTGCGCTCGGCGTCCGATCGAAGAACCGACCGGATGGCCGCACTTCCGAGCAGGGCAGGTCGAGCCCTCGCCGATGTCACCGGCCTGGCCAACACGCGCTACGTCCAACGCACCCAGACCATGGGTGCCGTGCTGCGCAGCATCGTCACCATTGTCGTGGCCACGGTCGCGTTGCTGATGATCATGGCCGTCCTCGGCATTCCCCTGGCCCCGCTGCTGACGTCCGTCGGGATCGGCGGGGTGGCCCTGGGGTTCGGGGCGCAGAGCCTGGTCAAGGACTTCCTCTCCGGCATCTTCATGATCGTCGAGGACCAGTACGGCGTGGGCGATGTCATCGACACCGGCACGGCGCACGGCATGGTCACCGGCACCGTCGAGGACGTCTCGCTGCGCGTGACGACGATCCGCGACGGCGGCGGGGTCATGTGGTACGTCCGCAACGGCGAGATCACCAGCCTGGGCAACCGCTCGCAGGGCTGGTCGACGGCGACCGTCGACCTGCCCGTCGCCTACACCGAGAACATCCAACGCGCCATCGAGGTCATCAAGGCGGCGCTCGCTGGGCTCGAGCGGGAGCCCAAGTGGGCCGAGCGGATCCTCGACGAACCGACCGTCGCCGGCGTCGAGTCCATGTCGGCGGGAGTGGTCACCATCCAGGTGACCGCCCGCTGCAGCGCCAACGAGAACCACACCGTGCAACGCGAGATCCGCAGGCGGGTCAAAGCCGCCTTCGAACGCGAAGGCATCGACATGGCAGCGGCCCCGGCCGCGCCCGGGACGGGTGGCCCGGCATGAGCTTCTACGACGAGGTCGGCGGCCACGACACGTTCGTGCGCCTGGTCGGCGAGTTCTACCGCGGCGTCGCGGGCGACCCGCCCTTGCGTGACCTCTACCCCGAGGCCGACCTCGCCGGTGCCGAGCAGCGCCTGCGCATGTTCCTCGAGCAGTACTGGGGCGGCCCGCGCGCCTACTCCGAGCAGCGCGGCCACCCCAGGCTGCGGATGCGCCACCAGCCGTATGCCGTGACGCCGGCCCAGCGCGACCGCTGGCTGCACCACATGCTCGCCGCGCTCGATCGCCTCGAGCTGGACCCCGAGCACGACGGGCCCTTGCGCGACTACCTGGAGCGGGCGGCATACCAGATGGTCAACTCCGGCCTGGATGCCGGTCTGCCGTGAGCGCAGCCGAGGCCGACGCCGAGCCGGAACCGGATCGACGAGACTGGTGGCGGGACGCGGTTGTCTACCAGGTCTATCCACGCTCGTTCGCGGACGCGAACGGCGACGGCTGGGGCGACCTACCGGGCGTCACCTCCCGCCTGCAGTACCTGCGCGACCTCGGCGTCGATGCCTTATGGCTCTCGCCGTTCTACCCCTCGCCGCAGGCAGACGGCGGGTACGACGTGGTCGACTACCGCGCCGTGGACCCACGCTTCGGCACCCTTGCGGACGCCGACCGGCTGGTTGCCGGAGCGAGCCGACTGGGCCTGAAGGTCATCGTCGACCTCGTCCCGAACCACTCCTCCGACGAGCACCCGTGGTTCCAGGCCGCGCTCAAGGCCGGGCCAGGTTCGCCCGAGCGGTCCCGCTACCTCTTTCGCGACGGGCGTGGCCGCGCCGGCGGGCGTCCGCCGAACAACTGGATGTCGGTCTTCGGCGGGGCGGGCTGGACCCGGGTCGTCGAGGTGGACGGCCGCCCGGGACAGTGGTACCTGCACCTGTTCGACGCCAAACAGCCGGACTTCGACTGGACGAGCTCCCACGTGCGCGAGGAGTTCCGGTCCATCCTGCGGTTCTGGCTGGACCGGGGTGTCGCCGGGTTCCGGGTGGACGTCGCCCACGGCCTGGTCAAGCGGACCGGGCTGCCGGACTACGGGACGACGACCAGGCTGCTCGGCCGCACGCCTGACGGCCACGACCCTGGCACGCCGCGCTCGGCGCTCGCGCCGATGTGGGACCAGGACGGGGTTCACGAGATCTACCGGGACTGGCGACGCGTCGTGGACTCCTACCGTGAGCCGGACCCGGTGCTCTGCGCCGAAGCCTGGGTGAGCCCACCGGAGCGCCTGGCGCGGTACGTGCGCCCGGATGAGATGCACCAAGCCTTCACGTTCGACCTGCTCGCCAGCACGTGGGATGCCCGAGCGCTGCGCCAGGCGGTGGACCGGTCGTTGGCCGCCATGGGTGCGGTCGGGGCGCCGTGCACCTGGGTGCTCTCGAGCCACGACGCGGTCAGGCATGCGAGCCGGCTGGGACTGCCACCGCAATACCAGCGTCTGGGCGGGATTCGGGCCAGCGACCCGCAGCCGGACCGGCTGCTCGGCCTGCGCCGGGCCCGAGCGGCGACCATGCTCATGCTCGCGCTGCCGGGCGCGGCATACCTCTACCAGGGCGAGGAGCTGGGCCTTCCCGACCACACGACGCTGCCCGACTCGCTGCGCCAGGACCCGGCATACCGACGCTCGGGCGGGCGCCAGACCGGGCGTGACGGCGCCCGGGTGCCGCTGCCCTGGCGGGCCGAGGCGCCGGGCTTGGGCTTCGGGCCGTCGGGGCGCACCTGGCTGCCCCAGCCGCCGAGCTACGGTGAGTATGCCGTCGACCGCCAGGACGGGGTGGCCGGCTCGACGCTGACGCTCTACCGCCGCCTGCTCGCGTTGCGGCGCTGCCGCCGGCTCGGCCTCGGCACCCTGACCTGGGACGAGTCCCGCACGAGCGGGCGGGTGCTCGCGTTCACGACGGCGGCGGCGGGACGCGAGCCGGTCTGCGTGCTGGTCAACCTGGGGCGTCGAGCGGTGCCGCTGCCGCAGGGCGCCGACGTCCTGGTCTCGTCGGCGCCGCTGGAGCGGTCCGGCGCGGTCGGCTCGGACGTTGCCGTCTGGATGGTCGGGTAACCCACCTGGCCGCGGCTGTGGATAACTTCGGAGGCGGGTGGGCGGATCGGCCTATCGTCAGGCCATGCTGCTGCGCGTCTGCCCAGATGACCTCGACGCCGGGGCGGTCCGGCTCTCCGGCGACGGCTCGCTGCTGCGTGGGCTGGCCGCGCTGCTCGGGGCCAGCCGCGCTGACACGTCGGCGGCCGCGGGGGGGCAGGGCCGGCTCGGGGCGGCCCTTGCCGGGTTCATGGACGGACAACAAGCCGCGCTCACCACCCTCGCCGACGCCGCGGAGCTGCTGACCCAGGGCCTGGCGGCTGCTGCCCGGGCCTACCGCGACACCGAGACCACCGCCACTGTCGTGCTGGGAGGTTCCCATGGATGACGTTGACGCCCTGCTGCCCCTGCCCACCGGGGACCCGCAGCTGCTGCTCAACCTGGGCAAGAACCTGGCCTACGTCGCGAGCCACGGCACCGGCACCGTCCTCGCGCGCGACGGAGCAGGCGGCCTGGGCCTGGGCGGCTCCTGGGCCGGTCCGGCGTTCGCCGCCGCCAGCGCCGAGGCACAAAGCGGGGCCCGGCTCTCCCACGAGGTATGCGACCGAGTCGGGCCCGTCGTCGCCGCGGTGAACCAGTATGCCGGCGAGCTCACCGCCGCGCGGCAGACGGTCGAGGCCCTACGCGAGCAGTGGCAGGCGGCCGACCGGCTGCTCGCCGAGACCGTCCATCAACCGCTTCCCGCAGCGGCCGACCCGGCTGCGAGCCTGCAGATGGTGCAGGCCGCAGACGCGCATCGGGAGCGCAGCCGGGCCGAGCTGCTCACCCGGCATACCGCGTGCCTGCAGGCGCTCGAGGCGTCCGAGGACCGGGCCGCCGCGAGCGTCTCGGCAGCTCTCGGCGGGGCACTGTCGGCGGGAGAACAGCGTCAGGCGATCCTCGCCCGCCTTCCCCTCACCAAGCAGGCCGCGCACCGGGCCGAGGTGGCTGCCCTGGTCGACCAGGCGTGCGCGGGGCTAGGGGCGGACCCGGCCAGCTGGAGCCCAGACGATCTCGTGCGGGTGCTCGGCGCCCTGGCCGGCTCTGTCGGGGACCCGTTGGTGGCGCAGGCGCTCATGACCCGGCTCGGCCCGTCCGGCGTGCAGCACGCGGCACGGGCGCTCGGAATACAGCCGGGGGAATCCGGTCTGCCCTACGAGGCCGCGAGTCGCGACGCCCTGCGCGTGCTGGGGCTGGCGTTCGCCGTCTCGGTCTCGGACGCCGCGGCAGCCGACCCGGTGAGCGACACCGTGCTGGACCAGTGGCGCCCTGGCTGGGTCCAGCACCTGCTGGAGCAACCCATCTCGGCGATCACCGACCAGCTCGCGCTCGTGGCCACGGCGGCCACCGGCCCTCGTCGGGTCCTGCCCGGCTACCCGTATGCCGTGGGAGCCGCCCGCATCCTCATCGCGCGCTCCGGTCCGCTGACCGATCGCTACGAGCAGCAGCTCACCACTCGCGAGGGCCGGCCCGGTCTCACCCTCGGGCCTGCGCCGGACCCGTACCGGCTGCTGCTCGCCACTCTCGAGGTCGACCCCCGGCTCGCCCGCCGCGTGCTGCTGGCCCCCGGCACGCACGGCCAGTCGGTCCTGCACGACCTGGTCGTCGACCGGCCGCTCGCGGCGACCGGCACCCGCCAGCCGTTGACCTCGTCCACGGCGCTCGGCGAGCTCGTCGGTCGGCTTGGAATCTCACCGGGCGAGCCACTGGCCACGGAGTTTCTCGACTCCCTCGGTGACGCCGGCCTGGGCTGGTGGGCGCTCGAGGGACAAGACTCGATCGACGCCGACCGCCACCTGGACCCGTTCCGTCGCCCGGCGGCGGCCCTGCTCTCGGCTGACCCGGACCGGGTCTGGCAAGCCATCCAGCCCTTCCAGGTCGACCCTGCGCCGACGGCGCGGATGCAGGGGGTGCTCGGCGAGGTAGCCAAGAACACCACGGCCGAGGACTCGACTTTGGCTGCGCCGGCCCTCGGCTCGGTGCTGACGTCGCTGGCAGCGCACGAGGCCGACCAGTTCGGACAGCAGGTGGCGAGCATGCCCGGCGCAGCCCCGGGCCAGTCCAGCCAGCAGGCCGCGCAGATTCGCCTCGGCCGCGTCATCGGATTCACCACGGAGTCCGGCACGGTCGCGTTGCACCATGCGGCCGAACAGCTGGACGCCCGCAACACCAGCGACCGTCAGCACCTGCGCACCGCCGTCGATCTCGCCAACCAGGTTCCGGTGTCCAAGGCGGCGAACCTGCTGCTGCATCCGGTCGAGCAGGTGATCCTCGGCATGTTCGACGACGCACATCGGGTCGACCACGCCGACCGCGCCGCGGCCGGGCGCTCCACCTCACTCGAAGCGGGCAGCAAGCTGGCCGAGGCCTGCGCCAACCGCGAGGTCCTCACGGCGCTGGGGTACGACGAGGCGGCGAAGATCGTGATGTCCGCGACCCTGCGCGGGTCCGTCGACGACGGGGCCGGCCAGGTCAACCACACCGGACCCGCACCGATTGCAGCTCCGTGATGTCGTACCACTGCAGCTCGTCATCGCTGCCGGGCTCCTCGTCGACGTGCAGCGACACGAGGGCGCGTAACGGGACCGGTGCGCGCAGCCGTACCTGGCCCGGGTCGCCAGGGTCGTCAGCCTCAGCCACCGCATCGCTGTCGAGGTCGGCTGCCCCGACGACGCGCCGCGTCGGCGCCCCTGCGAGGCGGCGGGCCGCCTCGGATGCGGCAGCCCGGAACGCCGCGTACTCCAACGCCTCCTCGTCCGCCTGCGGGTGGGCCCGCTCAAGGCGCCGGGTCACGGCATACCCGCTCGTCGGCGCGAGCGACTGGTCCGGTCCGGCGAGCGCCTCAAGGTCGCCGCCCGAAAGGGGCAGGTAGACCCGACGGCGCCTCACGCCAGCTCCCGCTCGGGGTCGTCGGAGCCGATGTATGCCGTGACGTCGTCGTGCGCGAGCTCGGGGCTGCCCAGGTCAAGGACGTGGGGAGCGCCGAGAGAGGCCAGCGACGTGTGCAGCGACGTCTCGAGGACCTCGGTGCGGCGAGCGACGTCCATGACGTTGTGGCCCATGACCTCCAGGTCGGTGCGACTCGGGCCGAGCACCGTGACATGGGTGCCGCCCTGGTGCACGGCACGCATCTCGCGCAAGCACCGGGCCGTGGACCGGGCCCGCCAGCGGCGCTCGAGCTTGGTCATCACCCGGGTCGGCGTGTCCGGGTCGAAGGTGACGCCTGGGGCCAGCACGTAGACCTCGTCGAGGTCGAGCCCCTGCAGCAGGTCCAAGTTGGTCGCCGACCACGCTCCGCCGTCGACGTAGCGGCGCCCGTCGATGGTGACCGGCTGGTACCACGACGGGATGGCGCACGAGGCCATGACCGCCTCGGCGAGGTCCACGCGAGGGGCATCCGGCCGGCCGAAGGCGGTCCGGGTGGCCGAGTCGATGTCGAAGGCGACGACGGTGAGACCTGGACGGTCTACCCAGCCGCTCGGGACGACGTGGCGGACCAGCAGGCCGACCTGGTGGATGCTGCCCTGCCCGATCGGCATGAAGCTGGAGATCACCGCCGAGGGCGGCAGCTGGCGCCAGTGCTTGAAGCCCTTGCGCAGCACCCCCGGCACCGCGAACTCGACCTTGGGGGTCGGTGGCCGCTCGCCTCCCGTCGCGGTGTCGTGGTCCCACTCCAGATCGGCGAGCGGCCCACTGGTGACCCGGCCGCCCAGCTGGTGGGTGCGCAGGTCCGCGATGCTCACCCCGGACGCCAGCAGGGACGCGACCACGGACCCGGCAGACGTGCCGACGAGCTCGTCGAACTCGCGGGCGTCCAGGCCGTGGACCTGCTCGAGGGCAGTGACCGCTCCGACCGTCCACGCCGCGCCGAGCACACCTCCGCCGCCGAGAACCAAACCACGCCGGGTCATGTCACCTGCTGCCCACCAGCTCGGCGAGAGAGTCCACGATGCTCTGTCCCACGACGTCGACGTCGGGCATCGCATCGCGGTCGGCGTTGAGCCCGTAGTAGACGCCCCCGTCGTAGGAGGTCAGTCCGATGGCCAGCGCCTGGCCTTTGGCCAGCGGGATCACCGGGTAGGTCGACAGCATTGCCGCGTCACCGGCATACAGGGTGTTCTGCGGGCCAGGCACGTTGGTGACGATGACGTTGAAGAGCCGGCGGGACATCGCGCTGCCGAGGCGGGCTCCCATCGCGTGGAGGGTGGGCGGCGCGAAACCGGCGAGGCCGACCAGGTTGTTGGCCTCGACGGCACGGCCGCTGCCGTCGATCTGCTGGCGCATGATGTAGGCGATCTGGTGCAGGCGCATGCCCGCCGCGGGTTCGCCCACGGGCAGGTCCACGACGCAGGCGACGAGCTGGTCCAGGCCCGTGGTCTTGCCGTCCGAGATGCTCACGGGCACAAGAGCGCGCACCACCGTCCCGCTTTGCACGGCCTCGCCACGCATGAGCAGCCAGGCGCGCATCGCCCCGGCGATGGTCGCGAGGATGACGTCGTGGATGGACACCTCCTCGGCGGTGATGCCGCGGGCCAGCCGGTTGCGCACCGCGCGGTAGTCGTCGAGGTCGGTGCCGACCATGACGAACCGGCGGGAGCGCCCCACGTCGGCGTTGAGCGGGGACGTCGGGGCCGGGCGGGCGGCCCCCCGAGCGACCGTCGAGACGAGCGAGCCCACGCCGCCGATGAGCTTGCCGCCGAGCGAGACCACGTCAGTGACCCCCCCGCGGACCGCCCCGACCAGCTGGCCGGGCGCGCGGACCCCGTCGAAAAGAGCCTCGGTGACCAGCTGCAGGTCGTTGGGGCCGTTCTGCGGCTCCCACAGGTCGACGGTGCCGTCGTCCCAGCTGGGCTGGTCGGTCACCAGGATGTGCCCGATGTCCAGTGCGTTGACCCCGTCGATCATCGCCTGATGGGTCTTGGTGACGATGGCGAAGCGGCCGTGCTCGAGCCCCTCGACGAGGTAGACCTCCCAGAGCGGGCGGTTGCGGTCGAGGCGGCGCGGCTGCACTCGCGAGACGAAGTCCTCCAGCTGGGCGTCGTTTCCCGGCTTGGGCAGGGCGGCCCGGCGCACGTGGTAGCTGAGGTCGAAGTTCTCGTCGTCGACCCACACCGGGTTGGCCAGGTTGCCTGGGACATAGCGGATCTTCTGTCGGTACCGCGGCAGGCGGACGATCCGCTGGCCGATGAGGTCGACGACGCGCTGGTAGCTGAACCGGGTCGTGGTCGGAGCGAAGACCATCACCGAGCCGACGTGCATGACCGTGGTGGACTGCTCCATGTACAGGAACGAAGCATCGAGCGAGGTCATCCGGTCTGCCACCCGGTCATCCTCTCAGACCAGCCGGGCCGGGGGGGCTGTGCCGAAGGTCACCGGGCCAATCTGGGCCGCCAGCGCACTGCCCCCCAGCTGCGCGCCGCAGCCTGGTCCGCAGCGTCGGCGCGCTCGCCGGCAACGGCCGTCGCCAGGGCACGGATCGCCAGGCGGCAGGGGGACTGGGGCGCGCACTCGGCGAGCGAGCGCCCAGTCAGCAGGGCCTCGTCGCAGGCGCCCCGGTCCTCGGGAACGAACGCGAGGTCCTCGACCCCCGCGAACCGGGCCATGGCCTCGGCCACCCGAGCCTGCGGCGGACTGCCGACCGCACCCGGCCGCACCCGGTTGACCACGACACTGGGGCGTGGGGCCCGGACGGTGCCGAGGTCCTGCAGGCCGCGCACCAGCCGTTGCAGCGAGACCGGGTCGCACCCGCCGACCGCGACCAAGGCGTCGGCGACCTGCAGCGTCGTCAAGGTGGCCTGGTTGCGCCGCGGGGCCTCGGTGTCGTAGCTGAGCTCCTCGTCGTCCTCCAGGCTGAACCCGCAGTCGACCACGACGACGTCGGCCAGGCCACGCGAGAGGTCCAGCACGCGTTCCAGCGCGCCGGCGCGGATCTCGGTCCAGCGCTCGGGCCGCGGTATGCCGGTCAGCACCCGAAGTCGGGGCATGACCTCGGGCGCCAGGCGAGCCAGGCTCGCCAGGTCGAGCGTGCCGTGGTCCGCGGCGCGGGTCGCCGCGGCCAGGCCGGGCGCCTCGTCGAGGACGGCCAGGGTCTGCGCGACGCACCCGCCGTAGGTGTCGGCATCGACCAGCAGCGCCGACGTGCCGAGTGCCGCCAGCTCCGCGGCAAGGTTGACCGCGATCGTCGTGCGGCCCGGGGAGCCCACCGGACCCCAGACCGCCACCAGGGTGGCGCGTCTGGGTGGCCCGCCCTCGGTGCGCGATGCGCTCTCGGGCGGCTCGCCCCCGGTCCACAGGCCGAGCTCGGAGTCGGGCTCGGCGCTGGGGTCGAGCAGGGCGCTCTCGTATGCCGTGAGGTCGCCATCGGCCGGGATGACCGACGAAACGCCCATCTGGCGAAGCCGTCGCTCGGAGTCCTCGTCCGCGGGGTCGAAGAGGCCCACGACGGCGACTCCCGCCTCGCGCAGGCGGGCGACCACGGACAGCGCCAGACCGCGCAGGTCCACCGAGACGAGGGCAACCTCTCCGGTGCCCGACTCGACGGCGGCCAGCAGGTCGGCCAGGTCGGCACATCGCCGGGCGATGCGGACCGCGCGCGAGGACTCCAGCACGGTGGCCACCGGGCTGTCCCACCGGTTGCCTACCGCGACGAGAACGCCAGCCATCAGCCGGAGCCGCGGGGTGAGCCGGGCACGGGCACGAGGGTGACCCGGGCCTGTTTGTCCTGGGCGGCGATGACCTTCTGCACGTCGTCACGCGGGACCAGCAGCTGCAAGGCGGTCGTGGCGGTGCTCACCCCGAAGCGGTTCTGGTCGGTTGGGATCCACGCGACGGACACGCCCCGCAGCACGAGCTGCGGCTCCAGGTAGCGCTCCTGGGTGGTCGCCGGGTCGCGGTCGCTCACCCACACGTCCACGACCGAGCCGGCCACCAGCGCGCCCATCGAGCTGGCGTCCACCCGCACCGTGACCGACTGGACGGCAAGGGCGCTCTTGGTGCCCACGGCGGAGGCGGGCAGCAGCTCGCCCTGACGCACCTCGCGCAGAACGTAGCTGTCCGGGGCGAGAGACGTGGCTGCGGACACGTAGGCGCCGCCCCCGTCGCCGAGCTGGACGTCCACCGGCCTCAGGTTGTCAGCGCCGAGCCGGTCCCCGGGCTTCAAGGCGACGGTTGCGGCATACATCGGCACCCGGTCGTCGGCGCTCGCGACGGCCTTGGCACCAAGCGCCGTCGCCAGGAGCACCAGGACGACGCCCACCAGGAGGCGGCTGTCTCGCCAGGTGGGACGTTGCAGCCGGCTCGCCGTGGGACGGGGCAGCTCAAGTGCAACCACTAGCTCCTCCTTGTCTGCCTTCGTTGACCGCCCCCATCATGGCCGAGAGGCGCGAGACCTGCCACACGGGGTCCCCAGCCTGTGGATGACCGGGGACGCGTCCGGTTGCGTGTGTCATTATCTGGTCATGCCGCCTCGGTTCCTCCAGCTCTCGGACGTCGCCGAGATCCTCAACATCTCCGCCGCGCAGACCTACGCCCTGGTCCGGTCCGGCGACCTGCCCGCCATCAAGGTCGGGGGCCGGGGCCAGTGGCGGGTCGAGGCCCAGGCGCTGGAGGAGTACATCCAGCGGATGTACGCCGAGACGCGCGACTTCGTCAGCTCACACCCGTTCGGGGTGGGCCTGGACGACGAGGCGCCCGAGGGCTAGGCGAGCCGCGCGACGGCGAGTCGGCTGCGTCATTCCCGTTGGACCGCGGCCAGCGCCCCGAACGGGACGACGCGAACGTCGATGACGTGCTCGGGCCGGCGCGGCAGGTCCAGCGGGTGTTCGGCGATGTCGAGACAGTCCTGGCCGACCCCGTCGATGGTGCCGGTGACGAAGCCGCCGTCCACGTCGTAGACGGTGACCGCCGCCCGGTCCCGGCTGACCGCGCGCAAGGCTGCACCGATGCCGAACGCCTTCGCAACCATGGACTGCGGTGTCACCCGGCCGACGAGGCCGCTCACCTGACGCAGCGCGGGGAACCCCACGAGAAGGCGCCGCTCCGCCCGCCGGACGAGCAGCACCCAGTCGGCGCCCACATCCGAGACCTGCGCGTCAAACTGACCTACCCCCGCAACACGGACCGTCACCGGGGCGTCGGGGGGCTGGGCGGCCAGCCGCTCGTGCAGCCCCAGCAAGGCCCGCTCGCGCCGAATGCGGTCGGCAACCTCCGTGTCCAGCTCGCGAGCCGCCTCGGCGGCCAGGACCGCCTCGAGGTCGGCGAAGAGCCGCTCCCAGCGCATGAGACTCACCCCTTCTTGGCCACCTCTGTCCTCCAGCCTGACCTATCCGCACCCTTGACAGCAAGGGCGACCGCGGTCAAGACTAGGCTGTCATAAGCTAGACTGAGGTAAACACACGTAAACCAAATGTAATCGCATGTTCACTGCACGATCAGCTGAAGGTGCCGGCCCATGGCGTCAACCCTTCGATCCTGGACGCTCGCCTGTGTGGCGGGTGCCGCGGGTGCCGCGACCGCCGCGACGTTCGGCGCCCTGGCCCGCTCGGGCTGGCAGGTCCTCTCCGGACGCTCCCCTGCCGACCCGGCCGACATGCTGCTCACGATGGTGGCCGCACTCGGCTTCGTGCTGGCGCTGTGGCTGGGGGTCGGCACGGTGTTGTCGGCCCTCGCGCAGCTGCCTGGGGCGATAGGCGCGGCCTGCGAGCGCATCGCGGTCCGCGTGGCTCCGGGCGCGGTCCGCAAGGCCACCGCCCTGCTGCTCGGGACGACGATCGCGGCCGCTGTGGCTCCTGGGACCGCCGCTGCCGGCCCGGTGACGACGCCACGGCATACTGTCGCGGCCAGCCTCGCCGACCCTGCGTCGGACACCGTCACCGTCCCCGACCCCGGTTTCCACCCCCTGGCGGCCGATGACGCCAGCCCCGACCCGGGCTTTCGCCCACCCGCTCCTGCCGCCCCGCCGGTGAACGCGACGCTCGGGGCACTCGGTGCGGCCACGAGCCGAGCGGCGGGGTCGGTCGAGGACCAGTACGTCGTCCGGCGAGGCGACACCCTCTGGGACGTCGCAGCCCGCCATCTGGGTCCGCGCGGGTCAGCAGCCGCGATCGCGCGCGAGTGGCCCCGATGGTATGCCGCGAACCGCGCGGTCATCGGGCCCAACCCGCACCACATCGAGGCGGGCCAGCGGCTGCGCCCACCGGACGCAACAACCGAGGCGGCACCGCGATGAGCGGCGCCGAGCGGCTGCGCATCGCCCCGGCCCCCGACCCGCGCCCGCCGATCGTCTCACCTGATGAGGCCTACCGATGGCGCCCCACCCCTTACGTCCAGGACGCGCTCGCCATCGAGTTCGGCGAGCCCGACCTGCCCGACCAGACGACGCTTCGGGAGAAGCTGCCCGACCCCGAGCCGTTCGTCGCCCGGATCGCCCAGGCCTTCGTCGAGGTCATGGCGGGCATCCGGCCGGCCCCGCAGGTCGCGCGCTGGACCACCCCAGCGGTGTATGCCGTCCTGACCCGGCGCGCGTTCGTCGCCGCTCGCCGGCCTCCGAGCGCACATCGACCCGCGATGGTGCGCCGGGTGCGCGTGCAGGAACCTGCGCCGGGAGCCGTCGAGGCCTGTGCCGTGGTGGTGCATCATGACCGGGTCAGAGCACTCGCCCTTCGCCTGACCGGGCTGGACCAACGCTGGATCGTCACCGACCTGCAGATCGGCTGATCCGCCGGGTCCCTAACGCCCGAGCTCCTGCTCCCAGAGCACCTCGACGACGCGGTCCACCGCGGAGGTCAGGTGACGCCGGAACGTGCTCGACGGCATACCGAGTGCTTCGGCGGCGGCCTCCAGGGTGGGCGCCGGGGCCAGGAACGAGCGGTGCAGCACCCGGTAGGCACGCGGGTCACCCTGCAGCGACCGGCAGGCGCCCACCAGCACCTCGCGCAACGCCTCGACCCGTTCCGCGGTCTTGGCCCCGGCCGGGACGCGCGACGTCACCAGGCGCGAGGTCAGCAGCGGGCTGGCGCGCAGCCGGTCGGTGCGGGTCAACCCGCGCAAGGCCCGGCGAACGGCCGCGGCGAAGTCCTCGCGGGCCAGCACCGCCGCGGGGTCCTGCGGTGGTGCCGGGAGCTGGCCGGTCCCTGTCTCCCGCATGGCCAGCCTGGCCAGCCAGTCGGCGGGGCTCACGACCCTCCAGTCGTGGCCGAACGAGGTGTAGCGGCGGCCGCCGACCATGAAGTCCGCGGCCGGCATTCGGTGCTGGTCGGAGTACTCGGTGGCCGCGGCCCAGGGCTCGGGGTCAGCGAAGCTGAGCAGGCTGAACGCAAGCCCCGCCGTCGTGACGTAGTGCCGGCCGATCTGCACCGCGACCAGGCTCTGCGCGGGCGACACCCCTTGGTAGCCATCGGTACTCATCCAGTACCTGATCAGGGTGCAGCGCTCGCCCGCACGTAGCGGAGCGTGGCGGGCCAGTTCGGCGTATGCCGAGTCCACGGCCGGGTCGGGCACATCGGCCAGCGCGGCGCGGTCCTCGATCGCCAGCGCGCACAGCAAGCCAGCGACGGTGCCGTCCGGCGCGCGCACGACCGACCAGGCCGCTGGCTGGGCCGCGAGCCAGGCTGCCGCGATCGCGCCAGACTCGTCGCCCTCGTGCCGCTCAATGATCTTTACGATGGCCGGCGCGTCGGCGCTCGTCGCGGCGTCGAGACGCAGCGCGTCCGCCGCGACTGCCCCGGGCTGCAGGTAAGGCCGCAGCTCCTGGTGCAGGAAGATCAGGTCCATCATCGCGGCAGACTGCTCGGCGGGGTCCGCGACGCTCAGGCGGTCGAGGAAGAAGCCGCGCGCCCGGTCGTGCAGCGCTCGGTAGCGCAGCGGGTCGCGCCATCGCAGCTCGGCGTCCAGGACATCGACCGCGAGATCATGCAGACGCAGCCCGGCCGGACCCAGCTCGACGATGGGCAGGCGGCGCAGCCACTCGAACAAGCCACTGGCGTCAGCGCCCTCGAGCAAGGCAGCCAGCAGCGGCTGGGTCAGCACGCGCACCTGCGAGGTCGCCTCGAGGGCCCGGCGGTGCTCGGCGGTGGGCACCGCTTGCATGAGCTGGTCGACCAGAGCCGTGACGACGTCGGGAGCCTGCTGCGGCGCGAAGCTTCCCCGCGTGAGGACGACCTCACTGACCAAGGCGAGCGCCAACGGGTGACCCCGCGTGAACGCGACGGCAGCGTCACGCTGCTCGGGTGGCACGCTGCGGCGATGCAGGTAGTCGTCGCTCTCGGCAGGACTGAGGTTGGCCAGGGGGAGGGTCTGGATGAGCGCCGACCACCCCGGGTCGGTGAGCCAGGCCGTCGACGGCGGCAGCTGGCCGGCCATCACGACGAGGGTGTCCGCTGGCAACGTCGACAGAACCCGCTCGCGCAGCATCGTCTCCAGAGGGGCGAGCTGCTCGAACGTGTCGATGAACAGCACCCGTCGTCCCGCCGCGGTGGGTGAGGTGGCCAGGTCAGGCTCGGTCAACGGCGCCAGCGCAGCGGTGATCGCGTCGGAGGTCGGCGCAAGGTCGCGCGCGTCCAGACGCAGCGCCGGTATGCCGTGGCCGTGGCACTCGTCGGCGAGGCGCCGCAGGAGCGTCGACTTGCCCACGCCGCCAGGTCCGTGCACGAACAGGACGGCGGTCTCGGCCTGAGGGTCGTGCACCACCCGGTCGAACACCGCCAGCTCCGCCTCCCGCCCGACGAACGCCCGGCGGCGTGCGGCGCCGACGCGGTCGCCGACCGTTCCTGCCATGTGCGGCGCTACTTCCCCCGCCGACGAGCCTTCTTCGACGAGCGCCGGGGCTGGGACCGCCCGGCCCCGTTGGGGCCGGCCCCGTCCGTGGCGTCGACGTCACGCTCGTCGACCCCGCCGGTCTCCGCCGGGGCTGAGTAGTGCAGCCGGGCGGACTGCGGGGTCGACAGCCCCTTGGCCGAGATGAGCGGACGGCCGGCAACGGGCGCGTCGTGCGGGCTCGCGTCGGCATGGGGCGGCATCGGCCGCCGGCGCGGGCTCGGCCACCTGGTCGGCCGGCAGGCCCGCGACGAGCTGGCTCACCGCAACCGGCGCCGCCGCCACTGGGGCGGGCTGCTCGACCTGGACCTCGATGTTGAAGATGTAGCCGACGGACTCCTCCTTGATGGAGTCCATCATCGCCTCGAAGAGCAGATAGCCCTCGCGCTGGTACTCGACGAGCGGATCACGCTGGGCCATGGCTCGAAGGCCGATGCCCTCCTGCAGGTAGTCCATCTCGTACAGGTGCTCGCGCCACTTGCGGTCCAGCACCGACATGACCACCCGGCGCTCGAGCTCGCGCATGGTTTCCGGGCCCAGGGCTGCCTCCCGCCGGTCATAGGCGTGATGGGCGTCGCTCGTCAGCTCCTCGCGCAGGAGCTCGGCGGAGATGCCATGCCGGCTGCCGGCCCGCTCGACGACGTCGTCGATGCTCACCGAGACCGGGAACAAGGTGCGCATCGCCGTCCACAGCTGCTCGAGGTCCCAGTCCTCGGCATACCCCTCCGCCGTGGCCGCGTCGACGTAGCCGCCGACGACGTCGTTGACGAAGTGGCGCACCTGCTCCTGCATGTCAGCGCCCTCGAGCACCTTGCGGCGCTCGTCGTAGATGACCTGACGCTGGCGGTTGAGCACGTCGTCGTACTTGAGGACGTTCTTGCGGATCTCGTAGTTCTGGGCCTCGACCTGGCTCTGGGCGCTGGCGATCGAGCGGGTCACCATCTTGGACTCGATGGGGACCTCGTCCTCCAAGCGGGCCGTCTGCATGAACCGGTCGACCAGGGTCGGCGTTGAACAGGCGCATGAGGTCGTCCTGCAGGGACAGGTAGAACCGCGACTCGCCCGGGGTCGCCCTGGCGGCCGGAGCGCCCGCGGAGCTGGTTGTCGATGCGGCGCGACTCGTGCCGTTCGGTGCCCAGGACGTACAGGCCGCCGAGGTCCTTGACCTCGTCGTGCTCGGCCTTCACCGCGCGCTCGGCGTCGGCGAGCGCGCCGTCCCATGCGGCCTCGTACTGCTGGGCCGTCTCCTGCGGGTCCAGCCCCTGCTTCTTGAGCGCCTGCACGGCGCGGAACTCCGGGTTGCCGCCGAGCATGATGTCGGTGCCGCGGCCGGCCATGTTGGTCGCGACGGTCACCGCGCCCTTGCGGCCGGCCTCCGCGACGATCGCCGCCTCGCGCGCGTGCTGCTTGGCGTTGAGGACCTCGTGCGGGATGCCGCGCCGGCGCAGCAGGTTGGACAGGTGCTCGCTCTTCTCCACCGAGACCGTCCCGACGAGCACTGGCTGGCCCTCGGCGTGGCGTTCGACGATGTCCTCGACCACCGCGTTGAACTTCGCGTCGGCGGTCCGGTACACCAGGTCGCGCTCGTCGGCGCGGATCATCGGCATGTTCGTCGGGATGCTGACCACGCCGAGCTTGTAGATGGCGTTGAGCTCGGCTGCCTCGGTCTGGGCCGTGCCGGTCATGCCGGCGAGCTTGTCGTACATCCGGAAGTAGTTCTGCAGGGTGATCGTGGCCAGCGTCTGGTTCTCGTTCTGGATCTCGACGCCTTCCTTGGCCTCGATCGCCTGGTGCATGCCCTCGTTGTAGCGCCGGCCGGGCAGCATCCGGCCGGTGTGCTCGTCGACGATGAGGATCTGCCCGCTCATGTTGACGTAGTCCTTGTCGCGCTTGAACAGCTCCTTGGCCTTGAGGGCGTTGTTGAGGAAGCCGATGAGCGGGGTGTTGACCGACTCGTAGAGGTTGTCGATGCCGAGCAGGTCCTCGACCTTGGCGATGCCGGCCTCGAGCACGCCGACGGTGCGCTTCTTCTCGTCGACCTCGTAGTCGCCGTCGCCCGAGTCCAGCTCGCCCCGGCGCAGGTGCTGGACCATCTTGGCGAACTCGACGTACCACTTGGTCGCCTGGTCGGCAGGTCCGGAGATGATGAGCGGCGTGCGGGCCTCGTCGATGAGGATCGAGTCGACCTCGTCGACGATGGCGTAGTTATGCCCGCGCTGGACCAGCTCGGCGGTCGACCAGGCCATGTTGTCGCGCAGGTAGTCAAAGCCCAGCTCGTTGTTCGTGCCGTAGGTGATGTCCTTGGCGTACTCGACGCGGCGCTGGTCGGGGGTCATCGAGGCGAGGATGCACCCGGTCTCCAGCCCGAGCGCCCGGTGCACCCGGCCCATCAGCTCGGACTGGTACTCGGCGAGGTAGTCGTTGACGGTGACCAGGTGCACGCCCTTGCCGGTCAGGGCGTTGAGGTAGCACGGCAGCGTGGCGACGAGGGTCTTGCCCTCGCCGGTCTTCATCTCCGCGACATTGCCCAGGTGCAACGCGGCACCGCCCATGATCTGCACGTCGAAGTGGCGCTGGCCCAGGGTGCGCTTGCCCGCCTCGCGGACCGCGGCGAACGCCTCAGGGAGCAGGTCGTCGAGGGTCTCCCCGTCTGCCAGGCGGGCGCGGAAGACGTCGGTCTCGGCCTTCAGCTCGGCGTCGCTGAGCTTCTCGAAGTCCTCCTCGAGGACGTTGACCTGCGCCGCGATCCCCTCGAGCCGCTTGAGCACCCGACCCTCGCCGGCGCGCAGCAGCTTCTCGAACACCTTGGCCACGCTGGCACTCCCTCACGAGACGTCTGTCGAGCCCGCGCGTGCGGGGGTCACGGCCAGGGTAGCCGTTGGCGGGTCACCTCACCCAACGTCCACGGCCGCCCCGTGCGTTCCGGTATGCCGGGTGGCGGGGTCAGTGCGGTATGCCGAGCTGAGTGACTTTTCCGGCCAGGTCGGTGAAGCTGAAGGTGTTGTAGGCGACTTCGATGTTGGCGAACCGCCCGTCCCGGACCCAGTACATGATCAGTCCGCGGAAGTCGAAGTTCTCCCCCTTCTGGGCCGGGCCGAAAAGTGACGACGGGTTGTCGGCGAGGGCGGTGAAGTGGGCCCACATCTTGATCGCGATGGTGTCCTCGTCCATGACGACCCGGTCGATGGACAGCTCCTCGGTGAACTGGGACCAGACGAGCGTGTAATGCTCCCGCACGGCCGGAACGCCGAGCAGTTCCAGCGTGCCGTTGAGCATCCGGGCGTCGGGCTCGTAATAGTCGTCGAAGGTCGCGAAGTCCTTGGCGTTGAAGCGTCGGATGTAGTCGTCGAAGGCGGCGCGTTCCACGGTCTGCTCCTTGGCGTGGATGGGGTCTCTGCGGGACGCTAGGGCTGCCCTGGGGGCGGGTCAATGCATGAGGCGCTCTGCGGGCCAACCCGATTGGGATGGCTCGTATCCTGATCGGTGATGCCCCTGGTTCAGCAGCGAGCCCGGGCTCGCGGCGATCATGGAGGCATCGAGCCACCAGGAAAGGGCAGCCCCATGGACGTGCGATTCGACGGTCAGGTGTGTCTGGTCACTGGTGCGGCCCGCGGGATCGGCTTCGCCACCGCCCAGCTGCTCGTCGAGAGCGGCGCGTCGGTTGCCATGGTGGACATCCTGGGCGACCGGTTGGCGCAGTCGGCCGCCCTGCTCGCCACCAAGGGCACGGCCGCGGCATACCCCCAGGACCTCACCCGCATCGGCGAGCTCGCCGCGCTCGTCGAGCGCGTCAGGGCCGAGCTCGGGGAGATCGACGTGCTCATCCAGCCAGCGGCAGTCGGTCCGCAGCGCTACGCCCTGGACATCACCGAGCAGGAGTGGGACGACGTCTTCGCCGTGAACACCAAGGCGCTCTTCTTCCTCATGCGCGAGGCCGTCGGCCAGTCGATGATCCCCCGGGGGCGCGGTTCGGTGGTCAACTTCTCCTCGATCGCCGGTCTGGTCGGCATGCGCAAACCGTTGTGCTCAGCGCACTACAGCGCCAGCAAGGGCGCAGTCACCGCGATCACCCGCCAGGCCGCAGCAGAGTGGGCCGAGCACGGGGTCCGCGTCAACGCCGTGGCCTCGGGTGGGGTGCTCACCGAGATGACCATGTCGCTCATCGGCGACGACATGCCCAAGGCGACGGCCTTGGTGCCGCTGGGGCGGCTCTCCCGGCCCGAGGAGGTCGCCCAGGTCGTCGCCTTCTACGCCAGCGACCTGGCCGCCAACATCACCGGCCAGCTGTTCGTCATCGACGGTGGGGGGTACGGTGCCCAGGCCGACCCCGGCTACCTCACCCCCCAGCAGATCGCGGCGTATGCCGGCTGAGCGGATCCGGTGGCGGTTCAGGGGCTGAAGTCGTCATGCACGACCACGCGGGCGAGCTCGATGCGCTCGCCCGGCCCCTTCCAGTAGTGCAGCCGCCGGGCCGAGGGAGACTTCGTCTGCAGCGGCATCCGCATGCAGACCGCACCGTCCTCTCGAACCACCGGGTCACCGGCTTCGGACCGGCGCAGTGGATGGGCGTCGGCCAGGGGGCGTCCGACGAGGAGGTCCACGAGCACCTCCAGGACCTTGTCGCGGCTGATGCCCTGCACGCGCTCCAGCGACTCGATGAACTGGGGGCCCACGGCATACTGCTTGAGGGGAAGCCGCGCCTTCTCGCTGCTGGCTATCCGGTCCACCCACGTCCGCGTGACATCCCAGCGGAGCTGTTCGACGGGATCGGCAAAACCAGCCGACACCTTGTCAGCTGGGCTGGGCCGGCGGGCTTTGGACCTGGCGTGGCGCAGCTGGGTCCGCAGCCGCTCGACGGTGGCTTGGAGCGTCCGGACCTTCTCGTGCTGCTGTCGTCGTTCGGTTTCCAGCAGCGTGTTCTCCTGGGCCAGCTCACTCGCCTGCTGGCGCAGCTGCGCGACGGGAGCCGGTGGGGCGACCGGTGGGGCGGTGGGAAACCGAGGGGCGGGCTCGGTCACGAACTGGCCAGGGGGTGTCTCGGATGGGCTCAGTGCGGCGGCGGGTGCCGCGCCGATGGCCAGCCAGGGCGGGCCGCCCAGCAGGACAGGCGGCGCCGGCTCGATCGGCTCGTCGTCGTCGATATCGGACATGGTGAGCTGCCACCGTCCAACGACGCCGGACGGAGTCCGCACGACGCGGACGGCCAGGGTCTCACCCGTGGACATCAGGTCCGACAGGTCGTCACGTTCGTTGGTGGTGACGTCGGCGGCGGTGAGACGGGCCGACACATCCGGGTAGAGCTCGACGTCGACATGGTCCGCAGCGAGGCCCGCCACCCGCGCCTGCACGACCTGGCCCGCTGCGTACGTCTTCAGCGCCTCTGTAGCGCTCTGGCGCATGCCGCCCACATCGAGGCGGCGGTTGTCCGGGTCCAGCTCGCCATGGACCGGCATGCCGACCGACACGAGCCGTTCGATGGGATGACCAGGCACGAGCAGCTCGGACCAGATCGTGGCCAGCGACCCGTCGTCCAGGCGCACCAACGCCCGGCCCGCTGCCGCGAAGCCGGCCACCTGCCCCGCGGCGGGCCGAGCGGCTGGCGGTGCCGAGCGCTCGGTGCCCGTCGCGAAAACCGCGCCGAGCACGTCGCTGATGAGCTCCTCTGTCGCCCGTTGTCCTTCGGCGGGATTGCGGGCAAACCGCAGCTTGGACGTGTACGGGTCCTCCCGCCACGACGTGCCGGGCGCGTACAGCCGGCCCGCGCCTCCGTAGACGCAGGCCATCGCCCCGAGTGCGTCGGCCATTCGGAAGGTCAACGGCCCAGTAGGCACGACGTAGACGTCGGCACCACCACTGCTCTGCTGCGCTATGGAATCGGCGTCGATGAAGGGCGCCGTGTGTCCGGGCGCAACCGTGACAACGACGACCGGCCGTCCCCGGCCGGGGTTGAGCAGCAGCTCGACGAGACGATCCATGCCGGTGGGTCCGCTGATCTGCACAGCCGTCGGCGAGGAGGCCGCGTGGGGTGACACAGTGCCAGGTTAGGTGCCTGGCGGTCGGCCCGAGCTCGCCGGGAGCAGCGGCCCTCCACCGTGCTGCCGACTCACACGACAAGCACGGTGAGCAGCTGGTCCAAACCGGCAAAATCGTCACCGTTCCTCGTCACCAAGGCGAGATTCTCGGAGAGTGCGGTGGCCGCGATGAGTAGCTCCGCCATGCGTCGTCGAGGCTGACGTCCGTGCGTTTGCACCGCGGCGTAGACGCGCCCATAGGCCCGCGCCGCGCCGATGTCCAGCGGCAAGGCATCGAAAGCGGCTTCAGTCCGTTGCAGGCGGTCTTGTCGCCGGGCCCGCTCCGCAGGGTCCTTAGCAGCCGCTGGGCCGGCAGACAGCTCGGCCAGGGTCACCACCGAGATGGCGACCTCGTCCGGCAGCTGGTGCGGGTCCAGACGCTCCAGGTCCACGACGACGGAGGTGTCGAGCAAGCCGCGCTCGGCACGCTCACCCACGTGGCACCTGCTCCTGATCGGCAACGGCGTCGAGATCCTGGCGCAGTGCGTCCAGGTCGACCGGAGGTGCGCCTCGGTAGAACTCGGTAGCCGCAACCGCGCTGACGAAGCGGTGCCGACGCAACGGACGCAGCTCCCCTACCGGCTCACCGTTACGACTGACGACGAAGGAGTGCCCCTCGACGAGGGCTCGCATGATCCGGGCGCTGTCGTTGCGCAGCTCCCGCTGAGATATGCGTTCGCTCACCGACCAACTGTAGCACCACCTGCTACAGCGCTGGCGGGCGTGGTGAGGCGCAGGCAGGCGAACCCGGCCACGATGCACAGCGCCCCCGCAGTCAGCCACGCGGTGAAGTAGTCGCCGGTACCCTGGCGAACCCAGCCGGCATACGAAGCGGCGATCCCCGCGCCGACCATGTGCGAGGCGAACACCCAGCCGAAGACGATGCTGGAGCGCTCCAGGCCGAAGTAGCGCCGGCAGAGGGCCATCGTCGGCGGCACGGTCGCCACCCAGTCCAAGCCGTAGAAGACGATGAAGAAGAACAGGTTCGGGTGCACGTCCGGACCAAGCACCACCGGCACGAGCAGCAGCGAGAGGCCCCGCAGCACGTAGTAGGCGACGAGCAGCAGACGGGGGTCGACCCGGTCGGTGAGCCACCCCGAGGCGATCGTCCCGGCAATGTCGAACACCCCGATGAGCGCCAGCAGCCCGGCCGCCGTGGTGGCGACCATGCCGTGGTCGTGCGCTGCGGGGATGAAGTGCGTCCCGACCAGCCCGTTGGTCGACCAGCCGCACACGAAGAAGGTCCCCATGAGGACCCAGAACGGCCCTGAGCGTGACGACTCGCGCAGCACCCGCAGCGCGGTGAGCCGGGCCGGCGCCGGAGTATGCCGTGGGGTCCCGTCCATGTCGGCCGGAGCCACTGCGGCCGGCTGGGCCGCCTCGTGCCGGGGCGCCGATGCGGTGCCGTACGGCGTGGTACCCACGTCCTCGGGACGGTCCGCGACGACGAAGAGGGCAACCGGGACGAGCAGCAGCGACGTCGCTGCGGTGATGAGCGCGGCATACCGCCAGCCCGGGCCGTTGGCGAGCGCGGCGAAGGCCGGCAGGAAGATGAGCTGCCCGGTCGAGCTCGCCGCCGAGAAGAACCCGGTCACCAGGCCACGCTTCGTGGCGAACCACCGGTTGGCCACGACCGAACCCAGCACCAGGGCCATCGCGCCGGTCCCCACGCCGACGAACAGGCCCCACAGCAGCCAGAGCTGCCACGGCTGGCTGATCAGCACGGTGAGCCCGCTGCCGACCGAAACCAGCAGCAGCGCGGTGGTCAGCACCCGCCGCAGGCCGAAGCGCTCCATGAGGGCGGCCGCGAACGGCGCGGTCAGGCCGTAGATGAGCAGGTTCGCGCTCACCGCGCCGGAGGTCGTCGCGCGGCTCCACCCGAACTCGGCCTCGATCGGCTCGATCAGCGCGCCGGTCGACGAGCGGAACCCGGCCGCGGCGACCAGGGCCGCGAGCACCCCGAGCGCGACCCACCAGGCGCGGTGGATACGCGGGCGGGTCCGGGTCGCGACGCTCACCCGTGAACAGTAGACCGCGTCCCCGCGCCGGGTCGATGTGATCGCGCACTGGAATCCGCGGCGGTTTCACATCGACTCAGCGGAGGGGACGACATCGGTCAGCGCCAGCCACTGGGCAAGCGTGGCCAGCTCCCGAGCCAGGGCGTCCCTTGCCTCCGGCGGCGCGTCCGGCTCCCAGGTCAGCCGCTGCACGAGCAGCGACCCCGGCCGCGCGGTCGGCCTTGAGGTCGCAGCGCGCGACGATCCGGTCGCCGAACAGGAACGGCAGCACGTAGTACCCGTGCACCCGCTGCGCCGCCGGGGTGTAGATCTCGATGCGGTAGCGGACCCCGAACAGGTCCTCGGCGCGCTGGCGCTGCCAGATGAGCGAGTCGAACGGGCTGACCAGCGCCTCGACGTGCAGCTGCCGGGGGCGGCGGGCGCCCGCATGCAGGTATGCCGGCCGGCCCCAGCCCCGCACCGACACCGGCTCCAGCTCCCCGTCGGCGACCAGGCGGGCGATGGCCGCGCGGGCGTCGCGGCGGGAGATGCGGAAGTAGTCGGCCAGGGCGCCCTCGGTCGCGACGCCGCAGGCCCGGGCGGCGACTCGCATCAGCTCGACATGCGCCTCCGGCTCGGGCGGGCGCAGGCTCGGGTCCAGCCACTCGGCTCGGTAGGCCGGCGGCGCGACCTGCGCCAGCGCGGCATACCGGCGCTCGAACTGCGCGGTCCGGCCGGCCGAGGAGATCCGGCCGGCCCAGAAGAGGTACTCCAGCGCGATCTTGACGTCCGACCAGTTCCAGCCCCAGCGGTCGGTCGCACGCGGCTGGTCGTGCTCGAGTGCGACCTGCACCGCTCGCGCGGTCATCGGGCCACGCCGGTGCACCTCGTCGAACACCGACTCGACGAGCTCGGGCTGCTCATCGAGGATCCGGCGCAGCGGCCCCCACGACTTCTGCGCGGCGGCCCGCATCCGGTGGTCGTGCAGCGCCCACAGGGACGGGTGCACGAGGCTGGCCTCGTGCACCCAGTACTCGACCAGCCGCCGTGGCGGACGGTCGCGGGCCTGGTCGAGGAGCCCCCGGTCGTAGGGGCCCAGCCGGGAGAAGAACGGCAGGTAGTGGCTGCGGACGAGCACGTTGACGCTGTCGATCTGCACGACGGCCACCCGGTCGATGACCCGCTGCAGGTGGCGCTTCGTCACGGAGCCCACGGCAGGCCTCGGCTCGGCGAAACCCTGTGCGGCCAGGGCGATCCGGCGTGCCTGGCCAAGGCTGAGGGTGCGGGGGGCGGACCGACCGGCGAGTGCGGTCACGCCCGGACCGATGGCGCGCTCACGCCCGGGGCGGCTCGATGAGGTTCTGGCGCACGGCATACATGACGGCCTCCATGCGCGAGTGCAGCTGCAGCTTCTCCAGGATGTTGCGCACGTGGTTCTTGACGGTGTTCTCGGAGATGAACAGCTGCCTTGCCGATCTCACGGTTGGCCATCCCCCTGGCCACCAGACCGAGCACCTCCACCTCACGCTCGGTGAGCTTGGGCACGGCGGTGTTGGACTCGCCGTTGTCACGCCGGCGCATGACCGCGAACTCGGCGAGCAGCTTGGAGGCCATCGACGGGGAGATGAGCGAGTCCCCGGAGTAGACGGCCCGGATGCCCAGGGCCACCTGGTCGCCGCTGACGTCCTTGAGGACGTACCCGTTGGCCCCGGCGCGGACCGCTTCGAACAGGTCGGACTCCTCGTCGGAGCCGGTGAGGATGACGATCTTGGCGGCCGGCACCCGGTCGCGGATGGCCTGGCATGCCTCGATTCCGGTGCTGCGAGGCATCCGCACGTCGAGCAGCACAACGTCCGGGACGAGCTCCTCGGTCAGGGCGACCGCCTCCAGCCCGTCTCCGGCCTCCCCGACCACCTCGATGTCGCCCTCGAGCTCGAGCATTGCCCGCAGCCCACGCCGGAACAGCGCATGGTCGTCGGCGACGAGCACGCGGATCGGCGCGGGAGCGTCGCGGGGTGGGTTCACGTCAGCAAGCCTGCCGTCGCCCGCCAAAGGGCACAAGTGGACCTATGCCGTGTTTTCCGACGACGTGGCCGGGTTGTCCGCTAACGGCGCCGGCTCGAGGTGGATGACGCCGTAGGACCACCCCCGGCGTCGGTACACCACGCTCGGCCGGCCGGACTCGCTGTCGCTGAACAGGAAGAAGTCATGCCCGACGAGCTCCATCCGGTTGAGGGCCTCCTCCAGGGTCATCGGCGCACTGGTGTGCACCTTCTCGCGCACCTCGATGGGGGAGTCACCGACCGCGCCGAACCGGCCGAGCGGGGCGTCGTCGACCGGCTCCTCCTGGAACACCGCATCCGCCGTCGCTACCAGGTCGCCCACCCCGGCCGGTGCGGCGACCTCGCGCCCGCCGCGGATCGCCGAGCGACGCTTGCCGCTGGCCCGGCGCAGTCGCTCCAGCAGCTTCTCCACCGCAGCGTCGACGGCGACGTACTTGTCCTCGTCGCACGCCTCGGCCCGCACGATGGAGCCGCGTTCGCGACAGGTCAGCTCGACGCACTCGGACTTGCGGGTGGTGCGCTCGTGGGTGACGACGACGTCCACGCGGGTCACCTTGGGGGCCAGCTGGGACACCTTGGCGAGCCGCTCGTCCAGATGGTCGCGGAACCGGTCGGAGACCTGGATGTGACGGCCCGTCACGACGATGTCCACGGTTACCTCCTTGGCGAGACGGCCTGGGGTATCAGGCTAGTCGGCCAGCCTGACCCGTGCCAGGCGGGGTGCGGCCACCTGGCCCGGTTGGGAAGCGCAGCTCGGTCGCGGCCACCACGGCCGCACCCGCGACGGTCACGCCGGCGCAGCGCAACGCCCGGGCCGACTCGGCGAGCGTGGCGCCGGTGGTCATGACGTCGTCGACGAGCACCACGGGTATGCCGGTGAGCGTGGCGGCCGGGCCAGGCCGCACGGCATACGCGCCGCGGAGGTTGGCGGCCCGCTCGGCCCGGTCCAAGTGGGCCTGGTCGGCCACCGCACGGGCCACTCTCAGCGCCGCAACCAGCCGCGGCCGGGGCTCGACCAGCCGCACTGCCCGCCTCGCCAGCAGCTGCACCGGGATGTCCCCGCGGTGGCGGAGCGCCTCCCGGGTGGTCGGTACCGGCACCACAGCCAGTGCCCCTACCGCCCCGGCGAACGGCCTGATCGCCGCCGCGAGAGCGACCGCGAGCACCGGCGCGAGGTCGCGCCGGTCACCGTCCTTGAACGCCACGACAGCGCGCTGGACGCTGTCGCGGTACGGGGCCGCCGCGACGACAGGGGGCAGGCCAGCCGGCGGCGGCACCGGTGCCACCAAACCGGCACACTCGCTCAGCCGTCCGAGCTCGCTTGTGCAGCAAGCGCACCATGCCGACCCGCTGGCCTGGCACCCGGCGCACTGCAGCGGCAGAGCCAGGTCCAGCAGGGCCGCGCCGCCGCGCGCCAGCCGCTCCACAACAGTCATGGACTGACCCTCCCGCACCGGCACCGAACCGGGCGGCCGTCGCGGGAGTCGGTGGACGATGGGACCGGTCGGCAAAGGGCTGTGGACAGTCACGGAGCAGGGGGCACGGCCAGCTCGGTCGCCGCCCCCAGCCTGCGCCAGGTAGCACCGGCCCGCACCACGACGCTCGGGCCGTTCGTCATGACGGCGAAGCCTCGGTTCCCTCCGGCGGTCACGACGGCGCGGGCCCCGGGCACCGGCGTGCCCAGCGCCAGGGTCGGGTCGGTGAGCCCGACCCGGCGAAGGCCAACCCCTTGGCCGAGGTCGACGCTGAAGACGCGCACCCCATCGGTGTCCCCGAGTGCCCCGAGCACCGCCAGGGTGCGCTCGTCGATCCACGTAGCATCGACGAGGCGGGTGAGCGGTTCGGCCTGACGGTAGCCCTTGGCGAGTGCGGCGGGCGCTCCCGACGGGTCTCGGACGATCCCGCAGACCTCGAGGCGGGTGTCTCCGCCACCGGCCGCACGGGTGATGATGGCCAGTCGGCTGCCGTCGCGGGAGACGGCTACCGACAGGGGAACTCGCGCCTGCAACCACGAGATGTCGACCGTCCGGGCGGGCGCCGCGCCCGTCGCCTTCGCGTCGACCCACCACACGGCAGAAGCACCGTCAGCACCGAGCCCAGCGACCCACACCCGGCTCTGCCCGTCGTATGCCGGCCGGGTCAGCGAGGTGCCGAGCCCCTCGACCTGCACCTGCGCCGTGCCGTGCCACCGGCTGAGCGAGGCGGCGTCGGTGCTCACCGCGGCCAGGTCCGAACCGTCGGCAGACATGGCCAGCCCGGTGTAGCCAGCGGGAATGCTCGCCAGCTCGGTCCGGCCTGAAGAGCGGGGTCGCGACGGTGGAGTCGGCGTCGATGGCGTCCAGCCGGGTCAGGTCAACCCGGGCGAGGCGCTCCCCCAGTCGCAGCAGGCCGCTGCGAGCGGTCGGCACAGCCACCGTGTTGTACCCGACCTGGTCGGGAGATGTGACGACGTCCGGGGCATCCGGGACGACGATCCGTCCGAGGCCCTGGACCTCGAGCGAGACACCAGATACCCCCGGGACCTGAGTCAAGGTCGCGGCGAACTGGGCCCACATCGCCCGGCGGCTCTGGACGTCGGAGGTGTTGGCCGGGCTGGACAGCACGACCGTCGCGATCTGGTTCTGCACGGCGACGGCGTCGACGGCGAGCTTGGTCCCCTCCGGGACTGCGGACTCCACCGCGCCACTGAGGTACTCCGGGACCGCGCCGAGCTGGGCGCGGGCCAAGGCGGTGACCTGTCGCGGTCCGGTCGCGAACCAGCGCACGTCGGGAACCAGCCGCCGTCCACCCACAGTCGGGTAGGTCACGGCATACGCGTCGAAGAGCAGCCCGAAGTCGTCGGTGTTGACCCAGATGCCAAAGCCGCTTCTCCGGCAGGGACACGCGCCACTCCCCCTGAACCTGCACGAGGTCGAACACCGCCTCCACCGGTGTCTGAGGCGCGAGCTCGCGGTACCGGCCACCAGCGTCGATAACGGCAACCGCTTGGGTGCTCACCTTGACCTGGGTGGGGGCGACAACAGTGGCAGCCAGTGAGGCGTCTCGGTCGAAGACGGTGACCTGGCTCGTCGGGCGCCACCGGTCGACGGACGTGGCAGCCAGGTAGGAGTTGCCGACCGGCTCATGGTTGGTGTCGGCCTCCTGGAAGGCCGCCCCAGCCCGGATGAACCCGAGCGCGACGGCTTCCATGGCGGCTCCGGCGGCCGGGGGCGGCACGACGACCCGGGCCTGCGGGGCTACCCGCTCGTCGACATTGCGACCGGCCAGGACGCCGCTGCTACTGGGTAGGCCGGTGCAGGCGGCGAAGCCGGATGCGACGACAACGGCCACCATGGCCGCGGCTGCTAGCGCGCGCAGGCGGCTCACGGGGTCGGCACGTCCGCGGTCTCAGCCAGCTCCGCGGGGGCGACGAGCGAGGCCGGTTCGAGCGGGAGCGGGGACTGCTCGATGGGGGTCTGCGCGTTGCGGGGCAGGGTGAGCCGGAAGCACGAGCCCTCCCCCGGTGCTCCCCAGGCTTGCAGCCAACCGGCGTGCAGCCTGGCATCCTCCACGGCGATGGCCAGGCCCAGCCCGGTCCCGCCGCTGGTCCGGGCTCGCGCCGGGTCGGCCCGCCAGAACCGGTTGAAGACCATCGCGGCCTCCCCTGGCCGTAGCCCCAACCCGAAGTCGCGGACCGACACGGCCACCGCCGACGCGTTGTCGTTGACCCGGATCTCGATCGGGCGACCCTCGCCGTGCTCGATGGCGTTGACCACGAGGTTGCGCAGGATCCGTTCGACTCGGCGGGGGTCCACCACCGCCTCGCAGGGATGGCCGGGGTCGATCATGGTCACCCTGCTGCCGCGACGCTCGGCCAGAGCCTGGCAGGCGTCGACGATCCTCGTGACCGACCGGCGCAGGTCCGTGGGTTCGACGTCGAGCACGGCCGCGCCGGCGTCGAAGCGGCTGATCTCCAGCAGGTCCGACAGCAGCGCCTCGAACCGGTCGAGCTCGGCATGCAGCAGCTCGGCGGACCGGGCGACGGCAGGCGAGAACTCGCTACGCGAGTCGTGGATGAGGTCCGCGGCCATCCGGATCGTCGTCAGCGGGGTCCGCAGCTCGTGGGAGACGTCGGAGACGAACCGCTGCTGTAGCCGAGACATGTCCTCAAGCTGGCCGATCTGGCGCTGTAGGCCGTCGGCCATCTCGTTGAACGAGGTCGCCAGGGTGGCCAGGTCGTCCTCGCCGTGGGCGACCATCCGTTCGTCCAGGCGGCCGGACGCCAGCCGCTCAGCCACGACGGCCGCGCTGCGGACCGGGGTGACGACCAGGCGGGTGACGACGTAGGCGATCATGCCGATGAGCACCATGAGGACCAGACCACCGACCAGGAAGGTCCGACCCACGACCGCGAGCGAGTCCCGCTCCCGCTCCATCGGGTAGACGAAGTAGATGCCGTAGATGCCGGCTCGGGGCAGCTCGATCTGCTGGCCGATGACCCACGACGCGACCGGGTCGGCCTGTCCGGACAGCTTGATCGGCACGATCTGCTCGTGCTGGGTCGATGCGTCCGCCGCGATCTCGTCTTGCAGCTCCTGCGGGACGTCGGCCAGGCCGACCTCTCCGGAGAGCACGACCGGGACGGTGAGCGCGCTGGTGTTGGTGCCCAGCCGGGCCAGCACGACGTACCGGGAGCGCTCGGTGCCGGCCTGCTCCTGAACGATGCCGCGGGCGGCGGTGGTCAGCCGTTCCTGCGAGTCGACCAGGTCAGTACTGTTGAACTGCAGCTGGGCCCGTTTGGTGAGCTGGAGCGCCTCCGCCGACGCCACGATGCGCCGCTCGTCGACCAGGCCTTCGCCGACCTGGCGGTAGAGGTACGTGCCGAGCAGGCCGAGCACGAGCAGCCCGAGCGCCAGGGTGATGGCGACGACCCGGAAAAGCAGGGACCGCCGCCAGGTGCGCGTCAACCTGCCCAGCTGTTGCGCGCCGGCCTGTCGGATACCGGCCAACACCCCCATCGGCTAGACCCGACCCGCTTTGTAGCCCACCCCGCGCACGGTCACGACAATCTGCGGATGCTCCGGGTCGTGCTCGATCTTGCTGCGCAGCCGCTGGACGTGGACGTTGACCAACCGGGTGTCCCCAGCGTGCCGGTAGCCCCACACCTGCTCCAGCAGCACCTCGCGCGTGAAGACCTGCCACGGCTTACGGGCCAGGGCCACGAGCAGGTCGAACTCCAGTGGGGTAAGCGACAGAACGGTGCCGTCACGGGTGACCGAGTGACCGGCCACGTCGATCTGCAGGTCACCGATCTGCAGCCGCTCGGGCTCGGGCTCCTCCCCGCGTCGGAGCCGGGCCCGGACCCGGGCGATGAGCTCCTGCGGCTTGAACGGCTTGACAACGTAGTCGTCGGCACCGGACTCGAGGCCGACGACGACATCGACGGTGTCGGTGCGTGCGGTGAGCATGACGATGGGGACGCCCGACTCGGCGCGGATCCGACGGCATACCTCCATGCCGTCCAGCCCGGGCAGCATGAGGTCGAGCAGGACCAGGTCCGGACGCACGTCATGAAAAGCGGGCAGGGCGGCGGCGCCGTCCGCCACGTGGGCCACCTCGAACCCTTCCTGCTTGAGGACGATGCTGAGCATCTCGGCGAGGGCGAGGTCGTCGTCGACGACGAGCACTCGACCTTTCACGTGCACCTGCCTCCCGTATGACTGGCTGACCGGCTGGTTCTCCGACGATCATCACACACCGTGGGCGATGGCAAGGCGAGGGCGCCCTTCCAGGGGGTGAAGGGCGCCTCGCGCGACCAGTATGGCGGGTACGCAGGTCGCGGCACTAGCCACCCCCCGGCCGATTGTTGCCTGTGGGGCTGTGGGTCCGAACACACCCCGCCCGGTTCGTTCGGGTTTGCTGGCTCGGGCCGGGGAGGTTGGGCTAGTACCGGTAGTGGTCGGGCTTGTACGGGCCGCCGACGTCCACGCCGAGGTAGTCGGCCTGGGGCTTGGTCAGCTCGGTCAGCCCCACCCCGAGCGCGTCCAGGTGCAGCCGAGCAACCTTCTCGTCGAGCACCTTGGGCAGGGTGTAGACCGCCCGCTCGTAGCTCGCCGCCTTGGTGAACAGCTCGATCTGGGCCATGGTCTGGTTGCTGAACGAGTTGCTCATGACGAACGAGGGGTGGCCGGTCGCGTTTCCGAGGTTCATGAGCCGGCCTTCGGACAGGACGATGACCGACGTGCCCGCCTGGCCTGCGGCGGCCGGGAACGTCCACTCGTGCACCTGCGCCTTGATCTGGGTCTTGACGACGCCAGGCACCCGGGCCAGGCCCGCCATGTCGATCTCGTTGTCGAAGTGGCCGATGTTGGCGACGATCGCCTTGTCCTTCATGCGCATCATGTGCTCTGCCGTCACGACGTCAAGGCAGCCGGTGGCCGTGATGACGATGTCGGCGGCCTCGACGACCTCGTCGAGGCGGGCCACCTGGTAGCCCTCCATCGCGGCCTGCAGGGCGCAGATCGGGTCGACCTCGGTCACGACGACCCGGGCGCCCTGGCCCGCCAGCGACTGCGCGCAGCCCTTGCCGACGTCCCCGAAGCCGCAGACGACGGCCACCTTGCCACCGACCAGGACGTCGGTGGCCCGGTTCAGCCCGTCGAGGAGGCTGTGACGGCAGCCGTACTTGTTGTCGAACTTGCTCTTGGTCACCGAGTCGTTGACGTTGATCGCCGGAAAGAGCAGCTCACCGGCCTCGGCCAGCTGGTAGAGGCGGTGCACCCCCGTCGTGGTCTCCTCCGTGACGCCTTTGATCCCTGCGGCGACCCTGGTCCACTTCTGCGCGTCGGCGGCCATGGTCTTACGCACGAGCGCCTTGAAGACCGCGAACTCCTCCGAGTCGTCCTCAGTCGTCGGCGGCACCTGCCCCGCGCTCTCCCACGCGTGGCCCTTGTGGACCAGCATCGTCGCGTCGCCGCCATCGTCGAGGATCATGTTCGGGCCGGTGTGCCCGTCAGCGTCCGGCGGCCAGGTGAGGGTTGCCTCGGTGCACTCCCAGTACTCCGGCAGCGTCTCGCCCTTCCAGGCGAAGACCGAAGCCCCGGCCGGAGCCTGCGGGGTCCCGGCGGGGCCGACGACGGCTGCGGCCGCGGCCTCGTCCTGCGTGGAGAAGATGTTGCACGAGGCCCACCGGACCTCGGCGCCGAGAGCCACGAGGGTCTCGATGAGCACGGCGGTCTGCACAGTCATATGCAGCGAGCCGGCAATGCGCGCACCGCGCAACGGCTGGCTCTCGCCGTACTCGGCACGCAAGGCCGTCAGGCCGGGCATCTCGTGCTCGGCCAGGCGAATCTGGTGGCGACCCGCCTCGGCGAGGCTCAGGTCGGCAACGCGATAGTCAGCAACGCCGTGGTCAAGGGGCATGGTGGGTCCTTCGGTGGTGTCGTCGGTGTCGCACTCTACTGGGGCGGGGTGCCTCGCGAGCGCTACTCGAACTCGACCAGCATGTCGCCGCTCTGCACCGCCATGCCCACCTTGACCGGGACCGACTTGACCGTGCCGGACACCGGAGCGGTGACCTCGGTCTCCATCTTCATCGCCTCGAGGATGATGAGCGAGTCCCCCTCGTTGACCTCCTGACCAGGCTGGACGCTCACCTGCAGCACCGTCCCGGCGATGGGGGCACGCAGCGCGTTCTCGCCGCCCCCGGCAGACGAGCTCTCCGAGGGGGGCGCGCTGACGGCCCCTGGCGCCGTCGTGGCCATGCCCGTCTGGGAGAAGACGAAGCCGCCCAGGGCCGGCCTCGGCTCGGGCTCGACGTCGACCAGCACCTCGTAGTCCACCCCGTCGACGGTCACCTTGAGTCGCATCGTCACCCCATCCGCCGGGAGAACGTGTGGGACGCGTGCACCGCTGAGCGTCCCAACCTGGCCCACGTGTCGCTGTGGCTGTAGTGAATCTGGCGCACCGTCGCCTTCTTGCCGAGGTATGCCGCGACGGCGGCCGAGATGGCCAAGATGGTGTCGATCGGCACCGGGCCGTGCTGCTCGCGCGCCGCGATCAGCTCGGCCTCCAGCCGGTCCACCCGCCGGCGCAGCTGCTCGACCCGGTCGGCGAGGTGGGCAACGTCGACCGTGCCGGTGCCCTCACCGACGGAGATAGCGTCCTTGCTCATCACAACCAGCCCTTCGTCACAGCGGGATGAGACCGTGCTTCTTCGGCGGGCGCATCTCGCGTTTGGTGGCCTGGGCCTCCAGCACCTGAGCGATGTACCGGCGCGTGTCGGCCGGCACGATGACGTCGTCCACCAGCCGGTGCTGGCAGGCGACGTAGGGGTTCGCGAAGGTGTCTCGGTACTCGGCGATGAGCTGCTCGCGGGTGGCCTCCGGGTCCTCGGCCTCGCTGATCTGGCGGCGGAACACGATGCCGGCGGCCCCTTCGGCACCCATGACGGCGATCTCGCCCGACGGCCAGGCGAACACCCGGTCGGCACCCATCGAGGCGCCACACATGGCGACGTACCCGCCGCCGAAGGCCTTGCGCAGGATCACCGTCACCTTGGGGACGGTCGCGGACGAGTAGGCGAAGAGCATCTTGGCGCCGTGGCGGATGATCCCGTCGTACTCCTGGGCGATGCCGGGCAGGAAGCCCGGGACGTCGACGAGCGTGAGCAGCGGGATGTTGAAGGCGTTGCAGAAACGGATGAAGCCGGCCGCCTTGTCCGAGGCGTTGATGTCGAGCACGCCCGACATGACCATCGGCTGGTTGGCGATGATCCCGATGGTCCGCCCGACGACGCGGCCGAAGCCGACGACGATGTTGCCCGCCCAGCCGGCGTGGACCTCCAGGAAGTCCGCGTCGTCGACGACCCGCCGGATGACCTCGTGGACGTCGAACGGCTTTCGCGGGTCGTCGGGGATGATGCTGTTGAGCGACTCGTCCGGGTCGACGTTGCCGTCGTGCTCGACCCGGGGCGGGTCCTCGGTGTTGTTCGACGGCAGGAAGCTCAGCAGCTTCTTGGCGATGAGCAGGGCCTGCCGGTCGTCGGCGGCGACGAAGTGCACGACGCCGGACCGCGTGGCATGCACCGAAGGGCCACCCAGCTCCTCGTGGGTGACCTCCTCGCCGGTGACCTGCCTGATGACGTCGGGCCCGGTGATGTACACCGTGGCCTGCTGCGTCTGGATGACGAAGTCGGTCAGCGCAGGCGAGTATGCCGCGGCGCCGGCGCACGGGCCGGCGATGATGGTGACCTGCGGGACCACGCCCGAGAGCAGGACGTTGTGGTAGAAGAGCCGACCGCACCCGTGCAGCGAGTCGATCCCTTCCTGGACCCGGGCACCGCCGGAGTCGTTGATGAGCACGAGCGGTGACCCGGTCTGCAGCGAGGCCTTCGCCGCGGTGACCATCTTCTCGGCGTGCACCTCGCCCGAGGATCCGCCGAGCACGGTGAAGTCCTGGCTGGCCAGGTGGACCAGCCGCCCCATGACGGTGGCCTGCCCGACGACGACCCCATCTCCGGGGGGCCGCCGGTCGGCCATGCCGAACAGCTGGGCCCGGTGCTCGGCGAACACCGCCATCTCCTGGAAGCTGTGCGGGTCGACCAGCTCGTCGATGCGCTCACGCGCGGTGAGCTTGCCCTGCCCGTGCTGCTTGGCGACCGCCTTCTCACCGCCGCCAGCGACCAGGTCGGCACGTCGTTCGCGCAGCTGCTCGATCCGCTCGGTCATGCTCAGGTAGGTCACGGGTTTCACCTCACGCCGGCGAGACGGTGACGCTGTGGGGGGCGCCGTTGACGATCACCTTGTAGCGGATGGGCGTCCGCACCGGCTGACCCGGCTGGGCGCCCGCCGCCGTGGCGGCCTTCTCGGCTGCGACCACGTCGGATGACTTGCCGACGTTCTTCGGGCCTTCGGAGCGGGTGCCGAAGAACGTGGGCGCCACCTTGGGGAACATCGCGAAGGTCAGCACGTCCTCCTCCGAGCCGTTGAAGCCGCGCAGGGCGGCCGCTTCGGTCGTGTCCTGCTCCCACTCCGGCGCCAGCAGGTCGGCCGGGCGGGCCGTGATCGGGTCCTTCTTGACCTGGGTCTGGGCGATCTGGACGACCTCGGGGTTGCGCTTGCCGATCGTCTCGCCGTAGTAGCCGAGCATGAGGTCGGCGAACTCGCCGGTCAGCGTCTTGTACCGGCCCATCATGACGTTGAAGACGGCCTGGGTCCCGACGATCTGGCTCGACGGGGTGACCAGAGGCGGGTAGCCAGCGTCGGCGCGCACCCGCGGCACCTCCTCGAGGACCTCCTTGAGCCGGTCGCCCGCGCCCTGGGCGCGCAGCTGGCTCTCCATGTTGGAGATCATCCCGCCGGGGATCTGGCTCTTGAAGATCTCGGTCTCGACCCCGACGATGTTCGAGGCGAACTCGGCATACTTGGGCCGCACCGCCGCGAAGTGCTCCTTGATCCGCAGCAGCCGGCTCATATCCAGCTCGGTGTGGTAACCGGTGCCCTCGAGCATCTCGACCAGGCTCTCGGTCGGGTTGTGCCCAGGACCGAGGCTCATCGAGCTGATCGCGGTGTCGACGCAGTCGGCGCCCGCCTCAATGGCCTTCATGAGCGAGACGAGGGTGACCCCGGTCGTCGCGTGGCAGTGGATGTGGATGCGCACGTCCGGGCCGAGGTCGTCCTTGATCGCCTTGACGATCTCGTATGCCGGTTGCGGCTGCAGCAGGGCGGCCATGTCCTTCAGGCAGAGCGAGTCGCAGCCCAGGTCCATCAGCTCGCGTGCCATCTGCACGTAGCCCTCGACGGTGTGCAGGTCACTGACGGTGTAGCACAACGTCCCCTGAGCGTGCGCGCCCTCGCGTCGGACCGCGCTGAGGGCACGCCCGAGGTTGCGCACGTCGTTGAGGGCGTCGAACACCCGGAACACGTCCATGCCGTTCTCGACCGCTTTGCCGACGAAGCGGTCGACGACGGAGTCCTCGTAGTGGCGGTACCCGAGCAGGTTCTGCCCGCGCAGCAGCATCTGCAGCCGTGAGTTCGGCATCAGCTCGCGGAAGGTCCGCAGCCGCTGCCACGGGTCCTCGTTGAGGAAGCGGATGCACGCGTCGAACGTCGCGCCGCCCCAGCACTCGACGCTCCAGTACCCGGCCTGGTCGATGTCCTCGCACGCGGGGACCATGTCCTCCAGGGCCATTCTCGTCGCGAACAGGCTCTGGTGGGCGTCCCGCAACACCAGCTCGGTGACGTCGATCTTACGGCTCATCGGCGAACCCACCCTTTCCGGACGCCACGTGCGACGGCACGAGTCACCTTACACATCCGAAAGTCGGGCGCGGAGTCACGGTGAGCCAGGTCGCTCTGTCTCCCCCACCGGACGCTCCAGCCACCCTCAGGTGATCCTGGGCTACCAGGCCGGTGGCCGGGAGCACTACGTTGGCCACAAGTCCTTCCTACCCGTTCAGGAGGCGTCGATGGCCGAATCACGGCGCGACCTCACCCCGCTCGCCCCCCTCGGCCAGGGACGGTTACGCGCGGGCCCCGTTCGGGCGCAGCGCCCCGTCTACGTCGACCTGCTGCCGCCGTGCAACCACGCCTGCCCGGCGGGCGAGAACATCCAGGGCTGGCTCGGGCATGCCCGGGTCGGCAAGGACGAGGAGGCCTGGCGCCTGCTCACCGCGGACAACCCGTTCGCGTCGATCCACGGCCGGGTCTGCTACCACCCGTGCGAGACCTCCTGCAACCGCAAGGAGCTCGACGGGTCGGTGTCGATCCACGCCGTCGAACGCTACCTGGGCGACCTGGCCACCGAGCAGGGGTGGCGGTTCCCTGTCCCTGAGGTCCGCAGCGGTCGCCGGGTCCTCGTCGTCGGCTCCGGCCCGTCGGGCATGTCGGCGGCCTACCACCTGGCCCGGCTCGGGCACGAGGTCGTCGTCCGCGACAACGGCCCGCTGCCGGGCGGGATGATGCGCTACGGCATACCGGCCTACCGGCTGCCGCGCGACGTCCTCGACAACGAGATCGCGCGGATCGCGGCGATGGGCGTCGTCTTCGAGCAGGAGCACCTGGTCACCGACCTGGAGGCCGAGCGGCAGGGCTTCGACGCCGTCTTCGTCGCGGTCGGCGCGCACCTGAGCAAGCGGGTCGACATCCCCAACGGCGACGCCGGCCGGATCCTCGACGCCGTCAGCTTCCTGCGCGACGTCGAGTCCGGGGAGCGCCGGCGCTGTCCGGCACGGGTCGCGGTCTACGGCGGCGGCAACACCGCCATGGACGCCGCCCGGGTCGCCCGCCGGCTCGGTGCCGACGACTCGATCATCGTCTACCGCCGCACTCGCGAGCAGATGCCCGCCCACGAGGAAGAGGCCGCCGACGCCGAGGCCGAGGGCATCCGGATCAACTGGCTGCGCACGATCAGCTCGATGGGCGAGGCGACCTGACCGTCGAGATCCAGGAGCTGGACGAGAAGGGCAAGCCGCACGGCACCGGCCGGTTCGAGACGCTCGAGGCCGACACCGTCATCCTCGCCCTCGGCCAGGAGAGCGACACCGGCTTCCTGCGCGCCGCTGCACCGGGGTCGAGTTCGACGGTGACGTCGTCCAGGTCGACCGGACCACGCTCATGACCGGGGCGCCGGGCGTGTTCGCCGGCGGCGACGCCGTGCCGAGCGAGCGCACGGTCACGGTCGGGGTCGGGCACGGCAAGAAGGCCGCGCGCAGCATCGACGCCTACCTGCGCGGCGAGTCGTTCGCGCCCGGCCCGAAGCACCCGCTGGCGCCGTTCGAGAGCCTGCACCTCTGGTACTTCGGCGACCACGACCGGCGCCAGCAGGCCGAGCTCGCAGCCGGCAGCCCGGGTAACCGACTTCCACGAGGTGATGGCCGGGCTGTCGCCCGACGAGGCCCACTTCGAGGCGGGGCGCTGCCTGTCGTGCGGCAACTGCTTCGAGTGCGACGGCTGCTTCGGCGCCTGCCCGGAGGATGCGGTCATCCGGCTCGGCAAGGGCAACCGGTACGAGTTCGACTACGACAGCTGCACCGGCTGCACCGCGTGTTACCGGCAGTGCCCCGTGCACGCCATCGAGATGGTGCCCGAGAGCGAGTTCCCCGCCTCGGGGGCCATCGAGCGGGCGCCGCAAGGCGCCAGCAGCCGGGGCACCGCCGTTATCCCTGTTCCGGAGGTCTGAACCATGCGCGGCACGATTGACGGCAACGAGGCAGCGGTCGACGTCGCCTACCGGCTCACCGAGCTGTGCGCCATCTACCCGATCACCCCGAGCTCGACGATGGCCGAGCTTGCCGACGACTGGGCAAGTGCCCGCCGTACCAACATCTGGGGCACCATCCCGACGGTGATGGAGATGCAGAGCGAGGCCGGCGCGGCCGGGGCCATGCACGGCGCGCTGCAGGGCGGTGCGCTGAGCACGACCTACACGGCGTCGCAGGGCCTGCTGCTCATGATCCCGAACATGTACAAGATCGCCGGGGAGCTCACCTCGACGGTGTTCCACGTCGCCGCCCGCTCGCTCGCTGCCCAAGGGCTGTCGATCTTCGGTGACCACGCCGACGTCATGGCCGTGCGCCAGACCGGCTTCGCCCTGCTGTCGTCGGCCTCGGTCCAGGAGGCGCACGACTTCGCGCTCATCGCGCAGGCGGCCACGATGCGCAGCCGGGTGCCGTTCCTGCACTTCTTCGACGGGTTCCGCACCTCGCACGAGGTCACCACCATGGAGCGGCTCACCGACGACGACCTGCGGGCGCTCGTGCCGGAGGAGCTCGTCCGCGAGCACCGCGCACGAGCGCTGACCCCGGAGCGGCCGTTCATCCGCGGGACCGCGCAGAACCCTGACGTCTACTTCCAGGCCCGCGAGACCGTCAACCCGTACTACGCCAAGGTCGGCGGGATCGTGCAGGAGGCCATGGACGCCCTCGCCGAGCGCACCGGCCGGGCCTACCGGCTGGTCGAGTACTCCGGGCACCCCGAGGCCACCCGGGTGGTCGTCATCATGGGCTCGGGCGGGGTCACCGCCCGCGAGACCGTGGCGTCCCTCGCGGCGGCGGGCGAGCGGGTCGGCGTGCTGCAGGTGCGGCTGTACCGCCCGTTCCCGGCCGCCGAGCTCGTCGCCGCGCTGCCGCCCACGGTGGAGGCGATCGCCGTCCTCGACCGGACCAAGGAGCCGGGGTCCAACGGCGAGCCACTCTTCCTCGACGTGCGTCACCACCCTGAGCGAGGCCCACGCCCGGGCGACCTGGAGAGTATGCCGCGCGTCATCGGCGGGCGCTACGGCCTCTCGTCGAAGGAGTTCACGCCCGGCATGGTCGCCGGCATCTTCGCCGAGCTGGCCACCGAGTCGCCCCGGCCGCGGTTCACCGTCGGCATCACCGACGACGTGGGCGGCATCAGCCTGGACTACGACCCCAACCTCGACATCGAGGACCCCGCCACGCTGCGGGCGGTCTTCTACGGCATCGGCTCGGACGGGACGGTCGGGGCGAACAAGAACACCGTGAAGATCCTCGCCGAGGACCCGCAGGTGCACGCCCAGGCCTACTTCGTCTACGACTCGAAGAAGTCCGGCGGGCTGACCGTCTCGCACCTGCGGTTCGGTCCGCACGCGATCGCGGCGCCCGTGGCTGGTGAGCAAGGCCGGTTTCGTCGGCATCCACGACTTCACCCTGCTGGACAAGGTGGACGTCCTGTCCACCGCCCAGGACGGCGCGACGCTGCTGCTCAACGCGCCGCAGCCGCCCGAGCAGGTGTGGGACGCGCTGCCCGCGCCGATCCAGCAGGAGATCGTCGAGCGCCGGCTGCGGCTGTTCGCCATCGACGCCGATACCGTCGCCCGCGAGGCGGGCCTGCCCGGACGGACCAACACCGTCCTGCAGGCCGGCTTCTTCGCCATCTCCGGGGTGCTGCCGCGCGACGAGGCGCTGGAACGGGTCAAGGCGACGATCCGCAAGACCTACGGCCGGCGCGGCCGGGAGGTGGTGCGGCGCAACGAGGCGGCGGTCGACAGCACGGCGGCGGCGCTGGCCGAGATCCCGGTCCCGGCCACCGCAGGCACCGGGCACGCGCTGCCCAAGGTCGTGCCGGATGACGCGCCGGAGTTCGTCCGCACCGTGACGGCCGAGATGATGGCCGGCCGCGGCGATGCCCTGCCGGTCAGCGCCCTGCCGGTCGACGGCACCTTCCCCAGTGGGACGACGACCTACGAGAAGCGCCGGATCTCCGAGATCGTCGCCGAGTGGGACCCCGACACATGCATCCAGTGCGGCAACTGCAGCTTCGTCTGCCCGCACAGCGTCATCCGCACGAAGTACCTCGACGCCGCCGCGCTCGCAGGGTGCGCCGGAGAGCTTCACGACCCTGCCGCTCAACGCGGTCGGCCTGCCGCAGGCGGAGTACCGGCTGCAGGTCTACGTCGAGGACTGCACCGGCTGCGGCTTGTGCGTGGAGTCCTGCCCGGTGAGCCCGCCCGGTGACCCCACCCGCAAGGCGATCAACCTCGAGGCCCTCGAACCGCAGCTTGCCGACCAGCGGCGCAACATCGAGTTCTTCGAGTCGCTGCCGGTCAACGAGCGCTCCCGCGTCGACTTCGGGACGGTCCGGGGCACCCAGTTCCTCCAGCCGCTCTTCGAGTTCCCGGGCGCCTGCTCGGGCTGCGGCGAGACGCCGTACATCAAGCTGCTCACCCAGCTGTTCGGGGAACGGGCGACCGTCGCCAACGCCACCGGCTGCTCGTCGATCTACGGCGGCAACCTGCCGACCACGCCGTGGACGAAGAACGCCGCCGGGCGCGGGCCGGCCTGGTCCAACTCGCTGTTCGAGGACAACGCCGAGTTCGGCCTCGGCCTGCGCCTGGCGGCCGACCTGCACGCCAAGCTGGCCCGGCAGCGCCTCGCCGAGGTGCGTGACGTCGTGGGCGCCGACCTCGCCGACGCCATTCTCGAGGCCCGCCAGGTGCGCGAGTCCGAGCTCGGCGAGCAGCGGGACCGGGTGGCCGAGCTGACCAGACGGCTCGAGGGCCTGTCGGGGCCGGCCGTCGATGACCTGCGCAGCGTCGCCGACCACCTGCTGCGGCGCAGCCTGTGGATCGTCGGCGGCGACGGCTGGGCCTACGACATCGGCTCGGGTGGGCTGGACCACGTGCTGGCCAGCGGCCGCGACGTCAACGTGCTCGTCCTGGACACCGAGGTCTACTCCAACACCGGCGGGCAGTCGTCCAAGTCGACCCCGCTCGGCGCCGTGGCCAAGTTCGCCGCCGCCGGCAAGACGGTGAACAAGAAGGACCTCGCGCTGCAGGCCATCGTCCTACGGCAACGTCTACGTGGCCCGGGTGGCGATGGGCGCCGACCCGCACCAGACGCTCACCGCGTTCCGGGAGGCCGAGGCCTACGACGGGCCGAGCCTGATCCTCGCCTACAGCCACTGCATCGCCCACGGCTACGACATGCGCAAGGGGCTCGACCAGCAGTACAAGGCCGTCGCCTCAGGTCACTGGCCGCTCGTGCGGTACGACCCAACAGTCCGGGCGCGCGGGGGCAACCCGTTCCAGCTCGACTCCCCCCGGCCACGCATCCCGCTCGAGCGACTACCTCTACAACGAGCTGCGCTACAAGGTCCTGCGCAACAGCGACCCCGCCGAAGCGGCCCGGCTGCTGGAGCTGGCCCAGGCAGCCGTCGAACAGCGCTGGCAGACCTACGAGGAGATGGCCACCCGCGGTGCGCAGCGCTTCCCCGCCGACGCCCGCGCCCGGCATACCGAGCCCGAGCCACCAGGCGTGCGTCCCGTGACCGTGGTCGACCCAGCGGAGAAGGTGACCCAGTGACGTCCTCGGAGACGGCAGGGACGACGGCCGGTGCTGCCGTTCGGCACGGGTAGCACGGCAGGCACCGCCCGCAGGACGACCCGTTCGCCGCGCGCCGGCAGCCCGGCCCGCCCGCGGACCCCAGGGACGACCCGGCCGCGGCACGGGCATACGCCGCGCTTGGCCGGCCCGGCGCCGCGACCCTCGAGCGCGCCCCCGGGCCGCCGCTGCCGGTCAGCCTCGCGACGAGCTACCTCGGTGCACGCGCCGGTGGGTGGGGCAAGGCTTGACACGATGGCGAGCAGCTGCGGCAACGCCTCGACCCGGTCCGCAGTGCCGGGCCGGTAGGCACGCGGCCGGCGACCGGACGGCAGTCGAGCAGTCGCGAGAGCAGGCGGCAGCATGGCAGCCGTCGCCCGGCTACGACGTCGCGGCGCGGTTGCGGGGAACCGGGACGGAGCACTCTGGAGGACGGTTATGCGCATCCGCCTTCGCCGCTTGGCGGGTGGAACGCGAGATCATGTTGCACCGCGTTATGCCTATGCGCGGATGCTCGGCCAGAGCTTGGAGCCCACAGGCCGTCCACCCTCGCTCGGATCCGGCGGCGGGGTCAGCCCCAGAGGGCGAGTTCGTCCGCGCGAGGCGCGTCGACGAGTGTTGAGGGAACATCGAAGGTCATCACGGCCTGCTCGCTCTGGGGTCCAGGGCCGCCAGCCCGGGTCTCCGTCTCGCCCGAAGGCTGACCCAGGCCCGGTGCATCTCGTCGGCGAGCTGCTGCGGGGCGCCCGCTCCGACCAGGAGTGGCCCTGCTCGCGCGAGCGTGTCGAAGACGAACACGAGTTCGAGCGCGTGGCAGGCCCCGAGACCGCCCACGGGTGTTGCCCACCCGAACTCGTAGAAATGGACGGTGCCCCCGGCTGCGTGGTGCGCGGCGGCCAGGCGGGTGGACGGGACCCGGAAGGCCGCGTCGGTGAGGATGGCGCAGGCAATGTCGCCCGCGGACGCCTGCGGGCGGTTCGCGGCATACGTCGCCGACGGCCTGTGGCGGGCCAGCCGTAGCGGGCCGCCAGCACCGGCAGGACGTCCGGCGTCAGCGCACCGGCGACGCCGGTGGGCACCAGGAACAGCCGGAACTCGTCGCGGGTCGTCCCGATGAGCAGCGGCATGCCGGTCGCGGACCCTTCGGCGATGCGGGCCAGCGGGATGTCGGGGACGATGTCGCCGTCGACGACCGGCATGAAGGCACATGATGCCGAGGCCACCGGTGAGCACCGACTGGACCCCAGCGCTGCGGGTCGGGATCGGCTTGGAAGGCCAGCGTCACGGCCGACTGGGCGGCCACGACCGCCTCTGGGTCGAGGGCGGCAAAGGCCTCGGCCGTCGCCGGCACCCCGAGAGAGCAGCGACCTCGGCGCTGACCAGTCGGGCGTCCTCAGCCGAGCAGACCGCCGCCCCGCTGCCGCTTTGGACGATGGCCCGGTGGAACAGGCCGCGCGCTGCCGGTGAGGCCATCAGCGTCGCGACACTGCATCCCACCGGAGGACTCACCGAACACGGTGACGTCCTCGGGGTTGCCACCGAAGACGGCCACGTTGTCGCGGACCCACTCCAGGGCCGCGATCTGGTCGCGCAGACCCAGATTGGTCGGGGCGCCGTCGAGGACGGCGAACCCCGGGACGCCCAGCCGGTAGTTGATCCCGACCAGCACGACCCCGTCCCGCGCGAACGCGGACCCGTCGTAGGTAGGGATGGAGTGCGCCCCTCGGACGAAAGCCCCGCCGTGGATCCACACCATGACCGGCAGGTTGGCGCCCTCGGCAGGCGCCCACACGCTCAGGTTGAGGTAGTCGTCGCCAGGCGCCACCGAACTGGGCAGCACGGTATCGAACGGCGGTGGGTATGCCGACTGGGCGGCTGTCGGTCCGTGTGCGGTCGCGTCCCGCTCGCCGCCCCATCCTCGAACCGGCTGCGGGGCCCGGTACCGATCCAGGCCGACCGCCGGTGCGGCATACGGGATGCCGAGGAAGGCGTTCACCCCGTCGCGGCTCGAAGCCGCGCACGAGACCACCGGTAACACGCACAACGGGATCCATACGGCCATCAAACCAGCCCCTGCTCTGACCCGAACCCACCACGCTCAGCTGGACAGGCGATGAGTGTCCCAAAGCCACCGCAATGTCCATAACCCGGGTGCCCCGCACCGTTGGGGTCCCCCGGCAGGCACTCCCGCGTGGGTCTCCCGTGACGCTTCACGCGCCGGATCGCAGCGCCAGAGGACCAGCACGCTGATCGGCATGACAGATAGCTCCGAGCTCGTCGCTGGGGCGGTCCGACCCGGGCTGCCCGGAGCGGGCTGTCCGGGTCAGCCTCTGCCTGCTCTGTCGTGGCCGTGGGCAGTCTTGCGACCGCTGGAGGGCGAATCGGCCTGACTCGGTTGCCGCTGCAAGAGCGGGGAGTCCGAGCGTCTCCGACTGGCAACGGGTGTCGTCGGCGGATCTGTGGGGAATTCGTGGGGAAGTTCGGCCGAGAATGACATTGGTGCTGGTCAGCGGCTTGCGGTCGTCGGTCTGTAAATCCGACGGATGATTCCTACGCAGGTTCGAATCCTGCACCTGCCACATCGAGGTGTCACGGGGCAGACGGTGCCGATGGGTCACCATCGGCAGGTTTGCAGTTCGTGGACGCGTGGGAGGGGTCGGCGTCACGACGGGGAGATCGCCGTCAACCGGTGCGGCCGCCGCCTCCTTGGCTGCGTTCTGAAGCTCGGTAGCTGGACCTGGCCAGACAAGGCACAGTGCCTTGACCACCTCGACGGAAGGCTTCTCGATGTCCGTGTCGGTCCACGCATCTGGGTGTCCGGACAGCAGCTCCTGAGGCGGAGCCTCGCTCGTCGTAGTTGGACGGTCCGGATGCGCGGGGCCGACGTGAGATCACGCGCCGGCCGGGCTTGGCTGCGGTGGCGGGAACCGCCTTTCCGGCCACGATGCGGCGCGAGTCTTGGGGACGGCGCCAGGCCTTGGACTTGCGCCAGTAAAGGTAGGTGCCCAGGCCGATCGGGATGGGTACGAGGAACGTCGCGAGGCGGTAGAGCAGCACGGCTGCGATCACGGCGGGCTGGTCGGACTGCGGCAGCCCGTAGCCGAGCACGCCGACCAGCACGATCTCAGCGACTCCGAGCCCGCCCGGCGTGGGAACGAGCAGTGAGGCGAACGTGGCGGCGCCGAACGCGGTCAGGATCATCGCCCAGGAGATCGTCGACTCGTCCAGGCCCTGCATCCGGCAGCAGACCCCCAAGACGAACCCGGCAGTCACCTGCGACACCAGCATCGCGATGGTCAGCGGCTTCCAGCACCCGGTGAGCAGGCCCACCATGAGGAGCCGGAACCTGGGTACCTGGCCGGCAACGTCGGGGACCTTCGCTCGGCGGATGAGGTGCAGCAACCAGCGCAGCACGCTCTCTGACCAGGTGCCCAGTTTCACCGCGAACGCCTGGCTGCGCAGAATCAGACCCAGGACCACGACGGCGATCACGACCAGCACGCAGAGGATGAGCGCGACCCAGCCGGCGCCCTGCGGGGCCGTCCCCTGCAGCACCACGACGCTCAGCGAGAGGGCCAGCAGGATGTACTTGGTCATCTGCGACCAGGTGCCGGTGACAACCACTTCGGAGGTGATGTCCGCCAGCGTGAAACCCCACGAGCGCAGCATCGCGAAGTTGAGCCCGGTCGCCACGGCACCGCCCTCGGGCACCGTGTTGGACAGTGCCGCCGAGGCCGTGTTCGTGACCGCGGCCTCCCTGATCCGCAGCCCTGGCAGGGCGATCACGATCGGCGGCCAGTTCGTGGCCAGGTTGACCACGCCGAGCACGACGACCACGAGCACCTGCCACCAGGTGATCAGCGTCAACGCACTCTGCGACTCGGTGCTGGTGTGCAGCTGACTGAACAGGTACCACAAGGCGAACACGACAACGCCGTAGGACAACACCCCCGAAATGATCCGTCGGAGGACCCCATGGGGTCGGTCTTTGGGCAGACCCGCGACGTCGGAAGTCTCGGCAGGAACCGCCGCCGTCCCGTCCCCCGGAGTGTTCACAGCCGCCATGACAGCCCTTCTGGTCGGCACCTCGGCGGCCGGGGTGGAACGAGCCGGTCACGACCGCGATGGCGTTCAACATCCCGCCCAAGGGCCCCGCCGAGAGGATGGTATCCAGCGGACGCCTGGGCCCGTCTCTATGATCGCGTCAATGGGTGGTCTGTTCGGCGGGTCGCTTCGGATCCTAGCGAGGTCGCGCGCGAGTTCCTGGAGAGGTGTGCGCCGCGCAGCGACATGGGCTGGGTGTTGGCGTCATCGGATCGACCGAGCTGCGATGGGGACGCAGCACGAGTGCTAACACTCCCGTGGACGATTCCCCTCCACTCCTCACCCACAACCGCGAGCTCTGGACGATGATCGGCTACGCGGTCGCAGTCGACCAAACGCTCCCATTGACGGACAGGCGTCGGGGACATCGTTGAGCAGCGGCCTCGATGCGCGGTCGGTCGTCAGTGAACTGCGACGCGCCAGCACTACCTCATCCAAGGCCGACGAGTCGCCCGCCTCGGATGATGCCAGTGCTGCCCCGTCATGCAACGGTTGGGCCACAGAACCCGGAAGGAGCCAACATGGGGTGCCTGTTCGTTTTGCTTGCCGGTGTTTTTCCGCGTCTGGCCCTGTTCATCGTGTGGGTGGCACGACCCAACCTGGTGAATGCCGCCTTCGGCTCGTGGATCTGGCCGCTGCTGGGCATCATCTTCCTTCCTTTCGCGACCCTGATGTACGTGCTGCTGTACACCCCCGGAATCGGCCTGACCGGGTGGGACTGGTTCTGGGTTGTCGTGGCCGGCATCCTCGATGTCGCACACTGGGGTAGCGGGTGGACCCAGCGACGGCAGGTGCCCGGCTATCCATCCAGCGGCCCAGGGATGCGTAGGCCGATGCCTCCTGCGTGATGACCGCACTCGAGTTCTGTGGTGGTACCAATGGTGTGGGTGGGTCGTTCAGGCCGGGTGCGCCGTTCTGCTGTTCGTGCGACAGCGGTCGGGCGGCCGGGTCGGCGTGACCGTCGCTCAGGGCGGTGGTCCTGACTGGTGGGCATGCCCGGGTTCTGGCTTCGCGATGACCGCCGACGGATGCGACGGTGGCGTCAAGCGCGGGTGAGGCTGTGCCCGGCGTCAGGGGCAGCTGAGAGGTGGAGCGCTCTCGGGTGAGGATGTCGCCCAACGGCTTGGTGTGGGTCCGGCCAGCGGTCGCTCCGCGCGGTCAAGGCCATGAGCCGCTGAAGAAGGTCCCGCCGAACGCACTTGCTGCCGAGAAGCCGCGGCCCGGGTGGAAGCCGTTCGGGCGTAGTACATGTTCTGCATCTTGCTGGTCATGGCGGGGAAGAACGCGTACAAGTGCTGAGATCGCCACACCATGGGCCTCGTCGCGTTCTGGCTGATGCTCGTGGTAGACGGGCCGATCACCTATAGGTCAGACCTTCCGTCGATGCCGCCTCCGAGGATCATTCGCCGCTAGTCGAGCCTTCGTTCGCGGCAGGCGCCTTGCGGCCAACTTGTTCGCCCGGGTGGCAAGGTGGTGCACCCTGCCCGAACTGAACTCGAATGGGTGGTCCCGTGTCCGCGCCGGGAGGGTATCAAATCCGATTCCTAGGCAGGTTCGAATCCTGCACCTGCCACACCGATGCGTCACCCGGTTGACGCTGCCGTCGGGTCACCATCGGACCCGATCTCCCACGGGATGCACGAGTGGCACCACCACGATGTGCGGTGCCGAGCAGGTAGCCGCCGCTCACATGATGGTGAGGTAGGTCGGCAGGGGCAGGGCGATGTGCGCTGTGTCGCAGGGCCGCTTGGTGATCTGGTGGCCTTGCAGGGCGAACCGGATGGTGATGGTGAACAGCTGCCCGTCCAGCTCCGACGGGCAGAGTCGGGGCGGGAACGAGGTGTCGTATGCGAAGTGGCCCCACTGGTGCAGCGTGGACGGCCGGGCCCGCCGCGGCTGGCGGCGTCGGCGGGGAGGTCATCGGTTCAGGAGGCTGGCTTGGTGACGCCGATGAACGCGTTGGCGAACGCACCGTCCAATGCGTCCACAGCCTGGGTGGGCGACCAGTCGTCCGGCGGCTGGCTGGGATCGTTCTGTTCGGCCATCGCCTCAAGATGGAGTCGGTTGTCGGAGCGGGTAACCTCAACGCTGGCCTGCTCGATCCTCGCCGCGGTTCGCTTGTCGACGTAGGGTCTGTCCCGCAGCGCCTCGGCGACGCTTGTGACCGGGGCGGTCGGGCTCTAGCCGGTCGGCGTCCGCGTGGTTCCCATCCGCTGCATTTCCGGCCCGGTCGCTACGGGTGTGATCGGCCGACGATCGGTTGCACTGAGTGTTTCTCATCGTGCGCGCCCTGACCTTGCGGCATACGGTTGCGCTCGGGTGAGGGTGCCGCACGGCGGCGGCGTGTGGAAGGGAGACACCGTGGCGGAGGAGCTGTGGCGCTTGGGGGCGGTCGAGTTGGCGGGGTTGATCCGCACCCGCGAGGTGACCAGCCGTGAGGTGGTGGAGGTGCACCTGGAGCGGATCGAGGCGGTCAACGAGGGCGCTGAACGCGGTCACCGTGACCCTGTCCGAGGCCGCGCTGGAGGCCGCCGACCGGGCCGACGCCGCGATCGCGGCGGGTGTGGATGTGCCGGCGTTGCAGGGCGTGCCGTTCACGGTGAAGGAGAACATCGACGTCGTGGGGTCGGCGACGACTCGGGGGCTGCGGGCCTTGGAGCATGCCGTGCCGGACCGTGACGCGCCGCTCATCGTCCAGTTACGGGCCGCTGGTGCGATCCCGTTGGCCCGCACGAACATGTGCGACTTCGGGCTGCGTTGGCACACCGACAGCTACTTGCGGGGGGCGACCGTCAACCCGTGGGATGCCTCGCGCACGCCGGGTGGCTCGAGCGGTGGTGAGGCGGTCGCGCTGGCAACCGGGATGACGCCGCTGGGGGTGGGCAACGACTACGGCGGCTCGCTTCGCATCCCGGCCCAGTGCTGCGGGATCGCCTCGCTGCGGCCCACGCTGGGCAGGGTGCCGCATGCCACGGCGTTCCTGCCGGCGGACGTGCCGATCACGCTGCAGCTGATGGCCGTGCAGGGGCCGATGGCCCGGCGGGTGGCGGATCTTCGGCTCGCGCTGGAGCACATGTGCGGCGGCGACCCGCGGGATCCGTGGTGGACACCGGCGCCGCTGCAGCGGCCCGGGGTGCCGCGTCGGGTCGCGGTCTGGCGAGGTGCCGACGAGCCCGATGTCGTGGCCGGTGTCGACGCCGCTGTTGCCGCGCTGGCCGACGCGGGGTATGAGGTGGAGGATGTCGACCCGCCGGACATCGAGCGGGCCGCGCGGTTGTGGGGAGACCTCGCGCTGACCGACTCGCGGCTGATCATGGGCGTGATGCGCCCGATGTTCGGCCCGGACGCGCTGCGGTTCCTGGACACGTTCTTCCAGCTGCGCCCGGAGCTGGACAAGGCCGGTTACATGCAGGGGCTGATCGCCCGGCAGGGCCTGGCCCGGGCGTGGAGCCTGTTCCAGGTCGAGCGGCCGCTGGTTCTCGGTCCGGTGTCGACACGGGCACCGTTCCCGGTCGGGTGGGACCTGGACGGACCGGATGCGGTGGAGCAGATCGCCGCGAGCCTGCGTCTGGTGGTCAGCGTCAACCTGCTGGGGCTGCCGGCTGCCGCGGTACCCGTCGGTGTGGCGAACGGGTTGCCGCAGGGTGTGCAGCTGATCGGTCCACGCTACGGCGAGTTGGTGTGTCTTGACGCGGCCCAAGCCATCGAGGACCGGCTCGGGGTCCTCACCCCTATCGATCCGGTCTGAAGCCGTCCAGCCGCACCTCGGGCGAACGCCGGCCCACACGGTCGGTCCCCATGAACCGGTGGACGGCCAGCGTCATCGGATAGTCGTACCCCTCGAAGCTGGGCGGCCGGGTAGGTGCCGGCGAGCTGCGTTGAGGTGGTGTCCGCTGCGACCAACCCGTGAAAGAGGGAGGCTAGGCCGCTGGCTGTTCGCTTCATTTGCCTTGTATGGGACGTAATGCTACGTTCGCCGGGGTTGCGCTGGTCGCGGCTTCTCGGCGGCTTGGTTGAGCTGGTTTCGTTTCGGGGGAGGTCAGTGGACATGCGCAGTGCGATCGTCGCCATCGCGATCGGCTTGCTCGCGGTGACGTCGCCGGCTGCGGCCAAAGGGGCCGAGCCGTTCCGCGTTCAGGACGGACACCCGATCGGACGCAGCTCGGTGCTGAACGGGCCGAACGGGGTGAATGTGGGACCGGACGGCAAGGTCTATGTGGCGAGCGTGCTCGGGGACGAGATCACGGTGCACGACCCGCAAACCGGTGCGATCCTGGACCGCATCGGGCCTGAACGGGGGGGTTCACGGCCCCGACGATGTCGTGGTCGCACCAGACGGGACGATCTACTGGACCGAGCTGTTCGCCGGCAACGTGGGTTTGCTGCGGCCTGACGGTTCGTACCGCACGCAGTTCGTCGGTCAAGGCGTCAATCCGGTTGAGCTGTCGCAGGATGGTCGGCTGTTCGTTGCCCGCGACTTCCTCGGGGATGGCCTGTATGAGCTGGATCCTGCGCTTGTCGCGCCGCCGCGCGTCATCATCCCGGATCTGGTGGGTTTCAACGGCATGGACTTCGGCCCCGATGGCCTGCTGTATGGGCCGTTGTTCTTCGGCGGTGCCGTCGCCCGGGTCGATGTTGATGCCGCGGTCCCCGCGGCGCAGATTGTGGCGACCGGGTTCCGGGTCCCTGGTGCGGTGGCATTCAACTCCTCGGGTGCCCTCCATGTCGTCGACTTCGCCGAGGGACGGGTCGTCAGGGTGGATGCTGCGACGGGCGACTTGCAGGTGCTGGCCGACATCGAGGGCGTGCTGGACAACTTGGCGTTCGACGCCCGGGATCGACTGTTCACCACCGCTTTCGCCGATGGCCAGCTGCTGACGATGACACCTGGTGGCAGACTGCGCGCGCTCAACGAACAGCGGTTTCATCGCACCCGGCGGCGTCGCCGTTGCCCCGGACGGGACAGTGTGGGTGGCCGACTATTTCTCGCTGCGCGGGTTCGGGTCCAGCAGGAACCCCGACATCTCCTACTACGACCGTTTCGATCCGCCGTTCGCCGGGCCTGCCAGCGCCAACACCATTTCACTCGATGGTGGGTCGCTCATCACGACCGGGTGGTTCTCCAACTCGGTTCAGGTGCTCGATGCAGCCAGCGGTGCCGTGCTCCAGGACCTCCGCACGCTGGCAGTCCCGGTGAATGCGGTCCGATTCGGTGACGCCCTGGCCGTCGCCCAGGTCGGCGCTGGCAACGTGATCGATGCCCGCAGCGGAGCCGTGCTGCTCGCTAAGCTGGCCTACCCGCTCGGGTTGGCCACCGACGGCGACACCCTGTACGTGTCCGACTGGGCGTCCGGGGTGGTTTGGGCGGTCAGCAAGGGCTCCTCCCCCGGCAGGTTGCTACCAACCTGTTGGCTCCCGAAGGCCTGGCCGTCGACGGCGGCCGTCTGCTCGTGGTCGAGGAGGGCCGGGATCGAGTCTCCGCCATTAACCTTGCGACCGGTGCCGTTACCCCCGTGATCGAGGGGCTCAGCCTCGGCTCGCGTGTCCTTCCTACCGCGCTGCCTCACGGCGTCTTCAACGGCGTGAGCGTCGGCCGCAACGCGTCGATCTACGTCACCGACGACGGCGCGAACGCCGTGTACGAGTTCAAACGTTGACCGTCGGTCGGTCGCCGCTACCTGTACTCGCGCCAGGGGGCGGGCAAATCGTTCCCGAGGCGCCCCCGCCGAGCGGGCCCGGCCTCGGCCCGAAGATCTGCCCCTTCGCTGCGGTGCGGTTGCGCCGCGATTTGCGCCGCGGCGCGGCGAGCCGGTCATTGCCTGACCCCGAATGCCCTAATGCCCCACCGCGGGTCGGTCAGACGGTGGTCCGACCAGTGCGTGACGAGCTGGGCCCCGCTGCGGCATAGGGAGATGGAGCCGTTCGGGTGCACCGGCCACGACCACTTCGGCGGCAGCACAACGATACGCACACCAACTGGGACAGTGCCATATGCGCAGCGCGTGAGTGGCTGTGAGCAGAAATGCCGCGGCATCGTTGGCAATGATCGATTGAGGAGAGGCCCAGGCGGCGGTTGCAGCGTTAGGCGTGGCATGTTAGCGGGCGCCCGCCGTTGTAGGCGATCATGTCGCCCATCACGGTGGGCAGGTCCAGGGGAGCTCCTGGTTCGCGGCCGTCGAGTTCGGCGTATGCGCGGTGCAGGTTTCCGACGATCCGCTCGGAGTCGAGCAGGCCGGCGAATGCACCGAGGTCGGCCTGCCGGGCTGCCTGCAGGGGTGAGAGCCCGGCTGCACGACCTTGTTGGGCGAGGTCCTGGACGAACCGCAGGTAGGCCGTCACGGTCGCGATGACCTCCGGCCCGCACACGGGGCCGTGCCCGGGCACGATCGTCTCGGCTCCCAGCCGCGTCAACGCCTCAACCGCGGTCAACGCCCCGTGCACCGAGCCCTGCATGACGAATGGGGTGCCGCCGTTGAAGAGCAGGTCACCGGAGAAGAGGACCTTGCGCTCGGGGATCCACACGTAGGAGTCGTTGGTCGTGTGGGCCGGCGTGCCCGGGTGGACCACTTCGCAGCGTAGGTCGTCGACCCAGAGGCTGACCCGATCGGTGTAGGTGAGGAACGGCGGCTTGAGCTCGATGTCGCCCCAGTCGACTGGGTCCACACCGGCGCTGACAGCGGAGGGCCTGAGGCCCGGATGGCGTCGCGGACCCGCTCGTGCCCGAGGATGGTCGCTCCGGCGAAGAGGTAGTTGCCGAAGGTGTGGTCGCCGTGATGGTGGGTGTTGACCAGGGTCCGGATCGGCCGGTCGGTCACGGTGGCGATCGCCTCGAGGTAGGCCCGGGTGCGCCGCTCGGTCGAACAGGCGTCGACGCTGACCACGCCCTTGCTGGCCACCAGGAAGCCGGTGTTGTTGATGAACCAGCTGCCGTCGGGCTGGACGTAGGCGAAGATACCGTCGCTGACCTCCTGCGCCCGGCGCGGGAGCTCGAACCGGTCAACCGCTGCGAAGCTGCTCATAGCGCACAGTGTGGCGCAGGGAATGACAGGCTCGGCACGAGGGGACCGTTCAGGCGCAAGTTGGCTGCAAGACCCCCCGCCGGCCGCACGACCAGAACCCGGGCGAACCCAGCGGCGGGACCGGCCCCCGACCTTCGACAGCGGTCATCAAATCGGCCACCGCGCCGACGCCGCGGCGGGTGGTCAGGTTCATCAACGTGGTGGGGTACAGCACCAACGCCTGGAGCGGGATACGGCGAAACCGGCACCGAAGCGATCGGCTCGGACACTTCCTGGCCCAGCGCTTCATGGCCCAGCCGGTATCCGAACCTCAGGAGCATCAACCGGAGAGATAGGTCTCCGTCGGCGTCGAAGGCCGCCCACCCCGGGATCGAAGAACTGCACGAACGGTTCGACAGAACGCCGAATCGTCCAACAGCGCCTCCACCCGCGCCAGCTCCGCCGAAAGCCGCAACACACCCTGCGGCAACACCGCCTCCGAAAGCGCGGCCTGATCGCCTACCGTACGAAACACGATGGCCGCGATTCGCGTTCTAGCCCAAGGGTTGCGAGGCCATCTCGATCCGCCGCCCCCGACAATCGCCCCGACGTTCAGGCCGAAGTAGCGAGGCACGCGATGCGTCTGCTGTTGAGGTGGAACACGTGCGACCTCGTGTCGCCCCGCCCGACGGAGGGCCATGGGGCCCGCAACGCGCATGAGGTTCGCGGTCGGTGTGACCCGGGCCGACTGGCTGGACGTGCGGGTCGTGCCAGCGAGGGCTTGTTCAGGTCGGCTGGCCGACCGTGTTGGTCAAGGATCCGATCTGGTCGACGTGCAAGGTGAGCACGTCCCCGGGGCGTAGCCACCGGTCGAGTTCCAGACCGCTGCCGCCGGGAAGGGTGCCGCTGGTCAGCAGTTCACCGGGGTGCAGTGTCTCGCCGCGGCTGGCCCAGGCGAGCATCTGCGCCGGGGTGTACCGCATGCCCCGGGTGGACGGGCGGCTCCAGACGTCCCCGTTCACCGTGACTGTCGCCGACAGCTCCGCGACGTGGTCGACGACGTCATCGGCGCAGACCACGGTGGCGCCCATGGCGTTGCCGAACGACTTCGCCTTGACCACCGGCCCGAACAGTCCGTGCCGGTGCTCGTCCCATTGCACGTCGCGTGCACTGAGGTCGTTGAACAGCACGCAGCCGCCGATCGCGGCGCGGGCCTGCGCCGGCGTGGCGTCGCGGACCCGGCGGGTGAGCAGGAACCCGATCTCCAGTTCGAAGTCCAGTTCCTTCGTGTAGGCCGGCCAGGGCAGCTCGTCCCCGTCGACCACGGTGTTGAGTGGGTTGCCGTGGTAGTAGACGGGGTGCTGGTAGAACTGCTTGCCGGGCTTGAGCGCGGGAAACGTTCGCCGGGTGAGCCGCTCATAGGCCGCGACGGCCGCCCACGCTGGCCCGAGGTGGCGCCGAGTCAGCACGCGGGCGGCGTCTTGCCAATGCTGCTCCCAGTTCGCGAAGCCGCGCAGGGACACCGGCTGGAAGGGCAGTATCGGGCGCCCGGGTGCCTCCCCGGACGCCGACCGCGCGATCTGCTGACGATCCTCGCGGTCGAGATCCAGCACGGCGACCAGATCGGTGTACTCGGCGCCGAGCAGCAGCCATCGACCGTCCCGCTCCACGGCCAGGCGCGGCCGATCCGCAACCCGGTAACGCCGCCACCTCATGACCGCCTCCTTCCCGGTCGCACAACAGACCGTCCGTGGCCACGACCGACCCTTCTAACCTCGCTGAACGGCGCCGACACCGTCACCTCGGGTTGGTTGCCCGCATCAGCGCCGCTCAGGCTGGTGGTGTGGGGATCGGGTGGTTACGAGGTGGCCGAGCAGGCCTTGGTGTACGGGGCCTTTCCGAACGTGGTGCCCTGGTAGAAGCCGCCGGTGGCCTTCAGCCCCAACGGCGGCGGTCTTGTCGGGGACGCTGACGATCATCCCGGACGAGGCCACCGACTTGCCGTCTCCGCCGTAGGTCACCTTGGGTGCCATCCCGTCGAAGGTCACGCTGAGCCCGTCGACCGCCTTGCGGACCCCGGCGCGGGTCAGGGTGCCGTTCTTGGCGGCCTGGGTCAGCACGGCCTGCATGGGGTAGCCCATCGCCCATCCGCCGATGTAGCCGATGTTGGCCGGCGCTTTGTCGCCCACCGCGGCTTTCATCGCGGTGACGCCGGCGCTGGTGCCGTCCCACTGCTCGGTGGGCGCCATGTGGTTGTACCTGGCGACGATGGCGTCGGCGGCGGCGCTCTTGAGCAGCGCCGGGTTGAACGTCGGCAGCGAGCCCATGAACCGGCCCTGGTAACCGCCGGCCACGAGCTTGCCGATGATCTCGGCGTTCTCGGCCGGTCCGACGGCGAGCACGACGACGCTCGGGTTGGCGCTCTTGACCGCGGCCACGACGGCGTCCTGGTTGCCGCGGACCTGGTTGGGCCCGGTCGGCACGACGGTGATGTTGGAGACGCCGTTGATCTCGCCCCACTGCTTGACCCCGGCCGCGGAGTCGCCGCCGTAGTCACCCGGGTAGCCGACGGCCGCGATGGAGGTGGGCTTGGTGTTCTTCTCGGTGTACCAGTCCAGGCCGACCATGGCCTCGGTGCAGTAGGAGTAGCCGACCTCGAGGATGAGCCCCTTGTCGTTCTCGTTGAAGTTGTAGCCGGACCACCAGGTGGCCGGCACGCCGACGATGTCGTTGGCGTCCATGTCGGGCAGGATCGCGGCCGTGTTCACCGTGCCGAGGGTCTGCGCCAGCGCCAGGATGTTGCCCTTGATCTGCTGGTATGCCGCGGCATGCTCGGCTGGCTGGTACTTGGTGTCCTTGGTGTTGGTCTCCAGGTCGACCTCGTAGCCGGAGATGCCGCCGCTCTCGTTGACCTTCTTCCAGTAGTTGCGCTGCGCCTCCACCACCTGGACGCCCAAC
>CAVYKM010000040.1:0-39304 GCA_963769085.1 uncultured Actinomycetota bacterium | reverse complement strand
CCATCCTCAAGCTGGTGCCCGAGAAGCTGCGCTTCGTCTCGGACTACCGGCTGCTGCTCTTCGGACTGCTGCTCGTGCTCATCATGCGGTTCCGGCCCGAGGGCCTGGTGCCCGAGCCGGCGCCGCCAGCTGGAGTTCCACGAAGAGGACACCGGCTCGCCGAGCGGATCGAGGAGGAGCACCTGGAGGTCACAGCGCAGCTGGAGGCCGCTGACGAGTCGGAGGCCACGGCATGACCGTCACGACCAGCGAGCCGTCGGCGCCCGCCCCCGCCCCCGGGAGATCGTCCTCGACGCCCGCGGCATCGTCATGCGCTTCGGCGGCCTCGTCGCCGTCAACAACGTCGACCTCACGGTGCACCAGGGCGAGATCGTCGGGCTCATCGGTCCGAACGGCGCCGGGAAGACGACGTTCTTCAACTGCCTCACCGGGATGTACAAGCCGACCGAAGGCCAGGTGACCTTCGAGGGCACGGTGCTGCCGCCGAAGCCCGGCGCCGTGGTGCGGGCCGGGATGGCGCGGACCTTCCAGAACATCCGCCTCTTCGGCAACATGACGGCGCTCGAGAACGTCATGGTCGGGCGGTACTGCCGGACCGGGTCGGCCGCCTTCACGTCGATCATCCGAGGTCCCAAGTTCCGCCGCGAGGAAGCCGACTCGCGAGAGCGGGCCGAGGCACTGCTCGACTTCGTCGGGCTGAGCCGCGTGAGCGAGCACCTCGCTCGCAACCTCGCCTACGGCGACCAGCGGCGGCTGGAGATCGCCCGTGCTCTGGCCACCGACCCCAAGCTCATCCTGCTCGACGAGCCCACCGCCGGGATGAACCCGCAGGAGACCCGCCAGGCGAGCGACCTCATCTTCCGGATCCGCGACCGCGGCCTGGCGGTGGTCGTCATCGAGCACGACATGCGGTTCATCTTCGGGCTGTGCGACCGGGTGCTCTGCCTCGTGCGCGGCGCCACGCTCGTTGAGGGCACCCCCCAAGAGGTGCAGTCCGACCCCCGGGTCATCGAGGCGTACATCGGCACCGGCGACGAGGAGGACGAGCAGTCCGAGTCGGCGGCCGAGCCCGGTCGCCAAGACGCCGAGCCCCACCCCCACGACGCCGAGCAGGAGGAGACTCCGTGAGCCCGCTGCTCGAGGTCGAGAACCTGCGCGTCGCCTACGGCAAGATCGAGGCGGTCAAGGGCATCAGCTTCTCGGTCGACGAGGGCCAGGTCGTCTGTCTCATCGGCACGAACGGCGCCGGCAAGACGACAACGCTGCGAACCATCTCCGGGTTGCTACGGCCCTCGCAGGGGCGGATTTCCTTCCAGGGCAAGCGGATCGACAACGTCGCGCCCCATGACATCGTCTCGTCGGGGTTGGCCCACTCCCCCGAGGGCCGCCGGATCTTCCCCCGCCTGTCGGTGGAGGAGAACCTCATGCTCGGCGCCTTCAGCCGCACCGATGCCAACCTGATCCGCGAAGACCTGCGCACGGCATACGAGCTGTTCCCAATCCTCGAGGAGCGCTCCAAGCAGTCCGCGGGCACCTTCTCCGGTGGGGAGCAGCAGATGCTGGCCATGGGCCGAGCCATGATGAGCCGGCCCAAGCTGCTCATGCTCGACGAGCCGTCGATGGGGCTGTCGCCGCTCATGATGCAGCGGATCATGTCCACCGTGCGGACCCTGCAAGCGCAGGGCACGACGGTCCTGCTCGTCGAGCAGAACGCACGGGCCGCCCTGAAGCTCGCCGACACCGGCTACGTGCTGGAGGTCGGCAAGATCGTGCTGTCGGGCACCGGCCAGGAGCTGCTCACGCAGCGACGCGGTGCGCAAGGCCTACCTCGGCGAGGACTGAACCAGGCCACATCGCGGGCTTGATGCCAGTCGTTACCGAACTGATATGTTCTGGCGTCAAATCTCGGGAAAAGGGATTGAGCGGCCAAAACACATCCGTGTCATTTCTCTTTCATGATTGCCGCGCCTTTTGAAAGCTGTGGCTGCTGTTATCTCCTGTTTCTCTTGGAGCAAATGAGACCTAGGCTCGACCCGTTCATCGTCCTCGTCGTGGAGGAACGTCATGCGGGCACGACCGCGGCGCCGCCGCCACGTACAGCGTGTCGGCGTGGCGACGGCGTGTGCACTCGCGGTCGTCGGAGGCGTCGTGCAACCGGCGGCAGCCGACCGCGGGCCCACGCCAAGCGCAGAGCAGGTGGCTGCCGCGCAACAAGCGCAGGCCGACGTCGAAGCCCAGTCCCACGATCTCGACGTCCAGCTCGCAACCGCGCGCGAAGCCGCGGTCGCGGCCCGATCCGAGGCGGCGGAAGCGGACATGGCCCGCCACAGCGCGGAGGGTTTGCTCGCGCGAGCCACCAAGGCCGCCCAGGCTGCACGCCACGCGGCTGACGCGGCGCAGGCCAGCGCAGACCGGGCCGTGTTGCAGCTGTCACGTGTCGCCGCCGAGGTCTATGAACAGGGTGCCGGTGCGACACAGCTGGACATCCTCTTCGGCGCGCACGGGCCGCAGGATGTGTTGGACCGCGCCGCCGGTATCGAAGTCGTGGGAAGCGAACGCGCTCAAGCCGCCGCCGATGCCCACACGGCCCAGGTGGTGGCCGCATCCGAGCAGGCCGCCGCTGCCGAGGCCGAGCAGCGCCAGGCCCAAGCCGCCGACGAGGCCCGAGCCGCGGCCCAACGCGCAAAAGCCGAGGCGGACCGAGCCGCGGCCGCGACGGGCGCTCTCGCAGCGCAGCAGGATGCGCTGACACAGCAGCTGGCCACCCTTCGACAGACCACGGCCGCCCTGGAGAAGGCGCGCCAGGACGGGCTCGCTGCTGCCGAGCAGGCCCGCCGCGACGAGGCCGCCCGACAAGCTGGCATCGCGGCCGCTGCGGAGGCCGCCCGGCAGGAGGCCGCCCGGCAAGAGGCCGCCCGGCAAGAGGCCGCCCGGGTGGCCGCCGCGCAAGCACGCCAAGCCGCTGACGCCGCAGCCGCGCCCGCAGCGCCACCCGCGCAGCGCCAGCAGGCGTCACCGGCGGGCCGTCCCACGTCCTCGCCGCTCAACCTCGCCAGGGCCGACATGTGGGACCGGATCGCCTTTTGCGAGTCCAGCGGCAACTGGCACATCAACACCGGCAACGGCTACTTCGGCGGTCTCCAGTTCAACCTGCCGACCTGGACCAGCGTTGCGGGCGAAGACTTCGCGGCGCGTCCCGACCTGGCCAGTCGCGAAGAGCAGATCACCATCGCCAACCGGTTGTACGCGGCCCGTGGCCTGCAGCCGTGGTCCTGCCGAACGGCTGCCTGACTCACCTCAGCCCGGACGCGGCCCGGCTCGTGCGCTTGAGCGTGGCGGTTGGTCGGTCGAATGGGTCGGCTGCACCAGGAGGCCAACGGGAGCATGGGCGCGTCCACTCTGCGATACGTGCAGTGTCCTTCAGTTCGCCAGTTCGCGCGCTAGTCGAACCGCCGCCAGCATGGCGTCGCGCTGGGCCGGCATGGCTCCTGCTCGCCCGTCGGGAGAAGACTTGGCGATCTAAACCAACCCCTCGGCGTCGCGCAGCACCGCCTCTAGCTCGTCGGAGTAGGCACCCTCGGTATCGCCCGGCCGGACCACCCGAGCGAGCTCGTTGACCAGCGCGGCCACCTCCGTCACGTGCGGTGCAGGCGCGGCGGCTAGGTCCACCCGGGCAACCTACCCAATCCGGCCCGCGGCAGGGCAAGAGACGGTGTCGGTTGTCGTTCGTATCGTCGGGTCATGAGGACAACCATGCTGCTGGCAGCGGCTTTCAGAGCGATGTCAGACCCGTGTTCTAGGGTCGCCGTATGAGCATGACGACATCGGTACGAGTCCCGCCGACGGCATGCGTGGGTATGCCGTCGGGTCAGCTCGGGACGCCGACGGGCACGTCGGCGATGCCGCTCGAAGCGCGTCTGGAGGTGCTGGGTCGGGCCATCGACGCAATGACCGGGTTCCAGCAGGCACTCGACAAGGCCGCCCCGGGCCAGTTGGCGTCGATCCTGGGCATCCTGGACCGGCTGGCTTCGCTCGCTGAGGCCGGGCGAGTAGCCGTGACCGCTCGGGCCAGCCGCAGCGACGGCCCGGCCGGGTCGCGCGCTGCCGGGGTCGGCGCGTGGGTGCGTCAGCACGCCCCGTCGCAGCGCGGCAGCGGCTCGGGCGTCCTGGCCAAGGCAGCGTGGCTGGTGGGTCAGCCCGACATGGCCCCGATCGCCGACGCGGTCCTTGATGGCCAGGTCAGTCCTCGGGCGGCCTTGTCGGTGCTGAACCAGTACGACCGGATCCGACCCCGGCTGGCCGACCCGATCTCGGCCCCCGCCGTCCTCGACGCGCTCGTGCAGGCGGCGAAAGAGGGCACCCGCCGCCTGGCCGATACGGTGCCCGAACTGCTTGAGCGCTTCGGCGGGACGGAGGCCGTCCAGGCCGACCAGGACGACGCCGCCGCCCGCGTAGCCCTGTCCCGAGGAGTGGACGGCCGCGACGGCACCACCTGCTACGAGCTGGTCGCCGACGCGGTCAGCCGCGCCACCCTGGAAGCCGCCATCGGACCGCTGTCCCGCCCGCAACCGAGCCCGGACGGCACCCCCGACGCCCGCAGCGCAGAACACCGTCGCGGCCAAGCCCTCTTCGAGGTCTGCCGCCGCGTGAGCCACACCGCTGCCGCGTTTACCGGGGCACCAAGCTCGTCACCGGAACAGCCGTCGTCGCCGAACGGAGAACCGACCGCGCAGCCGTCGCCGAACGGGGAACCGACCGCGCAGCCGTCGCCGAACTCCACCAGCGGCTCGCCGCCGGGGGTTGCGTCGGACAGCGCGCCGACGGCGAGACCCGCCGGCAGCGCCGAGCCGTCAACCAACCGAGCACCCACCGAAGGAGCCCGGAACGCGGTCCCCGAGGTTGACCGGGCGGCTAATGGGAAAGCTAGGAGCACTCAGTCAGCTTGGGCAGAGTCGAAGGGGCCGGTGCCAAGCTGCGTGAGCGAGGTGCCGGTCGGGGTCAGGGGCGTGCTGTTCGTGACCATGACCATGGGTGACCTGATGAACGGCACCGGGGTCGCGAGAACGGTCGGCCCCCCAGGCCATGGCACCGCAATCGCCTCGGACACCGCGCGTCGGCTCGCGTGCGACGCCGGGATCATCCCGGTTGTCCTAGGCACCCACGGAGAGATCCTCGACCTGGGCCGGCAGTCCCGCCTGTTCACCTATGCCCAAACCAAAGCCCTCTGGCTGCGCGACGGCGGGTGCACCTATCCGGGCTGCGATGTGCCCCCGTTTTGGTGCGATGGGCATCACCTGGTCCATTGGGCTGATGGTGGCGCGTCGAGCTTGCTGAACGCCGCCCTGCTCTGCGGGCCGCACCATGACATGGTCCACCGCGCCAAGCTGCTTGGCGCGGTGCGACCGGACGGCACCCGCGTCGACTGGAACCTCAGCCCCGGCAGCTACCTGCCGCCCCTTCGCCGATAGTGGTCACCCTGCCTTCGCTTCATGCTCACCGCCAGGTCTCCGATCCCTGTCTACCCGTCGGTCTAGGCCGAAGTTTCGGGCCGCGTAACTTCGGTCTAGAGGAACCGGTAGGGCCGAAGCATTGACGCCCGCGCGAGCATTGACGCCCGCGCGGCCCGGGCGAATCGAAGGTCGGACTCAGGAAGCTGTGCGCCGCGACGACTCCGCGCTCGGGCCCGACGGACGGCTGGCTCCCCGTGCGCCGCCCGATCCGTTCCCGCCCGCTCTGGGCCTTCCGCTGCCACCCGGCCTTCCGCTGCCACCCGGCATACCGCTGCCACCCGGCCTTCCGCTGCCACCCGGCATACCCGCGCGTCCCAGCACCGGCGCAAGGAAGCGGCCGGTGTGTGAGTGCTCCATGGCCGCGACCTGCTCGGGAGTGCCCTCGGCGATCACCCGGCCTCCGCGGCTGCCGCCTTCCGGCCCGAGGTCGACGATCCAGTCGGCCGACTTGACGACGTCGAGGTTGTGCTCGATGACGATGACCGTGTTGCCCTTCTCGACCAGACCCTGCAGCACGTCAAGCAGCTTGCTGATGTCTTCGAAGTGCAGGCCCGTCGTCGGTTCGTCGAGGACATAGACGGTGCGCCCAGTGGACCGCCGCTGCAGCTCGCTGGCCAGCTTGACTCGCTGCGCCTCGCCGCCGGACAGCGTTGGGGCGGGCTGGCCCAGGCGCACGTATCCCAGCCCGACGTCGACGAGGGTGGTGAGGTGGCGGGAGATCGCGGGAACCGCGGCGAAGAACTCGGCGGCCGCGTCAATCGGCATGTCCAGCACGTCGGCGATGGTCTTGCCCTTGAAGTGCACGTCGAGGGTCTCGCGGTTGTACCGCGCGCCGTGGCACACCTCGCACGGGACGTAGACGTCGGGCAGGAAGTTCATCTCGATCTTGATCGTGCCGTCGCCCGAGCAGTTGTCGCACCGACCGCCCTTGACGTTGAACGAGAACCGGCCAGGCAGGTAGCCGCGGATCTTGGCCTCGGTCGTCTCGGCGAACAGCCGGCGCATGTGGTCGAAGACCCCCGTGTAGGTCGCCGGGTTGGACCGGGGCGTGCGCCCGATCGGGCTCTGGTCGACGTGGACGACCTTGTCCAGCATCTCCAAACCGGTAACTGTCTTGTGCCGGCCCGGCACCTGCCGGGCGCCATTGAGCTTGTTGGCGAGCGCGGTGTAGAGGATGTCGTTGACCAGCGTCGACTTGCCCGAGCCCGAGACGCCCGTGACGGCAACGAGGTTGCCCAGCGGGAACGCCACGTCGACGTCGCGCAGGTTGTTCTCCCGCGCGCCGACCACGCACACCCGTCGCTTCGGGTCCTGCGGCCGGCGTACCTGCGGAACCGCGATCGCCCGCCGCCCCGACAGGTACTGCCCCGTCAGCGACTCCGGATGCTCGAGCAGCCCCTCGACCGAGCCGGAGTGCACGACGTGCCCACCGTGCTCCCCCGCCCCCGGACCGATATCGACGACCCAGTCGGCCGTGGTGATGGTGTCCTGGTCGTGCTCGACGATGATGAGGGTGTTGCCGAGGTCGCGCAGACGGGTGAGCGTCTCGATGAGCCGGCGGTTGTCGCGCTGGTGCAGCCCGATGGACGGCTCGTCGAGCACGTAGAGCACCCCGACCAGGCCGGACCCAATCTGGGTCGCCAGTCGAATCCGCTGTGCTTCGCCGCCGCTGAGCGTGGCCGCGGGCCGGTCCAACGACAGGTAGTCCAGCCCGACGTCAAGCAGGAAGCCGAGCCGGGCACCGATCTCCTTGACGACCCGCTCAGCGATCTGCCCCTCCCGCTCCGTGAAGTCGACCGCCCGAAGGAACTCGGCGCACTCGCTGATGGCCAGGGCACAGACCTGGGAGATGTTGCGCCCGCCGACCAGCACGGCGAGCACCTCCGGCTTGAGCCGGGCCCCCCGGCATGCCGGGCACGGCACCTCGCGCATGTACCCCTCGTACCGGTCCCGGCTCCAGTCCGAGTCTGTCTCACTGTGCCGGCGCTTGACGAACGGCACGACGCCCTCGAAACCCGTTGTGTAGGAACGGTCGCGACCGTACCGGTTGCGGTACTTCACGTGCACCCGGTAGTTCTCCCCGTAGAGCAGCGCCTCCTTCGCGCGTTCGGGAAGGGCCTTCCACGGGGTGTCCATCGAGAACTTCAGGTCGTCCGCGAGGGCCCGCATCACCCGCTCGAAGTAGTCGGCCGAGCCCGAGCCTTGCCCCCACGGGGCGATGGCCCCCCGGGCGATCGACAGGTCCGGGTCAGGCACGCACAGGTCGGGGTCCACCTGCAGCTCGGTGCCCAGCCCGGTGCACGTCGCACACGCCCCGAACGGCGAGTTGAACGAGAACGACCTCGGCTCGATCTCGTCGATCGCCAGGGGATGCTCGTTCGGACAAGCCATCCGCTCCGAGAACCGCCGCTCCTTCTCGGGGTCCCCGGCCTCGCGATCGACGAAGTCGACGAGCACAACACCCCCGGCGAGCACCAGCGCCGTCTCGACCGAGTCGGTCAGCCGCCGCTTCGCCCCGACGTCGTCCCCCTTGGCGACCAGCCGGTCGACGACGACCTCAATGGTGTGCTTGACCTGCTTCTCCAGCGCGGGCGGCTCGGCGAGCGAGACAACCTCGCCGTCGACCCGCGCCCGCGAGAACCCCTTGGTCTGCATCTCGGCGAACAGGTCGAGGTACTCCCCCTTGCGCCCCTTGACGACCGGGGCGAGCACCTGGAAGCGGGTGCCCACCGGCAGCTCAAGAAGGCGATCGACGATCTGCTGCGGGCTCTGGCGGGTGATGGGCTCCCGGCATACCGGGCAGTGCGGCCGACCCACCCGGGCGAAGAGCAGCCGCAGGTAGTCGTACACCTCGGTGATCGTGCCGACCGTCGAGCGAGGGTTGCGGTTGGTCGACTTCTGGTCGATCGACACCGCGGGCGAGAGCCCCTCGATGAAGTCGACGTCCGGCTTGTCCATCTGGCCGAGAAACTGGCGCGCGTACGCCGACAGCGACTCGACGTAGCGGCGCTGCCCCTCGGCGAAGATCGTGTCGAAGGCCAGCGACGACTTGCCCGACCCCGACAGCCCGGTGAAGACGATCAGGCTGTTGCGGGGCAGCTCGACCGAAATGTCCTTGAGGTTGTGCTCACGGGCGCCGTGCACAAGGAGGGTGTCGTGACTGTGGCGGGCCGGTTGGGTGGCGGCCACCGAGGCGGCCGACGATCCTCGGCTGGGCAAGGCAGTCACGCAGGACAGCCTAGGTGCCCCCACCGACAGGCGCCCAACCCGTCCAAGCCCGCGCGTCCGGGCTCGGTGACTGCCGGGTAGCGTGAGGCGCATGTATGCCGGCAACGTCACCCCCGGGGGCCCCAGCGACGTGCGTGAGCTGCCTCATCTCACCATCCGCAAGTGCAGCGTCGGCGAGTTCGACAACAACGCCTACCTGCTCACCTGCCGGGCCACGGGCGAGCAGCTGCTCGTCGACGCAGCGGCGGACGCCGACCGGCTGCGCCGGCTCATCGACGAGGGGACCGGCCGCGTCGGCACGATCATCACGACCCACCGCCACCAGGACCACGTCCAGGCGTTGGCCGCACTGGCCGCGTCGACTGGGGCGGTGACGATGGCCGGCGAGGACGACGCGGATGCCTTGCCGGTGCGCCCGGACCGCAGGCTGGCGCACGGGGACCGGGTCCGGTTCGGCGAGATCGACCTCGACGTCCTGCACCTGCGCGGGCACACCCCCGGCTCGGTCGCGCTCGCCTACGCCGACCCGAGCGGGTTCACCCACCTGTTCACCGGTGACTCGCTCTTCCCCGGCGGGGTCGGCAACACCAAGAACCCGGGGCAGAGCTTCGAGTCCTTGTATGCCGACGTCACCCAGCGGGTCTTCGACGTCTACGACGACGACACCTGGGTGTATCCCGGGCACGGCGCCGACACCACGCTGGGGGTCGAACGCCCGCACCTGGGCGAGTGGCTCGAGCGGGGGTGGTAGCCGCCCACGCCCCAGAGCGTTGACCGGGTCAGGCGACTCGGACGGGCCGCCCCGGCGCCTCGGACTTGGTGGTGCTGATCATGCCCTGGTAGGGGGCCCACTCACCGAGCGGCTGGGCGAGCCGGTCCGCGAGGATGTGCAGGGTGTGGGGGTGGTTGGCCATCCCAAGGTGGCTGGAGAAGACCTCGATGTTCTCAGTCTGCGGGCCCGGGTCCTCCACGACGTTGCGCCAGTTGTTGAGCCCGTCCGTGCGGGAGTAGATGACGGTGGAGGGCACCGGAAGCGGCTCACGGCCGGTGTACCTCAGGTGCTTCGGGGACAGCGGTTCGTACGTGCGGCCGCTGCGGGCGCTGCCCATGTTGATGACCTGACGGACCTTGTCCGGGATGGCGTGGGCGGTCATCCGCGTGAAGACTCCCCCGGCGCACCACCCCATGAGGGTGATGGGCTCCTCGTACCGCTCGTAGAGGTAGTCCGTCTTGGCCTTGACGATGTGGAAGATCTTCTCTGGCTTGTTGAACATCGTCCAGGTGTGTGGCGTGTGGGGGTGGTGACCCAGCATCTTGAGCACCAGGCGCATCTGGTTGGTCCCGAAGTTCGTGCTCAAGGCGCCGGTGACGATGAGGAACGGGCGTCCGGTCTCCGCACGCTCGAGGAGGAGCAAGGGGGTGGCGACCGCGAGGGCGCCCATCTCCACCATCATGCGAGACGGCTCCAGCGTGGCGAACAACGCCGGCTTGGTGAGGTTGTCGGGAACACTGTCGGGGATGATTGTCATGGTGGCCTCTTGTCGGCGTCGCAGGATGGGGACGAGGTGACGCACGCGAGCCATTCCGGTCCGGCCGAGCACCGCTGAGTGACATCTGGAACGACTTGCTTGGGAAACCAAGCATCGCACACTTCGCGGGGAAGAACCAGGGGTCAATTGCGACGCTGCGCCCTCAGGACGCCGGGCGCCTAGAACTGCCGGATGGCGTTCACCGAGTAGGGCGTCGTCGGCATGGGTTGCGGGACGAACCTCGCGTTGGGCAGGTAGAGCCACTGGCCGAACGCCGCGACCGTCGTCGGGACGTCGAACGCGGGGCTGGAGACGCTGCGCCCGACCCGGCCGGCGAAACCGTCGCGGGAGAGCGCGACCTTGGTGACCTTGTTGTCAAAGTTCTGCACGACGTAGAGGGTGCGGCCCACCAGCAGGATGCCGTCACCGTTGACCAGGGTGTCGCCGCCGAGGTCGACCTTGCGGGTGTTGCCGGTGTGCGGGTTGACCCGGTAGAGGCGGCCCGTCGTGGTGTTCACGACGATGAGCGCGTCGCCGTCGGGTGTGCGCGCGATGCCGTTGGCGTTGAACCCGGCCACCTGCTCCCAGTCGCCGCTCAGCGGCAGTCGGACGATGTCGCCCTGGCCGCCGACGCTGCCGTCGCGGGCGATCGGGACGCCGTAGAGAACCGGGCGCATGGACTCGGTGAACCAGGCGAACCGCTCGGTGAGCACGACGTCGTTGACGAACGTGGGATGGGTGGCGTCGACGGGATCGGTCGCGAAGGTCCAGTTCTGGAGCACCTCGCCCGTCCTGACGTCGACCAGGCGCCCGTTGCCCGCCGGGCCGCCCGCAACGAACAGCCGGCCGCGGTCGTCGACCTTCATCCCGACCGATGGCGTTCCAGGTCCCTGGCTGATGACCTTTCCGTTGCCGGTGCGCAGATTCGCCGCGTAGATGTCGCCGTTGGCGAGGCTGCCGAGGTACGCGACGGGCTTGTCGCCGATCGCGATGCCCTCGGGTTGGAACCCGGCAGGCAGGTCGATGTGCTGGCGCAGCCGCCCGGCATCGCCGCTGGCCTGAGCTGCGGGCGCAGCCATGACCAGTGCGGCAAGGGCGGCAACGAGGATGAAGAAGGCGCGTCGGACCGTGCTCATGGCGGCTCCTGTTCGGGCGGGCGTCGTCGACCGGTTCGCCCAGCCTGCAACCTGCTTGGGCGGATGAGCAAGAGCCGAACCGCCTTATGGACAGGTATGCCGGTGCCGGACAGTGGGTTTCATGGGGGTCTGTGACGATCCCGCCTCGGCGTAGCGTACGGATCATGACCCGTGACCAGCTGCTCGCGTACTGCCTCGACAAGCCCGGCGCGTGGCGGGACGAGCCGTGGGAGGGCGATGTCGTCGCCAAGGTCGGCGACAAGATCTTCGCGTTCACCGGCGACGGCAGCGTGGGCCTCAAGCTCGGCGCGAACCGGGAGGAGGCCAACGAGTGGCTCCTGCGCTACCCGGACGATGCGAGCGTCATGGCCTACATCGGCCGGTTCGGCTGGAACACCCTACGGGTCGGTGGCGCCATCCCCGACGAGGAGATCCGTGAGGCCATCGACACGTCGTACGACGCCGTCGTCGGCAAGCTGCCCCGCTCAAAGCGTCCTGCTGCCCCGTAGAGCCCAGGGCGCCCGGTCAGCCGCCTGCAGCGTTCGCCCAGAGGCCGACGAAGTTGCCCTCCGGGTCCTTGAAGTAGCCGGTAAACCCCATGTCGCCGACTTGCTGCTTGCCTTGCATAACGGTGCCGCCGTGTGCGACGACCTGCTCGAGCGCCGCGTCGATGTCGTCGACGTCGATGGTGAGCGTCGGTCCCGGCAGCGCTTCCGACCTGGTGTACATCCCGCCGTTGATGTAACCGGGCTCGGTCGGACCGGTATCACCCGAGGGGCCGGTGGAGACGAGCACGTAGCCGCCCATGTCGGGCAGGCTTTGCGTCGTCCAGCCGAAGACCTCGCTGTAGAAGCCGCGAGCCCGCTGCTCGTCGTCGAACGGCACCTCGAAATGCACCACGCGCCCTGCCATGACGGTCTCCTCCCTGTCGTATGCCGGGTGCTCCCCACTGTGGGCGGATCAGCCGTGCCGGCGCAAGGGTCGTCCGCGAAGAGCTCCGCCAAGCTCAACGACTTTGGGTCTGCTCAACGATGCGTCCTGGAGCAAACAACAACTCATGGAGTTTGCGGAGCGGTGAGGGTGGGCCCCCTCCGATTGGGCCAGTAACACTGGCCCGCCCTGGAGGGTGGGCCCCCTCCGATTGGGCCAGTAACTGGCCCGCCCTGGAGGGTGGGCCCCCTCCGATTGGGCCAGTTACACTGGCCCAATCGGAGGGGAGTATCCCCTTACGGCTACCTCGTCATCACGGCCAGTCCCAACGTCGGCCCGGGGAGCCGGTCCACTGATGGGCGGGAGAGACCTCCGGGACGCGCCCCGGCATACCCTGGTATGCGCCCCGTGACCGGAAGGCTCCCCGCCATGGACGTCTCCCCTGCGGTCTGGTGGGTCACCATCGCCGTCGCCACCGTGTTCCTGACGGTTGACGTCATCGTTGTCGGCCGGCGGCCCCATGTACCGAGCATGCGCGAGTGCGCCCGCCTCCTTGCCATGTACGTCTCGCTTGCCGTGCTCTTCGGTATCTGGGTGTGGCGGATGTGGGGCCCTCAGTATGCCGGCGAGTTCTTCGCCGGGTGGCTGACGGAGTACTCGCTGTCGGTCGACAACCTGTTCGTGTTCCTGCTCATCATGAGCAAGTTCCGGGTGCCGGAGCGGCTGCAGCAGTCGGCGTTGCTCATCGGCATCGTCATCGCGATCGTCCTGCGCGGCATCTTTATCGCGCTGGGCGCGGCGGTCATCAACAGCTACGCCTGGGTGTTCTACATCTTCGGGGCGTTTCTCATCTACACCGCGGTCAGGCTGGCCCGCGAGGAGGCCACCGACGAGGACGAGTTCGAGGAGAACCGCCTGCTGCGCTGGGTCGAGCGCCGGTTCCCCGCGACCCAGAACTGGCACGGCACCCGGCTGACCGCCGTCGAGAACGGCAAACGGCTAATCACCCCGATGCTGCTCGTCATCCTGGCCCTGGGCACGACCGACCTGCTCTTCGCCCTCGACTCGATCCCGGCCATCTACGGGCTGACCAACCAGCCCTACCTCGTGCTCACCGCCAATATCTTCGCGCTGATGGGCTTGCGCCAGCTGTACTTCCTCATCGGCGGGCTGCTGCAGCGGCTGGTCTACCTCAGCCTGGGGCTTGCGGTGCTGTTGGCGTTCATCGGCGTCAAGCTGATCCTGCACGCGCTGCACGAGAACACCGTGCCGTTCATCAACGGCGGGCAGCCCGTCGAGTGGGCGCCGGACATTCCCGTTGCGGTCTCCTTGGGTTCCATCGTCGTCATCCTCGGGGTGACGACGGTCGCCAGCCTCATCAAGTCGGCTCGGGACGCGAAGGCCGAGCGGGAGCCGGAGCCCGCGACAACCGCAGAGGACGACAATCCGCTCGGCTGAGCGTCAGGTCGACGCCGCTTCGGCAGGCTGGTGGTCGCGCCGCTGTCCCATGACGAGGGCGCTCGCGGCGATCACCAGGGCCATCCCCAGCAGCTGTGTCGCCTGCAGGGTCTGGCGCAGCACGAGCCACCCCGCGAGCGCCGCGGCGGCGGGCTCGAGGCTGAGCAGGATGCCGAACACCTGCTGGCTGAGGCGGCGCAGCGCGAGCAGCTCCAGCGAGTAGGGCAACACACTGGATAGGATCGCGACGGCGGAGCCCTTGGCGAGCACGGCGGCGTCCCACAGCGCCACCGAGGGCACCCCGAAGGGCAGGATGAACGCCAGCGCGACGAGCATGGCGATGGCGAGCCCGTCGAGCTGGGCGAACGCCCGCCCGGTGCGCTGGGACAGCACGATGTATGCCGCCCAGAACGTCCCGGCGAGCAGGGCCAGGCCCAGCCCGGCCAGGTCGAGCTGGGTCCACGGGGTCGATAGCGCCTTCGAGATGAGCAGGACGCCGGCTGCGGCTCCGGCCACCGCGAGCAGGTCGCGCGGCCGGCGGGACTGCACCGCTGCCAGGGTCAGTGGCCCGATGAACTCGACGGTCACGGCAACTCCGAGCGGAAGCCTGGCAAGGGATGCGTAGAACGACCAGTTCATGGCGCCGAGCGCCAGCCCGAAGCCCACGACGGTGACCCAGGCTCGGCGGGAATGCCCACGCAGCCGGGGTCGCACGGCGAGAACGAGCAGGACCGCCCCGATGCCCAGGCGCAGCAGGACCGATCCCGCGGCGCCGACCACGGGGACCAGGGTCGCGGCGATGGCCCCGCCGAACTGCACCGAGACGATCGCGCCAAGGACGAGGAGCAACGGGCCGGGCTCGCTCCGGCCAGCCCGCTTCACCCGTGGTTGGCCTTTCGTTCGTCGAAGCCGACGGCTACTCCGGTCGGCGCTGCACGAGCGTAACGGCCACCAGGCTCGCCGACGCCGCAGGCCCCCGTAGGACGCATCCCGGGACGCCGTCCGGGCGACCGGACGGGCATCGGCCGCACCCCTCGCTCGGGCAGCCGCTGCCCAACGCCTGGGCGCGCACCCGGCCCAGCCGCACGAGATGCGTCAACGCTGCGTCGACGACCTCGGCGTCCAGACCGGTATGCCGAGCCAGGGCGGCACGGCTGGAAGCGCCGGCTTCCAGGGCGAGCAGCACCCGACGCAGCGGCCCAGCGGTCGGGGCCACGGGGGCGCCCGTGAGGGTGCTGGTCATCCGAGAAGCCTTCCGACCTGGAAGACCAGGACCGCAAGCGACCACGCGACGACCAGTTGCATCCCGATTCCGAACAGTGCCCACCGCAGTCCGATCTCCCGCTTCTGCGCGGCGAGCGTGGCGACGCACGGGGTGTACGCAAGGAGGAAGGCCATGAAGGCGAGGATCGCCGCGTTCGTGTGCCCCCCCGAGGAGGTCTCGAAGTCGGCGCGGATCGCTTCGCCGAGGGCAACCTCGTCGCTGGCCTGCGAATCGTCCTCGGCGGATGCGTCCTCCAGCGCGTAGGTCTGGCCCCACGAGGAGATCACGGCTTCCTTGGCGACGAACCCGGTGACGAGCACGCCGCTCGCCTGCCATTGGCCGAAACCCGCCGGCTCGAACGCGGGGGCAACGGCACCGGCTACGACGGCATACGCGCTGTCGGCGACGGGGACCTCGGCGAAGGCAGCGTCCCCGCGGACGGGTGTGGCCTGCAGCAGCCACACGACGCACACCGTGGCGACGATGATCCCGCTCGCCGTCCGAAGGAAGCCCTTGAGGCGCACCCAGGTCACCGAGGACATGACCCGCAGCGTGGGGCGCTGGTAGGGCGGCAGGTCGAGCATGAGCGGGTCGCTGCCCATGGTGCGCCACAGGGTGCGCCGCAGCAGCAGGCCGACGAGGACGACCAGGACGATGGACAGGACATACATCCCGAAGACGACGGTGCCGGCATACTGCTCGAAGAACGTCGTCGCGAGCATGACGTAGACGGTCAGCCGGGCCGAGCACGAGGTGAACGGCACGAGCAGGGCGGTGAGCCTCCGGTGCCGCGACCCGGGCAGCACGCGGGTTGCGGCGATGGCCGGGACGTTACAGCCGAACCCGACGATGAGCGGCAGGAAGGCACGGCCGGGCAGCCCCATGGCGCGCATGGCTCGGTCCGCGACGACGGCGGCCCGGGCCATGTAGCCGGAGTCCTCGAGCAGCGCGAGCAGCAGGAACATGATCGCCATCAGCGGCACGAAGGTCAGCAGCATCCCGACGCCGGCGATGAGCCCGTTGGTGACCAGCCCGGTGACGACGGGGTTGGCCGCTCCCAGGGCCTGCAGCAGTGCGGTCGCCCCGTCGGTGACCGGGCCGGAGAAGAGGGAGTCGAGAAGGTCCCGCAGCGGCGCCGCGACCGTGGTGGTGATCTGGAAGACCGCCCACATGACCGCGGCGAAGACGAGCGGACCGCCGATCGGGTTGAGCACGACGCGGTCGAGCCGGTCGCTGGCGGTGCGCCGCATCTGTGCCGACCGGACCACCGCCCGGCCGACGGCTGCGTCCACCCAGCCGAAGCGCTCATCGGCGGCCTCGAAGTCGTCGAGCCCTTCCGGGTGAGACCGGGGGACGGGTGGCGTCGCACTCAGCAGGTCCGAGAGCTCAGCAGCCAGGCGCTCGGCGCCGGTGCGGCGGCGTGGGTCAAGGCCCACCACTGGAGCGCCGACCGCGTCGGCCAAGGCTGTCGCGTCGACCCGCACGCCCCGCGTGGCGGCAACGTCGAGCATGGTCAAGGCGATGACCACCCGCACGTCCATCTCGCGCAGCTGGCCGGCCAGATACAGGCTTCGGGTCAGGTGGGTGGCGTCGGCGACGACGACGACCACATCGGGTCGCTCGCATGGCGGGACGTCGACGATCAGCGCCCGGGTGAGCTCCTCGTCCGGCGACATCGCGTCGAGCGAGTACGCCCCCGGCAGGTCGACCAGGTCGTATGCCGGTCCGCTCGCACCCTGGGGACGCCAGACGCCACGGCCCACTTCCACCGTGGTGCCGGGCCAGTTGCCCATGGTGCGCCGTGCTCCGGTGAGGACGTTGAAGAGGGTCGACTTGCCGACGTTGGGAGCGCCGGCGAGGGCCACGACGGGCGAGCCGCTGGGAGCGACACCGGCCGCGGCGTCGGCGTGACACGAGGGGACCCCCGTCATGGTCGCTCCGGAGCCGGCCCGGCTCGGCACTGTGCTCATGAGGTGTCCCTCGAGGTCGACCGAGCTGTCACGGCGTCGTCCACCCGAATGGCAGCCACCGATTGGCGGTCCAGAGCCACGCGCATCTCGGCCACCGCGACGACGAGGCCCCTGCCGGGGGTGCGCTGCAGTGGGGTGAGAGTGGCACCGGGCCGGACTCCGAGCTGGGCCAGCCGGCGCCCCAACGCCGGGCCGGCGTGGGTCTCGATGAAGACCGCCGGGTGGCCGACCGGCCAGTCGACGAGTGATGTCCCACGCCGCTGGTGCATACCGGCAACCTATGACGAATGGTTAGCCTTGCCTTAGTGACGTTGGTCCCGGTCGGACGTGGCGTACGTCACGTCTCGGGACCCACCTGGGGGCCGCGATAGACTCCGGCGCACTCATCTTCAGGGGGAGGCGTCCCCGCAACGAGGGCACCCGCACGTGCTGGCAGGTCTCTCGTTCGACGAAAGGATCCTCACGTGAGCGACCCAGGAACGCCCGAGTACAAGATCGGCGACATCGTCAATGGCCATGTCCTGACCGAGAGCGGATGGCAACCCGTCCCGTCCGGGCAGTCGACAACTGGACAACCAACCGGGCAACCAACAGCTGGACAACCAGCAACCGGGCAGCCGGCAACCGAGTACAAGATCGGCGACCAGGCCGGCGGCTACGTGCTGACCGAGACGGGTTGGCAGCCCGTTCCGGGAGGCCAGCCGACCGGCCAGCCAGCGCCGGAGTACAAGGTAGGTGACGTCGCGGGCGGGTACGTCCTGACGACAACCGGGTGGCAGCCGCTTCCGGGTGGCCAGCCCGGATACCCGGTGCCGGGCGCGGCAGAGGGTGCAGCAGGCTCGCCGTATGGGCCGATGCCGGCCCAGCCTCGCTCGAACAAGGTCCTCTACTGGGTTCTCGGTGGCGCGGCGGCGTTGGTGCTGGTCATCGTCATCGGCGTCGTCCTGGCGGTCCGCGGCAACGACGACAGCGGCCCCGTCACCTCACAGCCGACCTCACAGCCCACGTCCCGTCCCACTGGCAACGCATCGCCATCTCCGACGGCCGCCCAAACCGCGAAGACGTTCGCCTTCGGCGACACCGGAACCGTCACCAAGGCCGGGAAGGAAACCGGCGAGCTCAAGGTCGACGCCCCCGTGCCCTTCCAGCCGACGAACCAGTTCGACACCCCCGACAGAGGTCAGTACGTGTACGTCCCGGTCACCATGACGGCCACCGGGACCGACTCAGTCCGAGTCGACACCTTCGACTTCTTCGTCATCCTGCCGGACGGGCAGCGGGTCAGAGAGAGCTTCATCGTTGGCCTGCCCGCGGATGCCCCCGCCCGGCTGCCTTCCTCGAACCTCAACCCGGGCGAAAAGGTGACCGGGTCGATCGGGTTCGACGTGCCGGCGAACACTGCGCTCAAGGTGGCCTACGCGCCGACTGGTCAGGTCCTCGGCACCTGGGGCTGACCGGCCGGCGTTGTTCAGGCCATGGCGTTGGTCATCTGCCGCAGCTCCTTCTTCAGCTCGGCCACCTCGTCGCGCAGCCGGGCCGCGAGCTCGAAGTGCAGCTCGGACGCCGCGGTATGCATCTGCGTGGTCAGCTCCTGGATGAGCCCGGCCAGCTCGGTGGCGGGCAGGCCGAGGGTCCTTGAGCCAGTAGCGACACCGGCGTCCGCCGCGACCGCGCCTCGGCCGCCGCCCGGCATACCGGCCGACTTCCCCCGGGACCGGGACCGGCCCGAGCCGAGCAGCTCCTCGGTATCGGTGTCCTCACGCTGCAGCAGGTCGGTGATGTCGGCGATCCGCTTGCGCAGCGGTTGCGGGTCGACCCCGCGCGCGCGGTTGAAGGCGACCTGCTTGGCCCGACGGCGGTTGGTCTCGTCGATCGCGTCGCGCATCGACGGGGTGAGCTGGTCGGCATACATGTGGACCTGGCCGGTGACGTGCCGAGCGGCGCGGCCGATGGTCTGGATGAGGCTGCGGGTCGAGCGCAGGAACCCCTCCTTGTCGGCGTCGAGGATGCTCACCAGCGACACCTCGGGCAGGTCGAGACCCTCGCGCAGCAGGTTGATCCCGACGAGCACGTCGTAGTCACCGAGGCGCAGCTCGCGAAGCAGCTCGACCCGGCGCAGGGTGTCGACCTCGGAGTGCAGGTAGCGCACCCGAATCCCCTTGTCGAGGAGGTAGTCGGTGAGGTCCTCGGCCATCTTCTTGGTCAGGGTGGTGACCAGGACCCGCTCGTCACGGTCGGCGCGCGCCCGGATCTCGTGGATGAGGTCGTCGATCTGGCCCTTCGTCGGCTTGAGCACGACCTCCGGGTCGACCAGCCCGGTGGGCCGGATGATCTGCTCGACGGGCGGTCCCGACCTGCCCAGCTCGTAGTCGCCCGGCGTGGCCGACAGGTAGATGGTCTGGCCGATCCGGTCGAGGAACTCCTCCCACTTGAGCGGGCGGTTGTCCATGGCTGACGGCAGCCGGAACCCGTGCTCGACGAGCATCCGCTTACGCGACATGTCGCCCTCGTACATCGCCCCGATCTGGGGCACGGTCTGGTGTGACTCGTCGATGACGAGCAGGAAGTCCTCGGGGAAGTAGTCGAGCAGGCAGTTGGGAGCGCTCCCCGGCGGGCGGCCGTCGATGTGGCGCGAGTAGTTCTCGATGCCGTTGCAGAAGCCGAGGGTCTGCATCATCTCGATGTCGTAGGACGTCCGCAGCTGTAGCCGCTGCGACTCGAGGTTCTTGCCCTGCTTCTCCAGCGTCGCGATTCGCTCGGCGAGCTCCGCCTCGATGCCGGAGATGGCCCGCTTCATCCGCTCGGGCCCGGCCACGTAGTGCGACGCAGGGAAGACGTACATCTCCTCCTCCTCGCGCACGATCTCGCCCGTGAGTGGATGCAGCGTGTAGAGCCGCTCGATCTCGTCGCCGAACAGCTCGATCCGCACCGCGAGCTCCTCGTACATCGGGATGATCTCAACCGTGTCGCCGCGAACCCGGAACGTGCCCCGGGTGAAGGACAGGTCGTTTCGGGTGTACTGCATCTGGACGAACCGGCGCAGCAGCAGGTCACGCTCGATCTCGTCGCCCACCCGCAGCGGGACCATCCGGTCGATGTACTCCTGCGGCGTACCCAAGCCGTAGATGCACGACACCGACGCGACGACGACGACGTCGCGGCGGGTCAGCAGCGAGTTGGTCGCCGAGTGGCGCAGCCGCTCGACCTCGTCGTTGACCGAGGAGTCCTTCTCGATGTAGGTGTCGGTCTGCGGGATGTAGGCCTCTGGCTGGTAGTAGTCGTAGTACGAGACGAAGTACTCCACCGCGTTGTTGGGCAGCAGCTCGCGGAACTCGTTGGCCAGCTGCGCGGCCAGGGTCTTGTTGGGTGCCATCACGAGGGTGGGCCGCTGCACCTGCTCGACGAGCCAGGCCGTCGTCGCGGACTTGCCGGTGCCGGTCGCCCCGAGCAGGACGGTGTCCTTCTCGCCACGCCGAACCCGCCGGGCCAGCTCGGCGATGGCCTCGGGCTGGTCACCGCTCGGCTGGAACTCGGAGACCACCTCGAACGGGGCGAGACGGCGCTGCAAGTCGGTCGTCGGACGCATGCCAGCAGGGTACGTCCCCCCGCCGACAGCCTTCGCCACCTCCGGTCACGGCGTCCAGCCGACCTCCTGCGTCCAGGCCATGACGCGCCGGTATGCCGTGTCGAACCACTCCTGCTTGGCAGCCCCGTAGTCACGGGTCCGGGGATGCAGCCCGGCGAGGCGGCCCTTCTCCGCGGCATACCCGTCCCGCTCGGCCGGAAGGGCGCGCAGCCAGTCTCGCAAAGCCAGCGTGAAGTCGTGCCCTGCCGAGCCGGTCTCGCGCACCTGGACGTGGACCACCCGACCGGGATCGGCCCCGCCGTAGAACCGCTTCTCCCAGCCCACCGCTGCGGCCCCGCAGGGCGGTCGGTCGGCGGGGTAGCCCGGCGCGAGCAGGTAACCCGCGACGCGCATGGCCGCCCCGAAGGCCGGCTGGTCGGCATCGGCCAGTCGCCGGACCCCGACCTGGACGTCGATGACGTCCATGGCGGGCAGCCGTGGCACGGCTGTCGACCCGACGTGCTCGACACGCACCCCGAGCCCAGCCAGCGCCGCCGCGATCCGGGCCACGCACCCGGCTGCCTTGCGCGGGCCACTTCGGGTCGGGCGGGGTCAGCTCAGCCTGGTCCGGGCCGCCGCGCTCGTATGCCGTGGCGCAGGTTCTCGTCGAACGGCACCAGCCGCTCATGCCAGAATCCGCCGCACCATCGCACGGGTGGCCGCCCGGGAGCCGTCGTTGTCGACCCAGAGGTCGGCCGCGGCCCGGCGTTGCTCGTCGTCGGCCTGGGCGGCGATCCGGGCCTGGGCATCCCGCTCGGGCAGGCCGCGCTGCTCGACCAGCCGCTTCACTCGGACCCGCTCACTGGCCCCAACGACGAGCGTGAGGTGCTCGTGGACCCACGACCCCCGCTCGACGAGCAGTGGGAAGTCGTAGACGTCGATGCGATCGGGTGGCACCTCGGCCCGCAGCTGCGCAGCGCGGGCAGCGATGGCCGGGTCGGTGATCGCCTCGAGGGCCAGCAGTCGCTCAGGCGACGGAAAGACGATGGCCGCCAACCCCGGACGGTCAAGCGTCCCGTCCGGCCGGATGACCTGTCGACCCGAACTCGGCCGCAATGGCCGCCAGCGCCGGCCGCCCGGGCTCGACGATCTCCCGGGCCACCAGGTCGGCATCGGTGACGAGCGCCCCGAGCTCGCGCAGCACGCCGGCCACCGAGGACTTGCCCGACCCGATGCCGCCGGTGAGCCCGAGTCTCAGCACGGCATACTCAGTTGCCGGTGAGCTTCTCCCGCAGCGCCGCAAGGGCCTCGTCGGAGGCCAGCGTCCCGCTGGAGGCGGCACGCTCTCGGCCTGTTCGTCCGCCGACGTGGACGAGTATGAGCTGGGCGCCTCGCCGGCCGCGACCTGGCGTCCGAGTCGGCCTTGGCGGCCGACGCGACCTGCGCCTTGTGCGCCTCCCAGCGCGCGTGGGCCTCGGCGTACTGCCGCTCCCACTTCTCGCGCTGGGCCTCGAAGCCGGGCAGCCACTCGTTGCGTCTCGGGGTCGAAGCCCTCGGGGTACTTGTAGTTGCCGTGCTCGTCGTACTCGGCCGCCATGCCGTACAGCGTCGGGTCGAACTCCGACGTCGGGACGGCGGTCGTCGTTGGCCTGCTTGAGGGACAGCGAGATCCGCCGACGCTCGAGGTCGATGTCGATGACCTTGACGAAGATGTCGTCGCCGACCTGGACGACCTGCTCGGGGAGCTCGACGTGACGCTCGGCCAGCTCGGAGATGTGCACGAGGCCCTCGATGCCGTCGTCGACGCGGACGAACGCGCCGAACGGCACGAGCTTGGTGACCTTGCCGGGCACGACCTGGCCGATCGCGTGGGTGCGGGCGAACTGCTGCCACGGGTCTTCCTGGGTCGCCTTGAGCGACAGGGAGACCCGCTCGCGGTCCATGTCGACGTCGAGGACCTCGACGGTGACCTCCTGGCCGACCTCGACGACCTCGCTCGGGTGGTCGATGTGCTTCCAGGACAGCTCGGAGACGTGCACCAGCCCGTCGACGCCGCCGAGGTCGACGAACGCGCCGAAGTTGACGATGCTGACGACGACGCCGGAGCGGACCTGGCCCTTCTGCAGCTCGCGCAGGAAGGTCGTGCGCACCTCGGACTGGGTCTGCTCGAGCCACGCGCGCCGGGACAGGACGACGTTGTTGCGGTTCTTGTCCAGCTCGATGATCTTGGCCTCGATCTGCTTGCCGACGTAGGGGCCGAGGTCGCGGACCCGTCGCATCTCGACGAGGGAGGCCGGCAGGAAGCCGCGCAGGCCGATGTCGAGGATGAGCCCGCCCTTGACGACCTCGATGACGGTGCCCGTGACGACGCCGTCCTCCTCCTTGACCTTCTCGATCGTGCCCCAGGCGCGCTCGTACTGCGCGCGCTTCTTGGACAGGATCAGCCGGCCTTCCTTGTCCTCCTTCTGGAGGACCAGGGCCTCGACCTCGTCACCGACCGAGACGACCTCGTTGGGGTCGACGTCGTGCTTGATGGACAGCTCGCGCGAGGGGATGACCCCCTCGGTCTTGTAGCCGATGTCGAGCAGGACCTCGTCCCGGTCGACCTTGACGATGCGACCTTCGACGATGTCGCCGTCGTTGAAGTACTTGATCGTCTCGTCGATCGCGGCGATGAAGTCTTCCTCAGAGCCGATGTCGTTGACGGCCACCTGAGGGGCGGTCTTGTCGACCGTGCTTATTGTCATGTAGGAGGGGCTCCGAACGTTTTGCGTGGGATCGGGGCGCGCACCCAGGCGGGTGCGCACCGCTGTGAACGGGATGATGTCGGCTGCCCCAGGGCAGCCGTAAACAGTACCCCGAGGGGCACCGCAGCCAGGCTACCGGTCCGTGCGGTCGGGGGCAAAGGCGACTCTGGGACGCGCACCTCGCAGCCGCCCATGGTTTCGAAGTGGCGCAACGTGCGGGTGAGCTTACCTTTGAGCACCCGCTCTCGGGGGGTGGACCAGCCGGCGCGGTACCGCACGGCATACCAGACAATGGCCGCCATGACCTCCACGGTGACCCGTCGCCATGCGACCCAGGCCGAGACGCTCGCCGCCAACCGCGCGTGGTGGGACGCCGAGGCCACCAGCTACTACGCCGAGCACGGGGGTTTCCTGGGCGACTCGGACTTCGTATGGGGACCCGAGGGGCTTCGTGAGGCCGACGCCCGGCTGCTCGGCCCGCTGCCGGGCCGCCGGGTGCTCGAGATCGGCGCCGGCGCCGGGCAGTGCTCCCGATGGGTCGCGACCCAGGGCGCCGACGTCGTCGCCAGCGACCTGTCCATGGGGATGCTGCGCCAGGGCCGGGCGATCAACACCACCGTCACCGACCCCCGCGAGCGGGTGCCGCTGCTGCAGTGCGACGGGCTGGCTCTGCCGTTTGGCGACGCCCGCTTCGACGTCGTGTTCACGGCATACGGGGTGGTGCCGTTCGTTGCCGACTCAGCACATCTCATGCGCGAGGTATGCCGGGTGCTCGCCCCAGGGGGACGCTTCGTCTTCTCGACCACACACCCGATGCGCTGGACCGTGCCCGACGACCCAGGCGAGCTCGGTCTGGTCGTCCAGTTCTCCTACTTCGACCGATCGGCGTACGTGGAGCAGGACGAGCAGGGCCGGACAACCTACGTCGAGCACCACCGCACCGTGGGCGACCGGGTGCGCGAGGCGGTCGCTGCGGGGCTCAGCGTCGTCGACCTTGTCGAGCCCGAGTGGCCGCAGGACCACGCCCAGACGTGGGGCGGCTGGTCGCCGCGCCGCGGCGCGCTTATCCCCGGGACGCTCATCATGGTGCTCGAGAAGCGCTGAGCCACCGGACCTCACCTCGGAGTGCCCATCACTCGCCCGAGTGCCCTCACTCACCCGAGTGGTCAGAAGATGCTGTTATCCGGCCGGTTTGACAGCATCTACGGACCTTTCGATGGGGGTGGCGAGCGGGCTCAATGGGCCGCGTCGTGCCAGGACCGGCCGACCCCGATGCTGACGTCCAACGGCACGTCCATCTCGACAGCGGACCCCATCTCCCGGCGAATCAGTGCCTCGACCTCCCCCCGCTCCCCGGGGGCGACCTCGAGCACCAGCTCGTCATGCACCTGCAGCAGGATGCGCGAGCCGGCGCCCGCCTCCCGAAGGGCGCTGTCGACACGCAGCATGGCGACCTTCATGATGTCGGCCGCCGACCCTTGGATCGGGGCGTTGAGCGCCATGCGCTCGGCCATCTCACGGCGCTGGCGGTTGTCGGACGTGAGGTCGGGCAGGTAGCGCCGCCGGCCCAGCATGGTCGCGGTGTAGCCAGTGCGCCGGGCGTCGTCGACGAGCCGGCGCAGGTAGTCGCGAACCTCTCCGAAGCGCAGGAAGTACTCGTCCATGAGCTCTTTGGCCTCGGACGTCGAGATCGCCAGCTGCCGCGACAGCCCGAACGCCGACAGGCCATAGGCCAGCCCGTAGGACATCGCCTTGATCTTCGAGCGCATCGCCACGGTGACCTCGCCGGCCGAGACTCCGAAGACCCGGGCCGCCACGAACGAGTGCAGGTCCTCCCCCGAGCGGAACGCCTCGATGAGCCCGTCGTCACCGGACAGGTGCGCCATGACGCGCATCTCGATCTGGCTGTAGTCGGCCGACATGAGCAGCTCGTAGCCTTCGCCGACGATGAACATCTCCCGGATCCGGCGCCCCTCCTCGGTGCGGATCGGCACGTTCTGCAGGTTGGGGTCGGTGGACGACAGCCGTCCGGTCGAGGCGATGGTCTGCAGGTAGGTCGTGTGGATCCGCCCGTCCTCGGCGATCGACTTGAGCAGCCCCTCGACGGTGACCCGCAGCCGCGCCGCGTCACGGTGGCGCAGCAGCGCCTCGAGGAACGGGTGCGGCTCCTTGACGTACAGCTCGGTCAGCGCGTCGGCGTCGGTCGTGTACCCGGTCTTGGTGCGCTTGGTCTTGGGCAGCCCGAGCTGGTCGAAGAGCACCTCCTGCAGCTGCTTGGGTGAGCCGAGGTTGACGTCGCGTCGCCCGATGGCCTCCCAGGCGTCCTCTTGCGCGTCCCAGACCTGCGCCGCGAAGTCGGCCTCCAGCGACGACAGCGCCGCTTCGTCGACGGCGATCCCAGCCCGCTCCATGCGGGCCAGCACGTCGATGAGGGGCAGCTCGACATCGCGTAGCAGCGCGGTCCCGTCGGTGCGCTCCAGCTCCGCATCGAACGCGTCGGCGAGGTCGGCGACTGCCCGCGCCGCGACCATCGCCTGCGCAGCCGCGCTTTCCTCGCCGCCGAAGTCGAGCACCCCCTGCCCGGTGGCGGTCGTCTCGCCGCGCAGCTCGCGGCGCAGCAGCCGCAGGGACAGGTCGGCCAGGTCGTAGTCGCGCTGGTCGGGCTTGACCAGGTATGCCGCGAGGGCGGTGTCGCTCGTGAGCCCCCCAAGCGTCCAGCCGCGCGCCGTCAGGGCCTGCAGCGGTCCCTTGGCGTCATGCAGCGCCTTGGGGTAGGCGGGGTCGGCCAGCCAGGCAGCGAGCGCGTTCTCGGCCTTGTCGTCGAGCTCGGCCAGGTCGAGGTATGCCGCGTGCCCGCCTCCCGTTGCCAGGGCCAACCCACGCGCGTCCCCGGTGCCGCGGCCCCACGTGCCGACCACGTGCAAACCGGTTCGCTGCCCGTCCTGCACGTGCTCGACGAGCCAGCCGGGAACCCGCTCGCTGCCCAGCAGCTCGCCGTCGACGTCGAAGCCCGACTCCGCCTCCTGCGGCGTTGCCTCGAAGGTGGCGAACAGCCGCTCCCGCAGCACCCGGAACTCCAGGGCGTCGAACACCTGGTGCACCTGCTCGCGGTCCCACGGCTGGCGTTCGATGTCGGCGATGGTGACATCGAGCGGCAGGTCACGGACGAGCTGGTTGAGCCGGCGGTTGCGCAGCACCCCGTCCAGGTGCGCCCGCAGCGCGTCGCCCGCCCGGCCGGTGATCTGGTCGACGTGCGCAACGATGCCCTCCAAGCCGCCGTACTGGGCGATCCATTTCGCCGCGGTCTTGGGCCCGACGCCGGGCACCCCGGGCAGGTTGTCGGAGGACTCCCCTACCAGCGCGGCCAGGTCGCTGTACTGCTCGGGGGGCACGAGGTACTTCTCCAGGACCTTCGCCGGCGTCATCCGCCACACGTCGGAGACGCCGCGCACCGGGTACAGCATGGTCACCGAGTCGGACACGAGCTGGAAGCAGTCGCGGTCACCGGTGCAGATGACGACCTCCATGTCCTGCGCGAGCGCCTCGGAGGTCAGGGTGGCGATGACGTCGTCCGCCTCGTACCCGGCGAGCTCGACGTAGCGGATCCGCAGGGCATCGAGAACCTCCCGCACCAGCGGCAGCTGCCCGGTGAACTCGGTCGGGGTCGCGGACCGGCCGGCCTTGTACTCGGCATACGCCTCGGCGCGGAAGGTCTGCCGCGAGACGTCGAAGGCGACCGCGACATGAGTCGGCTCCTCGTCGCGAAGGACGTTGATGAGCATGGACGTGAACCCGTAGACGGCGTTCGTGAACTGGCCGGTGCGGGTCGAGAAGTTCTCCGCCGGAAGGGCGTAGAACGCCCGGTAGGCCAGCGAGTGCCCGTCGAGAAGTAGGAGGCGGCTCACATGTGGCAGCCTAAGGCCCATGACCGACAGCCCACCCGACGTCCTGGACTGGAACATCGAGCCGACGGTGGAGGGACTGAACGCAGTGTCGGCCGGGACAATTCATGACCGGATGGGCATCGTCTTCACCGAGGTCAGCCCGCTTCGCGTCGTCGCGACGATGCCGGTCGAGGGCAACACCCAGCCCTACGGGCTGCTGCACGGCGGCGCGTCGGTTGTCCTGGCCGAGTCCGTCGGCTCCATGCTCGCCGTCGTCGTCGCCGGTCCTGGCAAGGCCACGGTGGGCGTCGACATCAACGCCACCCACCACCGACCCGCCAGGTCAGGGAAGGTGACTGCAGTCGCAACCCCGCTGCACGTCGGTCGGACCACCGGCTCCATCGACATCGTCGTCACTGACGACCAGGGCCACCGGATCTGCACCTGCCGGCTCACCGCCCAGATTCGCGACGCTCCGCCGGGAGAGCGGTACGACGCCCCGCCGGCACCGAGCTAGCAGGGCCCCGAGGCGTCCCGAGTCCGGTAAGGCGGCGAATCCTCCACAAAGCGGCAGTCGTAGCTGCCGTGTTGTGGAACATCTGCCGCTTTGCCCAGGATCTGCCGCGGAGCCCCGCGGCGAACACCGCGAGCCGTGGGAGTAGAACTCTGATATGAGCATCGACGTCGCTGCGCTGCAGGCCATTGACTTCCACGTCCACATCGAGGTCGACGACACCGGCCACACCGCGTTGCCGCAGTCCTTCCTCGACTGGTCGGCCAAGTACTTCAAGTCGAAGGCGCCTCGGACTCCGACGCTCGACGAGATCGCCGCGCACTACCGCGAGCGGCGGATCGCCGCCGTCGTCTTCACGGTCGACGTCGAGCTGTCCCACGGCCAGCCGCGCATCCCCAACGAGTTCGTCGCCGAGGGCGCGGCGCGCCACTCCGACATCCTGCTGGCGTTCGCCTGCATCGACCCGGCTCGCGGTCGGTCGGGGGTCAGGGAGCTGGAGCGGCTGATCGCCGAATACGGCATCAAGGGGATGAAGTTCCATCCTGCGCTGCAGAACTTCGCGCCTAACGACCGCACGGCATACCCGCTGTTCGAGGTTCTGCAAGGTCACGGGCTCCCGGCCCTCTTCCACACCGGCCAGACCGGCATCGGAGCCGGTATGCCGGGTGGCGGCGGGGTGAAGCTGCGCCGGTCCGAGCCGATCCTGCTCGACGACGTCGCCGCCGACTTCCCGGACCTGCCGATCGTCATGGCGCACCCGTCCGTCCCGTGGCAGGACGAGGCGATCTCGGTCGCGACCCACAAGGGCAACGTGTACATCGACCTGTCCGGCTGGTCGCCGAAGTACTTCCCGCCCAACCTGGTCAACGCCGCCAACCACATGCTTCGGCATAAGGTCCTCTTCGCGTCGGACTACCCGGTCATCGACACCGACCGGTGGCTGGCCGACTTCGCGGCCCTGGACATCAAGGAAGAGGTGCGCCCGCTCATCCTCAAGGACAACGCCACTAGGCTGCTCAAGCTGGCCTGACCCAGTCGCCTGACCCCTCGTCGAAAGGTTGCCTCATGTCCGTGTCCATCCACTACAACGAGCTCGAGTCCCTCATCGGCAAGAACATCGGCTCGACCGACTGGATGACGATCACCCAGCAGCGGATCAACACCTTCGCCGAGGCGACCGACGACCCGCAGTGGATCCACGTCGACCCCGAGCGCGCCAAGGACGGGCCCTACGGCACCACCGTCGCGCACGGCTACCTCACCCTCTCGCTGATCGTGCCGCTGTTCACCGACCTGCTGCAGTGCGACGGCGTCACCGCCAAGGTCAACTACGGGCTCAACAAGGTCCGCTTCCCTGCGCCGGTCAGGGTCAACTCGAACATCCGGCTCACCGTGACGATCCTCGACGTCCAGCAGACCAAGGACGGCGGCAAGGAGATCACCTTCGACGGCGCCATGGAGGTCGAGGGCTTGGACCGGCCGGCCTGCGTCGCCCAGCCGGTGTTCCGCTTCTACGGCTGAGCTGTCGTGATCGTCAGGCGCGGGCGGTACGGCCGCCCGCGCCTGCATGTGAACCCTGGCCCGGTGGCTTTCCATCAGGGAGAATACCCTTCCAGGGAGAAAGCTCAGGGTCTGGATGCGTTACCTGGAGTCGGTCGACAACGCGCTGCGCCTGCTTACGCTCGTCGCCGCCAAGGCGAAGCTGGGCGTCAGCGAGGCCGCCGTCGAGCTCGGCGTGGCACCGTCCACGGCATACCGGCTCCTGTCGACCTTGCGCTACCGCGGCTTTGTCATCCAAGGCCGCGACCGCACCTACCGAGCCGGGCCGGCGCTCGAGGAGATGGTCAGCAGCCGGATGTCGCGCACCAACCTCGCCGAGATTGCCCTGCCCAGCCTCGAGGCGCTGCGTGACGAGACGGACGAGACCTCCCACCTCATGGTCCTCGTCGGTCGGCAGGTGCGCATCATCGCGAGCGTCGAGTCGGCCCAGATGCTGCGGGTCGGCAGCCGGGTGGGCGCGATGCTGCCCGCCCACTTCACCTCTGGCGGCCGGCTCCTGCTGGCCGAGCTCGATGCCGACGAGCTCGACCAGCTCTACCCACGCGAGGGCCTGCCGTCACTCGGGCTGACCGCCTCCGCGATGACCGCGCTGCGTCGCGACCTGGCCCGATGCCGCAAGCAGGGCTACGCCGTGAACAACGGACAGACCGAGCGCGGCGTGTGTGCCATCGGGGTGCTGGTCCGCGACGGCGACGGAGCGAGCGCGGCCCTGTCGGTGTCGATCCCCTCGGTCCGCTACCGCACCGACTCGGTGCCGGGCGTCATCACTGCCCTGACCCGCGCAGCCGACGCTGTCGCGGCCGAGCTGCGCACCTGAGCGCCACGCCGAAACCGTTGCCGCCGGACGGAAAAAACCGTCCAGCGGCAACGGTTTCCGCGGCTGGATACGGAGTCAGGCCTCCGCGGTCTCAGCCGCCGGGATGTCCTCCATCATGGCGTCCGACTCGCCAGCGAAGGTGCGGTGCAGCATCAAGACGCATAGGCCCGCGAGCGCCGAAGAGCAGCCCGAAGATCATGTAGAGCGACTTGGCCGTCAACCCGGCAGCGAGTAGGTAGCCGGCGACGATCGGGGCGAGGATGCCCCAGGTCCGCCCGAACCCGACCATCCATCCGACGCCCGTGCCCCGCGCCGCCGTCGGGTAGATCGACGGGCTGATGGCGTAGAACGCCACGATGCCGCCGTTCCCGGCCATTCCGACACCGATGGCGAGGATCAGGGCCAGGGCGGGGATCTAGAACAGGTTCGCGTAGAGGAAGTACGCGATGACCCCCCAGAACATGACCATGACCGTCACGATCCGCGGGTGGAACTTGGTGGCCAGCCAGGCGAAGAGCAAGGCCGCGACGACGCCGCCCACCGACACCAGCACGCCCGCGTTGTTGCCGTACGCCTGAGCCGCCGAATCCGTCATCTGCTGCACGTACGCGATGTTGGGTCCCAGCCTTGGTGGGCTCGGACTTGGCCAGCGCCTCGATGGCCGACTTCGGGGTGTCGACGTAGCTGCTCCACCCAGGTCCCAGGTCGGACATCAGTTCTTCTCGATGAGGTACTGGGTGACCAGCCGCGGTGTCCACTGGTTGCCGAAGTAGAACGCTGCGGTCAACAGGCCGTAGCCAAGCCAGAGGTACGCGGTGCGCTTGAGCATGATCCCCTTGAAGATCGCCGAGACCACGACGTTGCCTGCTCGCTGGGCCGCGTGAGGAGGGGGCAGGGTGTCCTCCTGCGGGTAGCCGAGCTTGTCCGCGATCTCGTTGTACTCCTCGAGGGCCCGCGGCGGGCGCTTCTCGACGAGGTAGTGGATCGACTCGGGCAGCCAGACCAGACTGCCGAGCAGCAGCAGTCCGGTGAGGACGGCTCCGAACCAGAACGCCGCCCGCCAGCTCCACGCCGCGATGAGGAAGGTCGTGATGAAGCCGCCGGCACCTGAGCCAGCGGGTAGGCCGATCCCGTAGAGGCCCATGGCGGTGCCCCGCTTGGCGTCCGAGGAGTACTCGGAGACCAGGATGTTGAGGCTTGGGATGAGCGCGCCGATCCAGAGGCCTGCGAAGGCGCGCGCCACCAGCAGGAAGGGGTAGTTCATCGCGATCGCCGAGCCGACCATGCCGACGACGATGAGCGCCAGACACATGATGATGTGCCGGCGCCGCCCGATCCGGTCGGCGAAGGGCGAGATGAGCACCGCGCCGACGGCCATGCCGAAGGTGCTCGCGCTGAGGAAGTACCCGAGCTGGACGGCGTCCAGGCCGATGTCCTTGGAGAGCGAGCGTGGCAGTAAAGGCCCCGACGAGGACCTCGAAGCCGTCGACGAACGCCAGGACGATACAGATGACGATGACGCGGATCTGGAACGGCCGCATCGGTTGGGTTGCTAGTGCTTCACGAAGAGTCATGCCTGTGCTTTGAGTCATGCCTGGTGCCTTCCGGGGAAGCGAACTGGTGGGCTGGGCCGGACCTCGTCCCGAGTGATGGTCCGGGTGACGGGGCAAGGGACCCCCGACGATTGGCTAACCGCTGTTGGCGAGCTCCTTCTTGAGAATCTTTCCCGTCGGGCTCTTGGGCATCTCTTCGATGATCTCGACGACCCGTGGGTACTTGTATGCCGCGAGGCGCTCCTTGACGTAGTCGACGAGCTCCTGCGGCTGCCCCGTCTCACCCGGCTTGAGCGTGACGTAGGCCTTGATCTCCTCACCGAGGCGCTCGTCGGGAATGCCGACGACCGCGGCCTCGGAGACCTTGGGGTTGGAGTAGAGCACCTCCTCCACCTCACGGGGGTAGACGTTGTATCCCGCCGCGGATGATGAGCTCCTTCTTGCGGTCGACGAAGAACAGGAACCCGTCCTCGTCCAGGTAGGCCAGGTCGCCGGTGTGCAGCCAGCCGTTCGTGAACGCCTCGGCGGTCGCCACTGCGTTGTTGAGGTAGCCGGACATGGTGTTGTGGCCGCGGATGACCATCTCGCCGACGTTCGCGGCCCCGCGCGGGAGGGGCTTGTTGTCCTCGTCCCAGATCTGGATCTCGACACCGGGGATCGGCTTGCCGATGCTGTACGGCTTGCGGTCCTTGGGGTCGTTGTATGCCGCGAGCGGCCCGGACTCGGTGAGCCCGTACATCTCCAGGATCTGCACCCCGAAGGTGCGCTCGACCTCGTCGATGACCTCGGCCGGGATCGCGGCGCCGGCCGAGCCGCACATCTGCAGCGTCGAGGTGTCGTAGGCCGACAGGTCAGGGAAGTGCAACAACGAGTGGTACATCGTCGGGACGCCGTGGATGAGCGTCGCCCCGTGCTCCTGGATCATCTCCAGGACCCGCTTGGTGTCGAACTTCGGCAGCAGCAGCACCGTGCCGCCCGAGCGAATCGTGGCGTTGAGGATGCCGGACAAGCCAAGCGCATGGAACAGCGGCATGACGGCGATGACCTTGCTCGACGGGTTCATCGCGAAGGCGTCCACATGGGCCCCGGCGTTCATGAACAGCTGGAAGTGGGTCAGCTGGACGCCCTTGGGCTTGCCGGTCGTGCCGGAGGTGTACAGCAGGATGGCGGTGTCTCCTGGCTGGCGCTGGACGAACGGCGCCGGGTCGAGAACCTCGTGCTCGACCAGGTCGGCGAACGGCCGGCCGGGAACACCGTCCGGGATGGCGCCGACGACGTAGAGCCCGGTGCCCCGCCCATGCCCCAGCGCGTCGGCCGCCAGCGCGTCGGCCGCCTCCGCGGCGGACGAGGAGTCGGTGATGAGGTGCTTGGCGCCCGAGTCCGCGAGCAGGTAGGCGATCTCCATCGACTTGTACAGGGTGTTCATCGGAACGACCGTGGCACCGGCCTTGAGGATGCCGTGCAAGGCGATGGGGAACTCGGGGATGTTCGGCAGCTGCAGCCCCACGACATCTCCGGGTCGAACACCCGCCTCGATGAGCCCGGAGGCAACCGCGTCGGACATGGCCTCCAGCTGCGCGTACGTCAATGTCCCAGCGTCGGAGACGACCGCCGGGTGGTCCGGGTCCCGCCGCACCGAGTCCTTGAGGATCGAGGCGAGGTTGAACGTCATTCGCGCTCCTTGTCGGGTTCGGTGCCGCTGCGCATCAGCTCGCCTGGTGCGGGTGGGCGGGTTGTGGTCTGGGCTCGGGCGCCGTGTTGAGGACACCGGAGGCGGCGGCGAGGTCGCCGAGCGCGTCGATGAGGTAGCCCGGCAGCGGGCTGAGGTCCGCGAGCAGGTCCGGGCAGCCCATGAACCCGAAGCAGAGCCGGTCGGTGTAGCTCTGCAGGGTGACGTTCAGGCCGACGCCGGGGGTGAGGAAGGCGACCGGCCAGAGGCCCGCCGCCCGAGCTCCCGTGAGGTCCAGGGGCCGTACCGGACCACGAACGTTGGCTACCACCACGTTCCATGACGCGCCCGGCATCCAGTCCGGGGCCTTGGCCATGAGCTTGACCGACAGCTTCCAGAAGGTCTGTGGGATGAGGTTGCTGGCTTCCCGAAGCAGGTGCGTGGGCAGCGCCTCGACGTTCTCCCGCGCCGACTTGACCTCCTCGCGCACCAGCCGCAGCTGCTGCAGGGGGTCCTCGACGTTGGTCGGGAGCTCGGCGAAGATCGTGGTCACGTGGTTGGCCCACGGCTGCTTGTCGTCGTCGCCGCGCACCGAGTAGGGAATGCACACGATGAGCGGCTCCTGCGGCACCTCACTGGTCGAGAGGAGGTAGCGGCGCAGCGCGCCGGCGCAGCAGGACACGACGACGTCGTTCAAGGTGGCGCCATTGGCCTTGGCAACCGCCTTGACCTCGTGCAGCGGCACCTCCCCGAACGCAAAGGCGCGCCGCTGGGTGACCTTGCCGTTGAACGGGCTCTTGGGGGCCCGCACGACCGGCACAACTGACTTGACCTCGGGCCGACCGAACAGGCGCTGCTGGCCGTTGATGACCGCGGTGAGGGGCTTGGCGAACGTTCCTGGGAGCATTCGAGCCAGGTATGCCGGCAGGAACAGTGGACCGTCCTGCTTGACCCGTCCGGCCAGGAAGACGCTCGTCTTGGCTTGCAGGACAACCAGCCGCACCGGTGTCATTGCGGTGTTGACGACCCCACGCGCGGCCAGCCGCAGCCGCCCGGCAGGCCCACCGGCGGCCGCCCGGGAGTCCCTCGGGTTCGGCGCCACGGTTGGGCGGTCGGACAGCAGGTTGATGATGACCGGGATCATGCTGCCGTCCACGAGGCCGTGGTGGATGCGCAGCAGGTGCGCCACCCGACCGCTGCTGAGCCCGGTGAGCACGACGTACTCCCACAACGGGCGGCCCTGGGCAAGCGGCACCTGCATGAGGCGCGCGACCGTCTCGGCCAGTTCGCGGTCGGTGCCTGGCGCTGGCACGTGCACCTGCCGCGTATGAGCCCGCACGTCAAGCTCGTCGACCTCGGTCCAGTACGCGTTGTTCATGCCCACCGGGACGCTCGCCCTCACCCACCGCAGCGGCGGTATGCCGTCGAGCCGCTGGGCGATCCGCGCCCTGACGCTAGCCAGGCTGCCCGCCTCAGGGTCAGGGGCAGCGTCGAAGACGACGAGGCCGCCCATGACGGCGGACGCGGTCTGGGACTCGTCGATGCTGAGGAACATGCCGTCCATGCCAGCGACCTGCTGCATGTCACGCTCCTCGGTGTCGACAGTGAGCGATGGGGTGTGACCAGAGTGGTTGGGATGTTACTCGCCGTGCTCCCTGCCCCCCAGAGCCCGCTTGACAATGCAACCGTCCTCACATGCCAGTCACCTGGCACCCTACGGTCGCGTGCCGCTGCGGGGCAGCAGCCGAGGTGCGTTCATTCCTCGCAGACGAATCCCACCGCGCCGGGAGTTGGTAGCGTGCTGAAGAGCACTGACCGGCGATCCGGGCGTGACGAACACAGGAAGAGGCAGGAGTGCAAGCCATCCAGCTCAGTGCGTTCGACTCGTCGTTCCTTGCCCTGGACGGGCCGGTGAGCGTCGGGCATGTGCTCACTGTCACGCCGTTGGACCGGCTCATCTCGCTCGACGACGTGCGCAGGCAGGTCGAGACGCGGCTGCACCGTGCTCCGATCCTGCGCCGCAAGCTGCGCCCACCGATGCTCAAGGTGGGCCGGCCATGGTGGGTCGACGACGAGGACTTCGACATCGACAACCACCTGTTCGGCACCGATCTTGGCGGCAACGCCCGTGGCGATGCCGTCGCGGCGGAGATGGTCAGGATCAACGTGATCAAGCTCGACCGCAACCGGCCGCTGTGGGAGCTGCACCTGGTGACCGGGCTCGCCAACGGGCGAAGCGTCGTCGCGACCAAGCTGCACCACAGCGCCGCAGACGGCCTGGGTGCCCGAGACGTGCTCGATGCGCTCTTCGGCCCACCGGACCCGTCCGACTACGAGGGCATCCCATGGGCTCCCGACCCTGCTCCTGGGGTGCGGGCCACGCTCACCCAGGGGGTCACCGAGGTCGCCAGCGCGGGCGCGGCCGTCGTGCGGCTGACTGGCCGGGCCGCAGTCGCGGCTCCGCGCATTGCCCGCCGCTCCACCGAGCTGGCGGCCGCCAACCTGGCCAACCAGCTGGACCGGCTCCTCGACTCGACCCCGCCCGACCCCGACCACCCGTCGTCGCGAGGCCAACGCACCGACCGGCACTGGTCAGGGCAGACCATCCCCGGGTACCCTCCCCCGACGCCGTTCAACGGCGCGCTCACCGCGGCCCGAGCCTGGGCCTACGCGGCGATCCCTACGATGTCCAGCCGGTCGATGCGCCGCAGCACCGGCACAACGGTCAACGACCTGTTCGTCGCGATGGCCGCCGGGGCACTTCGGCAATGGCTGCGCGACCGCGACGCCTTGCCGCCGACCCCGTTGATGGCGCTGGTGCCGATGGCGACCCGCGACATCCCCGTTGCCGAAGGCCTGAACAACCACCTCACCTTGACGCTGTGCCCGGTGCCCACCCACCTGGCCAGCCCGCGCGACCGGCTGGCGGCCGTGCACCGGGACATGCTGGAGGCCAAGCGCTCCCCCACCCTGCCTCGCCCATTGCTGCGCGATGTGGCAGCCGTCGCGGCGCCCACCATCGCCACGCTGCTCAACCAGGTCGTCGCTCGCGTGCACCTGGCCAACCGGCTGCGCCTGCCGTTCAACGTGATGATCTCCAACGTCCCGGCGCCTGTGCAGAGGCTGTTCATAGGCGAAGCGCAGATCGTCGACGTCCACCCGTTCCCGCCGCTCAGCGACGGACTCGGGCTGAACATCACCGGGCACGGGTTCCAGGGGGACCTCGGCATGGGCATCAGCTCGTGCGCCGACATGATCGAGGACCCGTACGAGATCTGCGAGCTCATGCTGGCCGAGCACGAGCAGCTCTGTGAGATCCGGATGCCCGAATAGCCGGCGCCCGGGCAACGACGCCGCGGGGCGCACGGCATACCTCGGCCGTGGGTCAGGCCCGAAGCTGCTGCGAGGCGCGAAGCCGGGCGCTGCGGCGCCGCGCGAGCATCTGGTCCAGGGCGCGCGTCGACAGGGGCTCGTGGGTGAGTCGGCGGTGCAGCTGGGCGGTCGAGGTGATCCGGCGGACAGTGATCGGTGAGAAGCCGAGCCGGGCGAAGAACCGGTTCGCGTCGCGACCCCCCGCTGGGACGTTCGAGGCAACCTGCTCCGAGCCGGTGCGCTCGGCGTGCGCGGCGACGGCCGCCAGCAGCTGCGTGGCAACGCCGAGGCGCCGGGCCTCCTTGGCGACGTAGAGCTGGTCGATGGCCACGCAGCCAGTCTCGGTGAACGGGCTGACCGCGCGGTCGGTGAGCACGACGTAGCCCACTGGGCGGCCCTCGCTGACGGCGACGTACGCGGCCACGTCGGAACGGGTGAGCGCGCTGGAGACCGCTCCCTCGGCGACCAGGCGCGCGGCCGCATCCGGGGAGCTGCCGGACTCGACCCGGTAGGCGGTCCAGAGGTCCAGCACGGCCTGGTGCAGGTCCTCGTCAACCCGCTTGACGACGGTCGATGAGTGCGGCACGTCAGGACTCTACGGCCGTCGGCCAGGTGAGGGAAAGCGGTTCGATTTGCCCGGCGAGCTGCGGTGCGAACCGGTATGCCGGGCGCGCGGGCGGGTCATCCGGACGGCTTCGAGGGACGCGGCAGACCGTTGATGACCGCCTCGGCGACCTCTTTCATGGACAGCCGCCGGTCCATGGCGGTCTTCTGGATCCACCGGAAGGCCTCCGCTTCCGAGATCTTCAGCTGCGTCATGAGGGCGCCCTTGGCCCGGTCGACGAGCTTGCGGGTCTCCAGCCGCTCGGCGAGGTCGGCGACCTCTGCCTCGAGCGTGCGCAGCTGGGTCCACCGTGAGCAGGCCACCTCGATCGCCGGGGTGAGGTCAGCCGGGCGTGAACGGCTTGACGACGTAGGCCATGACGCCGGCGTCCCGGGCGCGCTCGACCAGCTCCTTCTGGCTGAACGCCGTGAGCATGACGACCGGCGCCAGCCCTTCGGACCCGATCTGCTCGGCGGCCGTGATCCCGTCGAGGACGGGCATCTTGACGTCCATGAGCACGACGTCCGGGGTCAGCTCTCGAGCCAGCCGGACCGCTTCCTCGCCGTCGCCGGCCTGCCCGACGACGTCGTAGCCGGCCTCGCCGAGGATCTCGGCCAGGTCGAGGCGGATGAGCGCCTCGTCCTCGGCCACCACGACACGCAGGGCCGGCTGCACGTGCGGGACGGCGCCGTTGGTGCTCATGGACCCCGATTCTAGGTGCGCCGCGTTTCGGGCAGATTACCCGCCGGGTCGCCGTGTGCCGGGAGCGGGACTTGAACCCGCACGGCCTTGCGGCCAAAGCATTTTGAGTGCTCCGTGTCTGCCATTCCACCACCCCGGCCCGAGGTGCCCGGACAGCATACCGAGCGCTGTCGGGCCCTCAGGTGGTCAGCGTCAGATTGTGAGGGCTCGGTCGGTGGGGTCGATGGGCCGGGGCAGCTGGCTCTCGGCACCCATCAACCAGGCGTCGACGCCGTTGGCAGCGGCTCGTCCCTCGGCGATAGCCCAGACGATGAGCGACTGCCCCCGGCCGGCGTCGCCGGCGACGAACACCCCCGGCACGTTCGTCATGTACGTGCGGTCGCGCTTGATGGCGGACCGGGCGTCGAGCTCGACGCCCAGCTGCTCGACCACGCCGCCGCCTTCGGGCCCGAGGAAGCCCATCGCGAGCAGCACGAGCTGGGCCGGGATCTCGCGGTCGGTGCCCTCGACCTCGACGAACCGGCCCGCCTGCGGGCGCACCTCGCAGACGTGCAGCGCCCGGACCTGGCCGGTGCCGTCCCCGAGCACCACCTTGGTGGACACGGCATACTCTCGCTCGCCACCCTCCTCGTGAGCCCCCGCGACGCGGTAGATCATCGGGTAGGTCGGCCAGGGCTGGTCGAGCGGCCGCTCGGCTCCCGGCCTGGGCAGGATCTCCAGGGAGGTCACCGAGCGGGCGCCTTGGCGGTGCGCCGTGCCGATGCAGTCGGCGCCGGTGTCGCCGCCGCCGATGACGACGACGTCCTTGCCGGTGGCGAGGATCTGGTTCTCGACGTGCTCGCCGAGCGCGGCCCGGTTGCCTTGGGGGAGGTACTCCATGGCCTGGTGTATGCCGGTCAGCTCGCGCCCCGGTACCGGCAGCTCACGCGGCACCGTCGCACCGATCGCCAGCACGACCGCGTCGTAGCGGGCCAGCAGCTGCTGGCCGGTGAGCTCGGTGCCGATGTCGACGCCGCTGCGGAAGCGGGTGCCCTCGGCCTGCATCTGCTCGATGCGCCGGTCGAGGACCGCCTTCTCCATCTTGAACTCGGGGATGCCGTAGCGCAGCAGCCCCCCAGGAGCGTCGTCGCGCTCGTAGACGGCGACCGTGTGGCCGGCCCGGGTCAGCTGCTGAGCCGCGGCCAGTCCCGCCGGCCCGGAGCCGACGACGGCCACGGTCTTGCCGGACAGGCGCTCGGATGGAAGGGGAGGGACGTCGGCCCGGGCAAAGGCCTGCTCGACCGTCGTCAGCT
>CAVYKM010000039.1:0-46440 GCA_963769085.1 uncultured Actinomycetota bacterium | reverse complement strand
TGGGCAAGTCCCCCTCGGGACTCGCACGGTTACGACATGAACGGAGTTGACCATAGCCGTCGCGCCTCAAACGGAAGCCGTTTTGTCCTTCGCCCTTGGCTGCGGCAAGTACTGTGGTTGGGCTCCGACGAAGATCGACGACGAAGGGCACGTGCTTGTGCTTGGCGATGGGCTCCGCACCAGAAGCCGTCAAAGCGCCGAGGCTTCCGTTGAGGTTCGTGCCGGGTTGAGTGCGTTGACGGCGTCCTGAAGCCGCGCTGCGATGGCTTGGTCTCTCTCCGCCGTGGCGACTTGATATCGCAGCGCCATGTCGGGCGTCGTGTGGCCAAGCCTGCTCTGCATCTCTCTAACTGTGGCGCCCGATCGCCCTCCGAGTGTTGCGGCGGTGCGTCGAAGGTCGTGCCAAAGCAGGTCCGGCCTTCCGATTGCCTCGCGGGCCGCGAAGAACCCGTAGGCGCTCTTTCTGAAGGAGGTACCGCCTCGGCGCTCAACCCGAGCTGTGCGGCCGTAGAGCGTAGAGGCGGCAAGTGGCTTGCCGTCCCTGCCGGGGAACAGCAGCCCATTTCGACCCTCGACGGGCCACCGCTGCAGGTGCGCCTTCAAAGCCTCCACAGCGATCTGCGGAATCGCGACATCGCGGACTCCCGCTGGCGTCTTGGGTGGACCCACTTGCTTGTCACCTTTGGTGCGAAAGGCGCCCTGGCGCACGCGGAGGACTCCGTGAGTCAAGTCCACATCTCGCAAGCGCAATCCGGCTACCTCACCAAAACGCAGCCCGCCAAACCCGCAGATCAGTGTCAAAGCCCTATGCTGTTCCGGCATCGCGTCTGCCAGGGCGAACAACTCGGCGAGCCCAAGTACTTCGGGCTCTCGTTGAACGCTGACCTTCCCCCCGCTTCGAATACGACACGGATTGCGCTGGACGAGGTCGTCGTCCTCGGCTTGGGCGAGAATCGCCGAGAGGACCTGATACGCGTGCGCGCGAGCAGTCGGCGTCCGGTCGCCATAGGATGCGAACCAGGATCGGACTTGTGCGGCCGTTATCTCCGATAATGGTAGATCGCCGAAGGTCGGCTTGAGGTGCAGCTCGATCGACGTCCGGTAACTGGTCCTCGTCGCCGGCCTTAGGTCGTGCCGGCCTTTGAACCAGGCGTCGGCGTAGACGCCAAACGTGCTGAGCCGCCGAGCTTCCTCCGCGCGCGCCCGCGCCGCCGCGCGGTCCGTCGGCGGCCGCCAGGCACCGGAGGCGATCAGCCGGCGTTCGTCAGCCAGCCAAGCCTCAGAGTCGATACGGGTATCGAAAGTCGTCGGCGCGTTGTGCCACTTGGTGTCTGGGCCGGTGTACCTGGCTCGGTACCGCTTGCTAGGTAGTCTGGAGATGGACCCGAAGGATCGCTTGGCCATGAACTCCCACCAGTCGTGTCAGATACGTGTCAGATGAGAGACCACTCGTGTCCCTCTACGTCCACTTGAGTCACTCGTGGCGCAGTCTCATTATCGCAGGTCAGAGGCCGTTCTCGCAGGTTGAGGAGCCGTGGGATGCGACACGGGAATGAGCCCGCATTAGTTTTCGAGTCCCTTCACGTCCACCAGGGCAATTAGACGGTATGGAGTTGACGCACGAGTAGTGAGCCTGGGCGCCGGTGCTGGCGGGTCACCCCACGGCATCCGCCTCGTTCGGTGCCCAGTGTGTGCCGGCGCTGGTCGGTGTCAACGTCGTTCATGCTCGCTGCGCTGCGCGTGCTCCACGTTGACACTCTCGGGCGCGCCGGCACGAAGGCAGCGATCGAGGCGGATGCCGCCAGGTGGGGGTGTTGGTGCGGGCCGGGGCCTCGCGCACACAATCGTGGGTTGCCGGGCAGGAATGAGCCTGCTCGGCCTATCCGACAGTTGTGGGAGGCCCCGGTTGTTCACTGAGCGTACGAGTGTAGGGCTGGACGTGCACGCCCGGTCGGTCGCGGCGGCGGCGATCGATGGCGTCACGGGTGAGCTGTTCCAGGCGAGACTGACCCCGTCCTATGAGCACATCCGGTCCTGGGTTGAGCACCTGCCCGGCCCGGTGGCGGTGACCTATGAGGCCGGCCCGACCGGGTTTGGCCTGTACCGGGCCCTGACCGAGGCGGGGATCCGGTGCGCGGTCGCTGCGCCGTCGAAGCTGCACCGGCCGGCAGGTGATCGGGTCAAGACCGACGCCAAGGACGCGGTGCATCTGGCCCGGCTGCTGCGCCTGGACGAGATGATCACCCCGGTTGCGATCCCGACGGTGGCGCAGGAGGCCGCCCGGGATCTGGTCCGAGCCCGCGAGGACTGCCGCGGTGACTTGATGCGCGCCCGGCACCGGCTGTCCAAGCTGCTGCTGCGTCATGGCATCGTCTACTACGACGGGCGGGCCTGGACCGGGCGACACGACACCTGGCTGCGTCAGCAACGCCTACCCACCCCGGCTACCCAGGTCGCGTTCGAGAACGACTACGACGCCGTGCTGAGCGTGCAGGCCCGTCGTGACCGCCTCGATGCCGCGATCGCGACGATGGCCGCGGACAGCCAGTTCACCCCGGTGGTGGCCCGGTTGGGCTGCCTGCGCGGCATCGGCACCCTGACCGGGTTCGCGTTGGCCGTGGAGATCGGCGACTGGCACCGGTTCACCGGCAACACCATCGGCTCCTTCGTCGGGCTGGTCCCCAGCGAGTACTCCTCCGGCGCCTCGCGGGTGCAAGGGTCGGTCACCAAGACCGGCAACACGCACGTGCGCAGGCTGCTGGTCGAGGCCGCCTGGCACCACCGCCGGTCCTACCGCCCCACCGCGCTCATGCTGGCCCGCTGGAACCAAGCCCCACCGGCGGCCCGAGCCCGCGGTGACCTGGGCAACCGCCGCCTGCACGACCGTTGGGCCAGCTTCCTACAGCGGCGTAAACGACCCGTCATCGCCAACGTGGCCATCGCCCGCGAACTCGCCGGGTGGTGCTGGTCCCTGGCCGTCATGCCCGACTAAGACAACCCCACAGCTGCCCTCGTCGACCGGACCGCTGGTGTGCAGCGCGCGGAGCCCAACCCGCGACCTAACTATGAGCAGCCATCCCGACCCGAGCCTCATCTTCGATGAGCCCCGGGTCAGGCGGGCGACGCTCGACATTAGACAGGCGGTTGCGCTCCTGCCGAACACCCCGTCCTGCGGTACCCAACCCGCGCATATCAGTCTGACCGCGCGTCGCAAACGACACGCTCACCACGCATCCCCCGCGTCACGACGAAGGCAAATTGAGGCGTCGCCCTGGCCCTGCCTACCGGCCACACGCCGGGGCGGCGCCTCACCACGCCCACTTGACAAGCCGGCACTCCATATCAGTTAGCCTCCAACCTGTGAAACCCGTAGCGGACTGCTCCTCAACTCGCCGGCGTGTCAGATACGTGTGAGATGAGCGCTCGGGCCGGGCTATCCGCGGCGCGACTCGCAGGAGAGTGGTGAACCATCCAGCTCGTTGGCCAACCTGCCAGAACTGTGCGCTTCGCCGGCACGCCGCGGACTATCTGCCCATCCACCGTGCTCGAGGTGTATGCAGAGTCGTCCAACAGCACGATTCTTGTGCAGCGATCCCGCTGCAGGGACGCCATCACCCACCATCGTCGTGGGAGCTGCCTGCCGGAACGAGGACCGGCAGCTGACCGCCGGTGGCGGCACCGCCTGCGTTTGGGTCGGCCAGAGGCTTGAGCTCCACCTCGATGTCGTAGTCGTAGTTGAATTCCTGGCTCAACGCCTGCTCCCGGGTGAGTCCGTACTTCTCAAGGATCGCGTTGTTCGCCTTCACAAGTTCGGGATCGGGCTGCGGAAGCTTCTCTTGGGCCGTGTCCCAGTAGTCGAGCACCTCCTTGAGGGTGCCCACCTTTCCCTCTGTGGTCTTGACGTCGACGACGTCATGGCCACTCTGGGTGAAGGCCGCTTCCTGCGAGGTGATTGAGCTGCTGGACCGGGCAGCTTGCGCCTTCGTCAGGGTCGGGTTCTCCTTCATGGCCCGCCGGATCTCAAGGATGGTACGCAGGTTCCAGATGTTCTTCATCACCACTGTCTTGAGCGTTCCCGCCTCGACACCGAGCAGGCGCATCAGCCGCATGGTCAAGTAAGAGGCCGTCGGGGTCCCCCTCCCTTCGACCATCGACGGCTCGGTCTTGATCCATCTCGCCTCCTCGGGCACCTTGATCTCTTGCATCTGTAGCGATTTGGTCTTCGGGTCGTAGGCACGTCGCGCCATCCCTTTTGCCCCGGTAGGCGATTCGAAGCTGGTCTCGGCCGTCCGCACCCCAGCCGCGTCTGTGGTCACCGGCTTGTCCTGGAACTTCCAGTCCGCCGGTGTCTTGGTGACGTCAGCCGCTTCGTAAACGCCCGGCTTTCGTCCCGTGACCCGACCACCTTGCTTCTCGGCCGCTCCCTTGAGCTTGTTTGCTTGGTCATTGGCGCTGTCGCTGCTCTGCTTGGCGTCGTCAGCCTGCTTCTTGAGGCTTTCCGGATCGGCAGCGGACGGATCGGTGGCCGAGCCGCGCAGCCGTTTGACGATGGCGCCCAGTCCTCGGAGGAGGCCCGCCAGGATGCCTACCACGGCTAGTGTGGTTATGCCCTCGCCGATCTGTTCGCTCTCCTTGTCGTGCTCCTGCTTGGTGGTGGCTGCACCCGCCTGTCCGGTGTCGACCAGCAACTTGATCACGGTGAGCGCGATGAATACGATCCCGCACCACGTCGCCGCGGTCACCAGAGTGCCGGCAACGCCTTCGATGGCCAGGCCTGCGGGCAGGGTGATCACACCGGCGGACACCCCGACACCGACCAACGCGACCACACCAGCCAGCACGAGCAGCCACATGCCGAGAGTCCCGAAGATGTCGCGGAGCAAGGAAAGCACCCCGTCGACCGTCGGATCCTTGACCACTTCTTCGGCATCCTTGAGATGCTTGAGCACAGTGTCGATCGGATGGATGATCGGTGCCAGCATCCCGGAAACAAGCTTGCCGATCGAGAAGCTGTGTACGGCCGACGCAAACCCCTCTCTCAGACCCTCTCCGACGTTGCTCCAGAACGATTGGTTGAAGACCTTGAGGTCAGCGTCGATCTCGGGATCTTTCAACGTGGTGAAGACGACTGTGAGCCGAGTCTTGGCTCCCTCTTCGTCGATGTGATCGAACAGCCTCTGCTTCAGACCGAGTGACTTGACGCCGCCGACGAGGGCTCCCAGGGTCGCGCCACTGGACTCGATGATGTCGAGCATCCGCCCCTCTTCCGCGGCGTTGGAGTCGGACAGTTCGAGCATGATCTGCAACAGGATCAGCCGGTCGGCTGCCGACGCGGTTCGCAGGTCGGCGATCGACAGCTTCATGACCTGTTCGCTCTGGCGCGATTTGATCGCATCCGCCACCGGACCGCCGCCCGTCGGCCCTGCGACCGAGCCAAGGAGTGCTTCCAGGTCCTTGTGCAGATCCTCTCCGTCGATCGAGTCGAGCAGCTTCTGGCGGTAGCCCAGGGTGACCAGCTGAGCGAGCACGGCGCTCTGTTCGCCGCGCAGCTTGATGATCTTCATCGTGAGGGTCTCGTCTGCCGCGTCGACCCATAGTTGCTCCACCAGAAGGCGCACTAGACCGGCCCGCTCTATGGTGGTGGTGGTGTTCAGGGCAGCATCGTCCAGGCTGCGAACGGGCCTAGCGCTGCTGCTGCCAAGTGCGGCCCTCACCATTTTGTCACCGCCTTGGGCGGCAGGCGCTGCCCCAGTCGCTGGATCCGTCGGCGGGCCCACTCGGGAGACCACCGGCTGGATGACGGCGGAGACTGCGGCATTACCGGCCTGTCGCTGCAATTGCAGCATCGTCGCGCCAAGGCCACGCTCCCTCGCAACGGTGGTCGGAGCGGTGACGCGCTCTGGGCGCGCACGGCCCTGGCCCAGACTCCGCCGCGGCGCAAGGTCATCGTTCTCGCCCCGGGCTCTTGCCCCCGGCACCGTCATGACCCCGATGCTAGGTCGGGAGTAATCCACGCCGACAGTCGAATAGCGCTCGCTGCCCGAAAGACTGCCTGACCGTCCCGTGCGACCTGCCCGATGGTTTCTCGCCCTCAACCCACGACACCCAGATACGGCAACGACAGAGACGGAGGGCCTGCTGCAGCGGGTGCGGATGCCGCACATCCCGCTGCTAGCACGTGCCCGGTCAGGCCGGCCAAGAACACACCCGACACCTGCATCGACCGCGATTGCGAGCAACTCCGCTCCTCGGTAGCGGCGTTCAGGCGGGACCCGCCTCGGGTGGCGACGTGGGCCACGCTGCGTCGACGCCGGGTCGGTGACCGGGTCGGATCGGGAAGGACGGCGACGGTGACCACATCCCCGGCCGTGGGACGGCGTCGGGACGAGCGGGGCCGGATCGTCCTGCTCCGATGTGAGTTCGCAGAGACCGGCAGTGCCTCCCGGCGGAGTCATGCCCATTCGTGATGACGGTGACCAGTTGCCTCAGCGGTTGCCAACCTCCAGCGGGCTTGTCGGGCCCGCTCGCATGGGGGTATGCCTGTGCGTTGCCCCTGCCGCCAGAGCGACGACGGTGAGGGCAACGTATGCCGTGCCGCGTGGCCACCAGCCCCCCGCTCGGGGCCGGAGTCGTTGATCAGGGGGCGTGCCGCATGAGCCCCGCCGCGCGTGCGTCCGTCGCGCTCCGTGACGCACTCGAGCCGTTGGTCCTCGCAGTCGACATCGGTCCACCGCAACCCGGGGCGGCGTCTACGACGCGGCCGCCCGCCCGGTCGCGGGACTGCGCCACCGCGTCGCGCACCAGTTCACGACCCGCAGTGACGGCACCTCCGTCGTCGAACCAGACACCATGACTGCGGAGGTGACCCAGGTGCTGGACATGCTCGCCGGACCGCAGGCCGTGCCACGAGTGCTCGCTGGCGTCGCGATCGACACCTTCGCCCCCTCGCTGGTCGGTGTGGGACGGGACGGAGGGCCTCGCACGCCGTGCTACACGTATGCCGACTCCCGATGTGCCGCCCAGGTAGGGGTGCTGCGCGGGGAGCTGGCCGAAGGTGCTGTCCAGCAGCGCACCGGGCGCCGGCTGCACTCAAGCTATCTCGCTCCGGCTGCGGTGGGTGCTTGACACCGACCCGCGGCTGTTCGGTGAGGTCCGGACCTGATTGTCGCTCGGGGAGTACATCTACCTGCGGCTGTTGGGCACGACCGCGGCGGGCACCTCGACGGCCGCGTGGCCTGGCCTGCTCGACCGGCATACCGGCACGTGGGACTCGGAGCTGCTGGCCGCTGCCCGCATCGAGCCGGACCAGCTTTCCCGCGATCCGCCACCCGACATGCCGATGACGGACCTGCCGTCGACGCTGGCGGACGACGTGTCCAGCCGCTGGCCGGCCTTGGCCAAGGCGGCCTGGTTTGCGCCCGTGTCGGACGGCTACGCCAGCAACGTCGGTGTGGGAGCGGTGGACGAGGCGACGATGGCGGCCACCCTGGCGACCAGCGGAGCCATCCGGGTGCTCGTCTCAGCCGACCCGGCCGTCGTCCGGTCGGGCCTGTGGTGCTACCGGGTGGCTCGCTCGCACTGGCTCATCCGCCGGGGCGGTCAACGACGTGGGCCGTGCCGACGCGTGGCTGCGGTCCGTCCTGGACGTCCCTCGGGGGCGCTTCCTGGTGAGCCGACCCAGTGGCGGTCCCGGCTCCCTGACGAGGCCGACGTCCCGCACGGCGTGGCGCGAGCCGTATGCCGTGGTCACGCCCCCTGGATGGGAGGGCTTCCGCCGTGATCCGCGTAGGCGACCCTCCCAACGAGGGCACGCCGCGCCCGGTGGACGACTGGGAAGGCGTAGGCCAGGATTCGTTCCGACAGGCGGGCCCACGGACCGACCAGCCCGGGTACAGGAGGCTGCTGGTGGAGCAAGCCCGGCACCGCCTGGCCCTGGTGAGGCACGGCGAGACCGAGTGGGCGCGGGACGGACGGCATACCGGACGCACCGATGTCCCGCTCACTGAACTTGGGCGCCGGCAGGCGCAGGTGCTCGGCGCCCGGCTGCGGGCCGCAGGTTCGTCGGCGTGCTGTCCAGCCCGCTGTCCCGGGCTCGCGAGACCTGCCGGCTGGCCGGCTTGGCCGGACCGGCCGAGGTCACCGACGACCTCGTGGAGTGTGGGACTACGGCGCCTACGAAGGGCGCCGAACCGCACGACCGCTGTCACCTCGTGCTGCCATCCCACGTGTGGGCGGAACGCGGCGACCTCGACGTGCGCCACGGTGACCCGAGCGTGGGAAGCGGGGACGACCGGGAGGGGCCAGGATGACGACGAGGCTCGGCCTTCGCGACGAGCTGCTCGAGGCGCAGCTGCTTCGAGCCGTCGGGTCCGCGCCGTACGAAGGCGCCGGCGCCGACGAGCCCCGGGCCACGGCGCTGCTCACCGGCGGATACGACGGCACCTGCGAGGAGCTGTACTTCTTCAACGGTGCCGCCGCGCTGCATCGTGGCTACCACGTCCTCGCCTTCGACCGGCCGGGTCAAGGCGCCGCGCCGCTGCAGCAGGGCTTGGTCATGCGCCCCGACTGGGAGAACGTCGTCACGCCCCTGCTGGACTACCTGCACGACCGGGCGGACGTCGACCCCGACCGCATCGCGCTCGTCGGGCTGAGCCTCGGCGGGTTCCTCGCCCCCCCGTGCCGCGAGCGCCGAGCACCGCCCGGCGGCGCTCGTCGCCGACTGCGGTTCGTTCGACCTGCAAGCGGCCTTCCTGGCCCGCATGCCCAAGCCGCGGGCGACCGGCTATCTCGAAGGCCGGCCGCGGGCCCGGGCACTCCTCGGTCGGCTGCTCACCATGGTCGCCCGCAGGCCGACTGCCGGCTGGGCGCTGCGCCGAGGACAACACGTCCACGGCGTCGACACGCCGCTGGCCTACCTCGACGCGCTGCGCGACTACTCCCTCGCCGGCCACGCCGAGCGGATCAGCTGCCCAACGTGGGTCTGCAACGCCGAAGGCGACGACATCGGCGCCAGTGCTCCGCAGCTGGTGAACGCACTCAACGTGGAGAAGCGGTTCGTGCACTTCACCGCCGCCGAGGGTGCCGGCGACCACTGCGAGGCGGGCGCTCGCACGCTGTACCACGCCCGGTCCTTTGGCTGGCTCGACGCGCACCTTCACCCCTGACGCGAACCGCCAGCGCACAGTCCAGCGTCACATCTCCTCGTGGACGTCAGGGTCGCCTCCGAAGAGCCGCCCGTCCCCCCTGGCGAGCCCGCTGACGGCGGCCATCTCGTCGGCGCTGAGCTCGAACCCGAAGACGTCGCGGTTCTCGCGTTGGCGCGTCGGCGAGGCCGACTTGGGGATGGGCAGGGAGCCCAGCTGCACATGCCAACGGACGACCACCTGCGCCGGTGTCACGCCGTGCGCTTCGGCGGCGCTACGCACCGGCGGCTCGTCGAACACCGCTCGGCCCTTGCCCAGCGGGCTCCAGGCCTCGGTCTGGATCCCCAGCTCGGCATGGACGGCGCGCATCTGCTCCTGCGGGAAGTAGGGGTGCAGCTCGATCTGGTTGACAGCCGGAACGACTCCGGTCTCGTCGATGATCCGCCGCAGGTGGCCGGCGGTGAAGTTGCTGACCCCGATGGAGCGCACGAGACCTTCGCGCTGCGCGTCGACGAGCGCCTGCCAGGCCTGGGTGTAAAGACCACGGTTGGGGTTCGGCCAGTGGATGAGCGCCAGGTCGACGACCTCGACCGCGAGGCGCTCACGCGACTCGCGCAGCGAGCGCAGGGCGAGGTCGTATGCGTGGTGTCGCCCAGGCACCTTGGTGGTGATCCGGACCTCGTCACGGGGCAGCCCGCTGCGGCGGACCGCCTCGCCCACCTCGCGCTCGTTCTCGTAGTTCACCGCGGTGTCGAGCAGCCGGTAGCCGTTCTCGAGGGCGCTGGCGATGGCGGCGATCCCCGAGGCGCCTCGGAGCGAGACGGTGCCGAAGCCGACCGCCGGAAGGGTGGTTCCGTCGTTGAGCCGGTATGCCGTGAGGTCGGTGCTCATGCCCCTCACCGTAGGGGAGAGACCGCGCGCCCTCGCTGTGCGGTATGCCGGCGGCACGGCATACCCTGTAGCCCGTGCGTGACCGGCCGGGCGAAGGAGCGAGGCAGTGACCAGGCAGTACGGCCGTCGGGTGGCGATCCTCGGGGGCAACCGGATCCCGTTCGCGAGAGCCAACGGTCCGTATGCGCGGGTGAGCAACCAGGACATGCTCACCACTGCCCTGGAGGGCCTGGTTCACCGTTTCGGGCTCGCGGGGGAGCAGGTCGGTGAGGTCGTGGGCGGCGCGGTGCTCAAGCACGCCAACGACCACAACCTCACCCGCGAGTCGGTGCTCGGCACGTCGCTCGCCCCGACCACGCCGGCGTTCGACGTCCAGCAGGCCTGCGCCACAAGCCTGCAGGCAACGGTTCTCGTGGCCAACAAGATCGCCCTGGGCCAGATCGACAGCGCCATCGCGGCAGGCACCGACTCCGCCAGTGACGCCCCGCTTGCCGTGAGCCAGGGGCTGGGGCAGGCCTTCGTCCAGATGGGGCGGGCCCGCAGCAACGTCGACCGGGCGCGCGTGGTCGCCGGGTTGCGGCCGACCGACCTGGTCCCGGTGCCGACGAAGGCCGTGGAGCCGCGCACCGGGCTGTCGATGGGCCAGCACATGGCCGCCACAGCGCAGGACTGGGGAATCACCCGCGAGGCCCAGGACCGGCTCGCGGTCGAGAGCCACCAGCGGCTCGCCGCGGCATACGACCGAGGCTTCTTCGACGACCTGATCACCCCCTACCTGGGGCTGACCCGGGACGGCAACCTTCGGCCGCAGACGTCGCTGGAGAAGCTCGGCGCGCTGCCGACCGTCTTCGGCAAGGGCACCGGCGCGACGATGACGGCCGGCAACTCGACCCCGCTCACCGACGGCGCGTCGGCGGTCCTGCTCGGCAGCGAGGAGTGGGCGGCGGCACGCGGGCTGACGCCGCTGGCGTGGTTCGTCGACGCCGAGACCGCGGCCGTCGACTACGTCCACGGACGTGAGGGGATGCTCATGGCGCCGGTCTACGCGCTGCCGCGGCTGCTGGCGCGCACCGGCCTGGCGCTTGCGGACTTCGAGCTGATCGAGGTCCACGAGGCGTTCGCCGCCACGCGTCCTCGCGACGCTTGCGGCCTGGGAGAGCCCGACCTTCTGCCGCGACCGGCTCGGCCTGGACGGGCCGCTGGGCAAGGTGGACCGCAGCCGGCTCAACGTCAACGGGTCCTCGTTGGCCGCGGGGCACCCGTACGCGGCCACCGGAGGGCGGGTCGTGGCGACCCTGGCCAAGGAGCTGCACCAGCTCGGCTCTGGCTATGGGCTCATCTCGGTGTGCGCTGCCGGCGGGCAGGGCATGGTGGCGATCCTGGAGGCGGCCTGACCATGACACAGACTCTCGACTTCACCTCGACCCCCGACCTGCGGCGGCTGTTCGTCACGTCGCTGGTGCGCCGCCACCCGCCGACCGGGCCGGGCGCGGTGCTGCCCGACGTGCGGGCCCGCCAGGACGGCATACGCATCGACACCGACCGGCTCATCCGCTACGCCCGGGTGTGCGGGTTCACCGTGGGCGAGGCGCTGCCGCTGACCTACCCGCACGTGCTCGGCTTCCCGCTGCAGGTGGCCGTGATGGCGCGCGCGGACTTCCCGTTCGCCCTGGTCGGGCTGGTCCATGTCGAGAACGTCATCACCTGGTCCCGCCCGCTGACGCCGGGCGACGCACTCGACGTCGAGGTCCGCCCGCAGGGCCCGCGGGCGCATCGCCGAGGGCAGGTCTTCGACCTGGTCACCGACGTGTCGGTCGCCGGGGCGCCGGTCTGGCATGGGCTGACCACCTACCTCGCCCGCGGCAAGGGCGACCGGGAGGCCGCCGCAGCGCAGCCGCCGTCGGTCGCCGAGCTCGGCGAGGGCACCGTGACCATCGACGTGCCTGGGGACATCGGGCGCCGGTATGCCGGCGTGAGCGGTGACCCGAACCCGATCCACATGTATGCCGTGACCGCGCGGCTGTTCGGGTTCAAGAGCGCGATTGCGCACGGGATGTGGTCGTACGCACGGGTGTTGGCGGCCCTCGGGCCTAGCGTGCTCGGTGAGTCAGGGACGTCGTCGGTGTGGTTCCGCAAGCCGGTTCCGGTGGGTCGTCCCACGCGTCTGGCCGTGTCGCAGGACAGCCGGCTGGCGGTGCTGCGCCCCGAACGCGGCGACGACGAGCACCTCATCACCCAGCAGTCCGACTGAGCCGGGGGCCGTCGCCGCCCCGACGTCGCCCCCGCCGCCACCCCGCCGCCGCCCCCGTCGAGAAGGTCAGCAGATGCTGCTATTCGGCTCGGATAACGACACCTGCTGACCTTTCGCGATGGGCCGGTAAGGGTTACTGACGTTCAGTCGCCGGCCGATACGCTGGTTTGACCGACGGCGTCCATCTCGCCTGGAGCAGGGCGCGCACCCGCCACGACCAAGGAGCCTCCCGTGTCCGCCAGCATCACCGTGTCCGTCGCCGGCAGCGAGCGATCGGTCGCGGAGCAGACCACGGCGGGCGAGCTGTTCGACGGCGACCGCTCCATCGTCGTCGCGCGGGTCAACGGCGAGCTGCGCGACCTGGCCCACCCGCTGGCCGACGGGCGATGCCGTCGAGCCGGTGGCCATCGACTCGGCCGACGGGCTGGCCGTCCTTCGGCACTCGTGCGCCCACGTGCTGGCCCAGGCCGTCCAGCAGCTGCACCCCGACGCCAAGCTCGGCATCGGACCGCCGATCCGCGACGGGTTCTACTACGACTTCGACGTCGCCAAGCCGTTCCACCCCGACGACCTCAAGGCGCTCGAGCGGGTCATGCAGAAGATCGTCAACGAGGGCCAGCGGTTCGTGCGCCGCGAGGTGTCCGACGAGGACGCCCTGCGCGAGCTGGCCGCCGAGCCGTACAAGTGCGAGCTGGTCGGCCTCAAGGGCGCGGCCGTCCGAGGCGGCCGAAGGCGCCGGCGGTCGAAGTCGGCGGCGGCCAGCTAACCATCTACGACAACGTCCGACGCGACGGCACCCGGCGTGGGGCGACCTGTGCCGCGGCCCGCACCTGCCCGACACCAAGCTCATCGGCAACGCCTTCAAGGTCATGCGCTCGGCCGCCGCGTACTGGCGCGGCGACCAGCGCAACCCCAGCTGCAGCGCATCTACGGCACCGCCTGGCCCACCAAAGCCGACCTCACGGCATACCTCGACCGGCTCGTCGAGGCGGAGCGGCGCGACCACCGCAAGCTGGGCATCGAGCTGGACCTGTACTCCTTCCCGGACGAGCTGGGCTCCGGGCTGGCCGTCTTTCACCCCAAGGGCGGGGTCATCAAGCGGGAGATGGAGGACTACGTCCGGCGTCGGCACGTCGAGGAGGGGTTCGACTACATCGGCACGCCGCACATCTCCAAGGAGGGGCTGTTCGTCACCTCCGGGCACCTTCCGTACTTCGAGGACAGCATGTTCCCGCCCATGGAGCTGGAGAACTCGAGGTACCGCCTCAAGCCGATGAACTGCCCAATGCACAACCTCATCTACCAGTCCCGCGGGCGCTCCTACCGGGAGCTGCCGCTGCGGCTCTTCGAGTTCGGGGGCGTCTACCGCTTTGAGAAGTCCGGCGTCGTCCACGGCCTCACCCGAGTCCGCGGCATGACGCAGGACGACTCGCACACGTACTGCACCCCCGAGCAGGCGGGGGCCGAGATCAAGAAGCTGCTCGACTTCGTGCTCGGCCTGCTGCGCGACTTCGGGCTGGCCGACTTCTACCTCGAGCTGTCTACCCGGGACGACTCCGACAAGTTCATCGGCTCCGACGAGGACTGGGCCACCGCGACGGCGATCCTGCAGGACGCCTGCGCCTACTCGGGGCTGGAGCTGGTGCCCGACCCGGGCGGCGCCGCGTACTACGGACCCAAGGTCTCGGTGCAGGCTCGCGACGCCATCGGGCGCACCTGGCAGATGTCGACGATCCAGTACGACTTCAACCAGCCCGAGCGCTTCGGCCTGGAGTACCAAGCGGCCGACGGGTCGCGCCGGCGGCCGGTGATGATCCACTCGGCCAAGTTCGGGTCGATCGAGCGGTTCCTCGGGATGCTCGTCGAGCACTTCGCCGGCGCCTTCCCGCCGTGGCTCGCTCCGGTGCAGGCGCTCGGCATACCCGTCGCCGCGGAGTATGCCGGGTACCTGCGCGAGGTCGGTGCGCGCCTGGGCGCGGCCGGGATCCGCTTCGAGCTCGACGAGACCGACGACCGGTTCCCCAAGAAATCCGCAACGCCGCCAAGGCCAAGGTGCCTTACGTCGTCATTGCGGGGGAGGACGACCGGTCAGCTGGCGCGGTGTCGTTCCGGTACCGCGACGGCTCGCAGCGCAACGGCATACCGGTCGAGTCGGCGATCGCCGAGATCCGCGCCGCCATCGACTCGCGCGCCCAGGTGACCGGCGCGTAGCGAGACGGCCAGCACACCGACGACCATTGGTGGCCGATCGAGCCCTCAGCAAGCCCATAGCGGAACACCAATGGTCGTTCGTTTGCCGGCCAGTGCTTTGCTTCGCTGGGCAACCGCAGCGACGAGCATCTGGCGCACCCACTCGGGCCGGGTCATGACCTGCTCCCACGAGAAGCGCAGCACCAGCCATCCGTCCGCGACGAGCTCGTCGTAGCGGCGGCAGTCCCGGTCAAACAGCTGCCGATCACCATGGAACTCGAAGCTGTCAGCCTCGATGACGATACGCAGCCGCTCATCGGCCAGGTCGACCTGGGCGACGAACCGCCCGTTGGAGTGAATGCGAACCTGAGGGACGACACGCAGTCCCGGCACGGCTAATGCGATGGCACGCACGACCGACTCGAACGGTCCGGCGGCTCGGCCGTCGGCGTGTTCGGCCACGCACGTGATTCGCTCGCGGCCGCGGGCGGGGGCTTCGCCGGCGGCCGTGCGCATGGCAGTGTCTGTGACGCGCCCCGCCCTCATCGCGGAGTCGGCGATGGCCAGGGCTTCGTCGAAAGGCAACGTGGCTGCGCAGTCGAGGACGGTCCGGAGCGGCGTCGTCACCCAGCCGTCGACGACGTCATGAGGCGGCAGCGCCCGCCATGAGATCGCGATCTCGGCCTGGACCTGCTGGGCCACCCGGCGGCCACGAGGAACGACCACCTGGGGCTTGGGCGGAGGCCATTTCATGGGGATGCCCCAGTGCTGCGCCGCCGTCTGGTAGGCCGCGACTCCTGCCAGCCGGTGGGCCGTCACCCGGGCGGGTTGGTAGAGCGGAAGCGCGTAGCGACCTCGGGCGACCGCGTGAAGGGTTCCGTCCGCAAGCATGGCGTCCACGGTGCTGCGAGGGGCGACCGCAAGCAGCTGGCGGCGGGTAGCCACCCACCCGAGCTCGACCAATCGGCGGTGCACCCGCGTCCGCGCATCCATGGGCAGCCAGCCTGGCGCGGTTGAGTAATCGACGTCGGCACTCGTCCACAGAGCCGACACAACGACGACCATTGGCCGCCGCGTGGGCGCATCACTGCGGCGTGTCGCGGAGCAACGGTCGTCCGTGTGCACTCCGGGAAGGGGGTGACCGCGGCAGCCTAGACTCGGTGCCCATGGAGCCGGAACCCGAAGTCGACGACGTCACCGACTTCGCCCGGGTCGAGGACGGCTTCGAGCGGCTGTGGACGCCCCACCGGATGGTCTACATCAAGGGGGACAAACCGGCCGAGCATTCGGGCGACGGCTGCCCGTTCTGCTCGGCGCCCTGCCGAAGCGACGAGGACGGGCTCATCGTCGGGCGCGGCCGGCTGTGCTACGTCGTGATGAACCTGTTCCCCTACAACCCCGGCCACCTGCTCGTCTGCCCCTACCGGCACGTGCCGCTCTACCTCGACCTCACCGACGACGAGACCGCCGAGTTCACCGAGCTGACCAGGACCGCGCTGCGGGTCATCGAGGCGACCTCCCACCCGATGGGCTACAACATTGGCATGAACCAGGGCCAGGTCGCCGGGGCCGGAGTCGCGGCCCACCTGCACCAGCACGTCGTCCCGCGCTGGGGCGGGGACTCCAACTTCCTGCCGATCATCGGCCAGACCAAGGCGCTTCCCCTGCTGCTGGAAGACGTACGAGTCCGCCTTACCGAAGCCTGGCCGCACCCCTGACCGACACAGCGTCCCGGTTGAGGGGCGACCGGATGGCTCGGTTGGAGGACTCAGCGGCGGTTGTCGGGGCCGACGGCCCAGGGTCGATACCCTGGGAGGCACCCTGCGGAATCGAGTCCAATGCTGAACCGACTGCTGCGCACGGCCTGGACTAAGGCCATGACCCCCTTTGCCAAGCTGTTCCTCGCCCTCGGCATCAGCCCCGACGTCGTCACAGTCGTCGGCACCCTCGGGGTCTGTGTCGGGGCGCTGGCCTTCTACCCACGCGGCCAGCTCCTGACCGGCACCCTCGTCATCACCGCGTTCATCTTCGCCGACAACATCGACGGGGTGATGGCCCGCATGTCCGGCCGCGAAGGCCCGTGGGGCGCCTTCCTCGACTCCACCCTTGACCGGGTGGGAGACGCGGCAATCTTCGGCGGGCTGGTCCTCCACTTCGCCGGCCCAGGAGCCCATCTCGGCCTGGCCGGCCTGGCCTTGGCCTGCCTCATCCTCGGCATGGTCGTCAGCTACGCCAAGGCCCGCGCCGAAGGGCTGGGCATGACGTGCAACGTCGGGATCGCCGAGCGGGCCGACCGGCTGCTCGCTGTCCTGCTCGCGACCGGGCTGGTCGGCTTCGGCATCAGCGTGTGGCTGCTCGGCGTGGTGCTGGCTCTGCTCGCGGTGGCGAGCGCGGTGACCGTCGTGCAGCGGATGGCCACGGTCCGCCGCCAGGCGCTGTCCCACGACCCGGCGGCCACGACCTGATGGCCAGCGCCGTTCACGCACTGGCCCAGATCCTCCGACCGGCCAAGGAGGCGCTCTCGATAGCCGGTTTCTCGATCGGGTGGTATGCCGTGCGGCACCTGCCCGAGCGCACGGCATACCTCGCCTTCGAGACGCTCGCCGACGTGCTGGTCCGCCGCGGCGGCAAGGGTGTCGAGCGCCTGCGCAGCAACTACGCGAGGGTGCGCCCCGAGCTCAGCGACCGCGAGCTGGACCAGCTGGTCAAGGAGGGCATGCGCTCGTACATGCGCTACTTCTGCGAGACGTTCCGCCTCAACGACGTGACCTCCGAGCAGCTGGCCGACATCGTCCGCACGAGCGGGGACGGGCCGATTCGTGAGCTGCTCGCCGAGGGCCGATCGGTCGTCGTGTTCATCGCGCACATGGGCAACTGGGACCTCGCGGGCGCCTGGTCCACCCAACATCTCGCGCCGGTGACGACCGTCGCCGAACGGCTCGAGCCGGAGGAGGTGTTCCAGGGGTTCCTCGACTTCCGCCAGGCCATGGGCATGACCATCCTGCCGCTCACCGGCGGCCCCGACCCGTTCGTGGGCCTCAAGAAGGCGGTCGACCGCGGCGACTTCATCGCGCTTGTCGCCGACCGCGACCTGACCAAGAACGGCGTCGAGGTCGACTTCTGCGGGCAGCGGGCCCGGATGGCCAAAGGCCCGGCCGTGCTGTCCATCCTCACCGGGGCGCCCCTGTTCGCGGCGGCGATCTACTACACCCCGGCCGAGCGCGGCCACGGCATCGGCGGTCAGCACGTCATGGTCGAGTTCTCGCCGCAGATCGGGCGACCGGAAGGCGTCCCGACCGCCCTGGCGGCCGAGAGCATGGTCGCCGACTGCGCCGCCCATCTGGAGGCCGCGATCCGCGAGCACACCGCCGACTGGCACATGCTGCAGCGAGTCTTCGCCGAGGACCTCGACCCGGTCCGGACCGCTCGGGCGGCCCGCGCGTGAAGGTCGGCATCGTGTGCCCGTACTCCTTCGACATGCCCGGGGGAGTGCAGTACCACGTGCGCGACCTCGCCGAGGCGCTCCTCGACCGCGGGTATGCCGTGAGCGTCCTGGCACCGGCCGACGACAGCACCCACGTGCCCGCCTATGTCGTCCCGGCCGGGCGGGCGGTGCCGGTGCGCTACAACGGCTCGGTTGCCCGGCTCAGCTTCGGCCCCATCACCAACGCCAAGGTCAACGGCTGGCTGGACCGGGGCAGCTTCGACCTGCTGCACCTGCACGAGCCGATCACGCCGAGCCTGTCCATGCTCGCCCTGTGGGCGGCCGAGTGCCCCATCGTGGCGACCTTCCACACGTCCAACCTGCGCTCGCGCGTCATGCAGGCTAGCTACCCGGTGCTGCGCCCGAGCCTGGAGAAGGTCCTCGGGAGGATCGCGGTCTCTGAGGACGCCCGGCGCACCGTGACGACGCATTTCGGCGGTGACGCGGTCGTCATCCCCAACGGCGTCTACGTCGACCGGTTCGCCTCGGCAGCCCCGCGCCCGGAGTGGGCCGGCACGCCAAAGCGTCCGACCGCCGCCTTCCTCGGTCGCATGGAGGAGCCCCGCAAGGGTATGCCGGTGCTCTCGGCCGCGCTGCCGGCGATCCTCGCGCGGGTGCCGGGTCTTCGGGTGCTGGTCGCCGGGCCTGGTGACCCCGACGAGGTGCGTTCGCACATGAGCCGCGAGGCGGCGAGGGCATGCGAGTTTCTCGGTGCCGTGGACGAGAGCGACAAGGCTCGCCTGCTGCGGTCGGTCGATGTGTACCTCGCGCCCAACACCGGCGGCGAGAGCTTCGGGATCATTCTCATCGAGGCGATGAGCGCTGGCGCCGTCGTGCTGGCAAGCGACATCCCGGCGTTCGTTCGGGTGCTCGACGGCGGGGCGGCCGGCGCGACGTTTCGCAACGGGGACCCCGACGACCTCACGGAGCAGCTGGTGCGGCTGCTGCACGACCCGCAGCAGCGCGCGCGGACCGCCGCGGTGGGTCACAAGCGCGCCGAGCGTTTCGACTGGTCGGTCGTCGCCGATGAGGTCATCGCGGTGTACGACACCGTGCTGGAGGGCGCGGAGGCGGCCCGGGCGGCCTACGCCAGCTCGAGATGGGGTCGGTTGCTGCGCGGTGGCGGGCGAGGTCCGTGAGCGGGATCGAGTGGGTCAGCATCGCCGTCATGCTGGTCCTGGTGGTCGCCTGGCTGCTCTCCTACAGTGCGGCCCGCCTCGACCGGCTGCACGCCCGGGTCGAGGGCACCCTCGCCGCCTTGGATGCGCAGCTGGTCCGCCGCGCGGAGGCCACGCTGGAGCTGGCCAACTCCGGCACGCTCGACGCGGCCAGCGCCCTGATGCTCGCGGGCGCGGCATCGGAGTCGCTCGAGGCGGCCGCCTTGGAGGACACCGACAGCGCGCGGTTCGACTTCACCCGCGAACGGGCTGCCGCCGAGTCCGATCTCACCGAGGCGTTGGACCTGGCGCTGACCAGCGAGTCGGTGGCCCAGGTGCGCTCGTGCGGACAGAATGCCTACGAGGCGCTGGAGCGCGTCCGAGCTGCTGGACAGCGCGTCCAGCTCGCCCGCCGGTTCCACAATGACGCGGTGACCGCGGTCCGGCGGGTGCGCAGGCTGTACCTGGTGGCCCTGTTCCGCCTGGCCGGTCACGCGGCCTTGCCCAAGACGGTCGAGTTCGCCGACGAGCTGCCGTCCGCGCTGCGCTGATCCGCGCTCGGCCCCGCGCCGTGCTCGGCCCCGCGCCGTGCTCGGCCCCGCGCCGCCTGCTCGGCCCCGCGCCGAGAGGTCAGTTGGTGCGGTTATCCGGGGCGTTTGACAGCACGTACGGACCTCTCGATGGCAGTGAAGCCAGGCGCCTCGATGGCAGTGAAGCCAGGCACGCCGTGGGAAGATCTGGGCGAGCATGAGACCAGAGCCGGGCACCCGGCATACTGAAGGCAGGACCAGCGCGATGAGCGAGCCCACAGCAACCACCGGCACCACCGGCACCACCCGCGTCAAGCGCGGCATGGCCGAGATGCTCAAGGGCGGCGTCATCATGGACGTCGTCACCCCCGAGCAGGCCAAGATCGCCGAGACCGCCGGGGCGGTCGCCGTCATGGCGCTGGAACGGGTGCCCGCGGACATCCGCTCGCAGGGCGGGGTAGCGCGGATGAGCGACCCGGACATGATCGAAGGCATCATTGCGGCGGTGTCGATCCCGGTCATGGCCAAGGCCCGGATCGGGCACTTCGTCGAGGCGCAGGTGCTGCAAAGCCTCGGCGTCGACTACGTCGACGAGTCCGAGGTCCTCACCCCCGCCGACTACGCCAACCACATCGACAAGTGGGCGTTCCGAGTGCCGTTCGTCTGCGGGGCGACCAACCTCGGCGAGGCGCTGCGCCGGATCGCCGAAGGCGCGGCGATGATCCGGTCCAAGGGCGAGGCGGGCACCGGCGACGTCTCCAACGCCACCACCCACATGCGCTCGATCCGCGCTGAGATCCGCCGCCTGCAGGGCATGGTGCCCGACGAGCGGTACGTCGCCGCCAAGGAGCTGCAGGCCCCGTTCGACCTCGTCGAGGAGGTCGCCACCCTGGGCAAGCTGCCCGTCGTACTGTTCACCGCCGGCGGGATCGCCACCCCCGCAGACGCGGCCATGATGATGCAGCTGGGCGCCGAAGGCGTCTTTGTCGGCTCGGGAATCTTCAAGTCCGGCAACCCCGCCCAGCGCGCCGAGGCCATCGTCAGGGCCACGACCTTCTACGACGACCCGGACGTCATCGCCAAGGTCTCCCGCGGCCTCGGCGAGGCCATGGTCGGCATCACCGTCGACGAGATCCCCGCCCCGCACCGGCTCGCCGAACGCGGGTGGTGAGCGGCCCGACCAGACCCACGATCGGCATCCTCGCCGTCCAGGGCGACGTCCGCGAGCATGCGCGCGCCCTGGAGGCCCTCGGCGCGCGGCCGGTGTCGGTGCGGCGGGCGAACGAGCTGGACGGCATCCAGGGGCTCGTGATCCCCGGCGGGGAGTCGACGGTCATCGACAAGCTGCTGCATGCGTTCGAGCTGTTCGAGCCGTTGCAGGCTTGCCTGCGCGAGGGGCTGCCGGCCTTCGGCTCCTGCGCGGGGATGATCCTGCTCGCGGACCGGATCGCCGGCGGGGCCGACGGCCAGCGCACCATAGGTGGCCTGGACATCACGGTGCGGCGCAACGCGTTCGGTCGCCAGGTCGACTCGTTCGAGGCCGACATCGGGTATGCCGGGTGGCCGGCACCGCTGCACGTGGTCTTCATCCGGGCCCCCTGGGTTGAGGACGTGGGGGAGGGTGTCGAGGTGCTCGGCCGGATCGAGGGCGGGCGGGCCGACGGCCGGATCGTCGCGGTCCGACAGAACGCGCTGCTGGCCACGGCGTTCCACCCCGAGGTGACCGGGGATCTACGAGTGCATGAGCAGTTCCTCGCGCTGGTCCGCGAACGGGCCTGACACCACACAAATCTGGCGGGGTCGGTCGAGGTCGGTTGGAAGTGACAACGTGCGCTAGAGCGCTCGCTAACACCTCGACTGCTCGGTTTACCTCCGGACGGGGGCCGGTTGGAGGTGACAACGTGCGCTAGAGCGCTCGCTAACACCTCCACCGCTCGGTTTTACCTCCGCTTGCGGCTCAGCCGGGGCTTGGGGCCGACTTGGGGTCGGTGGCCGCGGGGGCCACGCAGGTAGGATCGGGGCTGTTCGTGCGAGACCCGGGCCAGGATCGGAAGGCGGTGATCACGCGTCATGAGCGGCCACTCCAAGTGGGCCACCACCAAGCACAAGAAGGCCGCGGCGGACGCGAGACGGGGCAAGCTGTTCGCCAAGCTCATCAAGAACATCGAGGTCGCCGCCCGCACCGGTGGCGGTGACCCAGCCGGCAACCCCACCCTCTACGACGCCATCCAGAAGGCCAAGAAGTCCTCGGTGCCCAACGACAACATCGACCGCGCGGTCAAGCGCGGGTCGGGTGCTGAGGCAGGTGGTTCCGACTGGCAGACCATCACCTACGAGGGCTACGCGCCCCATGGTGTCGCCGTGCTCATCGAGTGCCTCACCGACAACCGCAACCGGGCCGCGGCCGAGGTGCGCACCGCGCTCACCCGCAACGGCGGCACCCTGGCCGACCCCGGCTCGGTCTCCTACCTGTTCACCCGCAAGGGCGTCGTCACCCTGCCCAAGGGCTCGCTCACCGAGGACGAGCTGCTCGAGGTCGTCCTCGACGCGGGCGCCGAGGAGGTCACCGACCTCGGCGAGTCCTACGAGGTCATCTCCGAGGCCTCGGACTTCGTCGGGGTCCGCCGGGCCCTGCAGGACGCTGGGATCGACTACGACTCGGCCGAGCCCGCGTTCATCCCCAGCGTGGCGGTCCCGCTGGATCTGGACAGCGCCCGTAAGGTCATCCGCATCGTGGACGCCCTGGAGGACTCCGACGACGTCCAGAACGTCTGGGCCAACGGCGACATCAGCGACGACATCCTCGCCGCACTCGACGCCGAGTAAGGCGTCCCCGGCGCGTCGCCGCCCGCCGCACGCAACGGCCGGGGTACCGTTACACCCGAACACGTGTTCGGGGTCTCCGACACGAGGGCCACGCTGGTCAGGAGGTATGCCGTGCCGCGGGTTCTCGGTGTCGACCCCGGCTTGACCCGGTGCGGGGTCGGGGTCGTCGAGGGCGAGCCCGGGCGTGAGCTGAGGTTGGTCGAGGTCGAGGTGCTGCGCACGCCATCCGGCCAGCCGACGGCCGAGCGCCTGCACACGCTGCACACCCAGATGCAGCGTTGGATCACGGTGCACCAGCCCGACGCGGTAGCGGTCGAGAGGGTCTTCGCCGACGTCAACGTCATGTCGGTCATGGGCACCGCCCAGGCGGCGGCCGTGGCCATGCTCGGAGCCGCCCAGCACGGCATACCGGTCCACCTGCACACTCCCACCGAGGTCAAGGCCGCGGTGACCGGCAACGGGCGTGCCGACAAGGCGCAGGTCACGGCGATGGTGACGCGCCTGCTCAAGCTCACCGAGCGACCCAGCCCGCCCGACGCCGCCGACGCCCTGGCCCTGGCCATCTGCCAGGTATGGCGCGGGGGAGCCGCAAGCCGGCTGGACGAGGCCGCGGTGCGGCATACCGCTGCCCGCGAGCGCGCCGAACGAGCGCGGCAGGTGACCCGATGATCGCAACGGTGCGCGGCGAGGTCGCGCGGGTGGGCCTGGACCACGTGGTCGTCGAGGTCGGTGGGGTCGGTCTGCACGTCCACACGACCCCGGGTACCGCGGCAACCCTCAAGGCCGGGGCGGCGTGCGAGCTCGCAACCTCGCTCGTCGTCCGGGAGGACTCGCTGACGCTCTACGGCTTCGAGCATGATGAGGCCAAGACGCTCTTCGAGACGGTGCAGAAGGTGTCCGGGGTGGGCCCGCGGCTGGCTTTGGCGATGCTTGCGGTGCACAGTCCCGACGCGCTGCGGGCCGCCGTGTCCAGTGGCGACACGCGGACGCTCACGCGGGTCCCCGGGATCGGGACCAAGGGCGCCGAACGGCTGGTGTTGGAGCTGCGCGACAAGCTGGGCGGACCGCCGGCCAACGCGGGCGCCGCAGCGGGCTCGACCGAGCCGGGCTGGCAGACCCAGGTCCGCGACGCGCTGGTCGGGTTGGGCTGGAGCGCGAAGCAGGCCGATGACGCCGTCGAGGCGGTGGCGCCGCAGGTCGGGCCGGACACGACCGTGTCGACCCTGCTGCGCGCGGCCCTTCAGAAGCTCGCCAGGAGCTGACCGATGAGCCAGGACATCGGCGCGGAGCAGTGGGACGAGGGCACGTGGGATGCAACGGCTCGGGTGGTCGACCCGCGCGGCGATGATCCCGAGCGCCAGGTCGAGGCAGCGCTGCGGCCTCGGCGCCTCGCCGAGTTCCCCGGTCAGACGAGGGTGCGTGACCAGCTCGGGCTCATCCTCGAGGCGGCCCGTCGCCGCGGCAGTCCACCTGACCACGTCCTGCTGTCCGGGCCTCCCGGCCTGGGCAAGACGACGCTCGCCATGATCGTGGCCGCCGAGCTCGAGGCGCCGATCCGGGTGACGAGCGGACCTGCCATCCAGCATGCCGGCGACCTGGCCTCGATCCTGTCCTCGCTCGCCGAGGGCGAGGTGCTCTTCCTCGACGAGATCCACCGAATGTCCCGAGCAGCGGAGGAGATGCTCTATCTGGCCATGGAGGACTTCCGCGTCGATGTCGTCGTCGGCAAGGGCCCCGGCGCGACGGCCATCCCGCTGGAGCTCGCGCCCTTCACAGTCGTCGGGGCCACCACGCGGTCGGGACTGCTGCCGGCCCCGCTGCGCGACCGCTTCGGCTTCACCGGCCATCTGGACTTCTACACCGTCGAGGAGCTGGTCACGATCTTGAGACGCTCCGCCCGGCTGCTGGACGTCAAGGCCGAGGACGAGGGCATCACCGAGGTCGCCGGTCGCTCGCGTGGCACCCCGAGGATCGCCAACCGGCTGCTGCGCCGGGTGCGCGACTGGGCGCAGATCCATGGCCGCCAGGTCGTCGACCTCGAGGCCGCCGATCGGGCCTTGGCGCTCTTCGACGTCGACGAGCGCGGCCTGGACCGGCTCGACCGGGGCGTGCTGCAGGCCCTGTGCCGGCGGTTCGGGGGCGGCCCGGTGGGCGTGGCCAACCTCGCCGTCGCGGTTGGCGAAGAGGCCGAGACCGTCGAGACCGTCGCCGAGCCGTTCCTCGTGCGTGAGGGGCTGGTCGTACGCACTCCCCGCGGCCGCTCCGCTACTGCGCTGGGCTGGGCCCACCTGGGGCTGACCCCTCCGGTCGCGAGCACGGCATACCAGGCCAGCCTGCTGCCAACCGATGAGGAGGGACGGTTCGGTAGCGACTAACCACTCCTGACGGGAACCAACGGTTCGCCCCAGCCGTCGAGATAGGGGAGAATGGGGGGCCGGTCCGGACCGGACTGCACCGGACTGGGCAGACTTGGGCCGCAGGCCCCGACGTCGCCGCGCCATCCGCGCACATCAACGCAAGCAGAGGAATCAACCATGGGAAGCGAGTTTGGGTCGCTGCTGATCCTGCTCCTGCCGTTGCTGTTCATCGGCTACATCTTCATGACCCAGCGGCGGCGGATGCGCCAGGCGACCGCGCTACAGACCGGGCTCAAGGTCGGCGACGAGGTGCGCACAACCTCGGGGATGATCGGCCGGATCACCGGGCTGACCGACACCGAGATGCGCCTGGAGGTGGCCCCGAACGTCAGCGTGCGCTTCGACCGGCGGGCGGTCGACGCCGTGGTGCCGAACGCGACCGTAGGGCCCGCTGACGCGGCCACCACCGACGAGAAGTAAGGCGGGGAGGTGGCCCTCAACCCGCGCACCCGCGGCCCCCGTCGTGCCCTGCTCTCCCTGCTGGCCATCCTCGTCGTCCTTTACGGCGCCATCTTCGCCATCCACCAGTGGGGGTCGGGTCAGCTGACTCCGAAGCTGGGTCTGGACCTGGAGGGCGGCACCCAGATGGTGCTGCAGCCGGTCCTCGCCGACCCCAACGCGCAGGTCAGCGCCGGCCAGCTGGACAAGGCTCGCGACATCATCGCCCAGCGGGTGGACTCCAACGGCGTGGCCGAGGCAGAGGTCACCACCCAAGGCGGACGCAACATCGTCGTCTCCATCCCCGGACAGCCCGACCCCAAGACGCTCGACGCGATCCGCAAGCCCTCGCAGCTGCGGTTCCGGCCCGTGCTGGTGGCCGCCCCCGGCACCCCGACCGCCGACCAGACCCAAACCGGCACCGCCACGTCGACCGGCGCTCCCACGACGTCCACACCCACCCCGACCACCCCCGGACCGGTCTTCACCATGGAACCGGCACCGACCACATCCGCCAATGCGCCGATCCCGCCAGCCCTCACCCAGGACGACACCCCGTCGCCGGCGGCGGCGTCGACGGCGACCCCCAGTCCCTCACCGACGGGCTCGGCCACGGCGTCCCCTCCCAACGCCAGCGACCTGTCGTGGGTCACCCAGCCACTCGTCGACGAGTTCACCGCGCTGGACTGCAGCCAGCCAGGAGCGGTCAACAACGTCGTCGACGACCCCGCCAAGCCCCTGGTCACCTGCTCGCAGGACCGCTCCGAGAAGTACATCCTCGGCCCGGTCGAGCTCGACGGCACCGACATCGCCGACGCGAGCTCGGGCTACCAGGCCGGGCCCAACGGCCAGCCGACGAGCGTCGTCGAGGTGCGCCTGAACTTCACCGGCGACGGCACGAAGAAGTTCGCCGACGTCACGACCCGGCTCATGGGCCTCAAGTCCGACCAGACCCGCAACCGATTCGCCATCGTGCTGGACAAGCAGGTCATCACGGCCCCCTCTACCAACGCGGTGATTACCAACGGCCAGGCCAGCATCACCGGCTCCTTCACCATCGACTCGGCCCGCGACCTGGCCCAGCAGCTCAAGTTCGGCGCGTTGCCGATGTCCTTCGAGCTGCAGACCCAGGACGACATCAGCCCGACCTTGGGCTCGGAGCAGCTGGCGCTCGGGCTGCTCGCCGGGGCCATTGGCATGCTGCTCGTGACCGGCTACTCGCTGCTGCAGTACCGGCTGCTCGGCTTGCTCACCGTCGCATCGCTCATCGTCGCGGCCCTGCTCACGTATGCCGTGCTGACCCTGCTCGGGTACGCCTACAACTTCCGGCTCACCATGGCCGGGGTCACCGGCGTCATCGTCGCCATCGGTGTCACCGCCGACTCGTTCATCGTCTACTTCGAACGAATACGCGACGAGGTCCGGGAAGGACGGCCGCTGGTGACCGCCGTCGACGCGGGCTGGGGCCGGGCCAAGCGCACCATCCTCGCCGGCGACACGGTGAATGTCCTCGCGGCGGTTGTCCTCTACGCCCTCGCTACGAGCAACGTTCGCGGCTTCGCCTTCACTCTCGGTGTCACCACCCTGATCGACGTGCTCGTGGTGTTCCTCTTCACCCATCCGGTCATGGCCATCCTCGCCTACACGACGTTCTTCGGCGAAGGGCACCGCTGGTCGGGCCTGGACCCCAAGCGCCTCGGCGCGAAGGTCAGGTACGTCGGACGAGGGCGGGTCGCCACCCCCGCGCAGCCGGCCCCGGCAGGAGCCCAGTCATGATCGACTTCGCCCAGGTCGGCAACGACCTCTACACCGGCAAGCGCGCGATCGACTTCGTCGGCCGGCAGAAGCAGTGGTATGCCCTGTCCGGAGTGCTGATCGTCCTGGCCCTGGTCGGGATCTTCGCGCGAGGACTCAACTTCGGCATCGACTTCCGGGGCGGCTCGGAGTTTCGCCTGTCGGGCGTGAGCAACACCCAGGACTACGAGGACAAGGCCAAGACCGCGATCGCGCAGGCCGGCATACCGGGCACTGTCACGTCCACGGTCATCGGCGGCGCGACCGTCCGCGTGCAGACCGAAGCCGCGGGGGACAAGAACGAGGCCGCCAAGGCGGCGCTCGCCCAGGCGTTCGGCGTCGGCACCGACTCGGTGTCGGCCTCCCTCATCGGCCCCTCCTGGGGCCAGTCGGTGAGCCAGAAGGCGCTGCAGGCCCTCATCGTCTTCCTCATCCTGGTCGCCATGGTCATGGCGATCTACTTCCGCACCTGGAAGATGGCCGTCGCCGGGCTGGTGGCCCTGCTGCACGACCTGGTCATCACGGTGGGGATCTACGCCCTGTTCGGGTTCGAGATCACGCCGTCGTCGATGATCGGCTTCCTCACCATCCTCGGGTACTCCCTCTACGACACCGTCGTCGTCTTCGACAAGGTCCGCGAGAACACGGCCGAGGCCGTCGGCAGCCGCCGGCTGTCCTACGCGCAGGCGGCGAACCACGCGGTCAACCAGACGCTCGTCCGGTCCATCAACACCACGGTCGTGGCCCTGCTGCCGATCCTGGCCATCCTCATTGTCGGGTTCACCAAGCTCGGCCCCGGGACGCTGCTGGACCTGAGCCTGGCACTGTTCGTCGGCATCGCGGTGGGGGCTTACTCGTCGATCTTCATCGCCACGCCGGTCCTGGTCGACCTGCGTAACCGCGAGCCGGCCGTCCAGGAGCTGGCCCGGCATGCCGCGCGGGTGCAGGCCCAGGCAGCCGCAGTCGCGTCCCGGGCCGGCGGCTCGGCCGCCGAGGGAGGCGCCGATGATGCCGAGCTGGTGGCCCAGCAGGTCGTCCCCACGGACGCCACCGGTCGCCCGGTCCATAAGTGGGCAGCGACCGGCCCGCGTAACCAGCCCAAACGTCAGCCCAAGAGCAGACGCTGACCATGGCGCCGGACCCGACGGACGGCGCAGTCAGCGCCCTGGTCCGGGCTCGGCTGCGCGACGTCCCGGACTTCCCCAAGCCCGGCATTGCGTTCAAGGACCTCACCCCGCTGCTCGCCGACGGGGCTGCGCTGCGAGCCGTGGCCGACCACGTCGCGGGCCGGTATGCCGGCCGGGTCGATGTCGTCGTGGGCATCGAGGCCCGCGGGTTCATCCTTGGCGCGGCGACGGCATACGCGTTGGGTGTGGGGTTCGTCCCGGTTCGCAAGGAAGGCAAGCTGCCGGCCGCGACGCACCGGGCCGAGTACACGCTTGAGTACGGCAGCGCGGTGCTCGAGGTGCACGTCGACGCGTTCGTGCGGGAGCGCCGAGCTCTGGTCATGGACGACGTGCTCGCGACCGGCGGAACCGCGGCGGCGGCGTGCCGGCTCGTGGAGGCGGCGGGCGGGAGTGTCGTCGCGGTCGAGGTCGTCCTGGAGCTCGCGGAGCTGGACGGGCGCAGCGTGCTCGCTGGGCGTGAGGTGAGCACGCTCGTCACGGTGTAGGGGCGAGACGACCTACACTCGGGATATGAGCGAGGAGGTGCGCTCCGGTCCGATCCCGATCGCGCCTGCCCAGTCCAGGATGCGCGCCCGGCTGGCCCGCTTCGGCACGCCCCGAGCCCCGGCATACCAGGCCTTGGAGCCGCTGCTGCAGATCGTGCGTCAGACGCACCCCAAAGCCGACCTCGGGATCATCCAGCGAGCCTACGAGGTCGCCGAGCGGGCCCATGAGGGTCAGACCAGGATCAGCGGCGACCCGTACATCACCCATCCCCTTGCGGTGACGGCGATCCTCGCCGAGCTGGGGATGACCCCGACGACGCTGGCCGCAGCTTTGCTGCACGACACCGTCGAGGACACCGACTACAGCTTGGAGGCGCTGCGCGAGGACTTCGGCGACGAGATCGCCATGCTCGTCGACGGGGTCACCAAGCTGGACAAGGTGACCTGGGGCGAGGCGGCCCAGGCCGAGACGGTCCGCAAGATGGTCGTCGCCATGGCCCGCGACATCCGGGTCCTCGTCATCAAGCTGGCCGACCGGCTGCACAACGCCCGCACGTGGAAGTACGTGTCACGCGAGTCCGCGGAGCGCAAGGCCCGCGAGACCCTCGAGATCTACGCCCCGCTCGCCCATCGCCTCGGCATGAACACGATCAAGTGGGAGCTGGAGGACCTGTCCTTCGCCACCCTCTACCCCAAGGTCTTCGACGAGATCGTCGAGCTCGTCGCCGCCCGGGCACCGGCGCGCGAGGAGTACCTGGCAGGGGTCCGCAGCCAGGTTGCCGAGGACCTGCTGCTCGCGGGGATCAAGGCGACGGTCACGGGTCGGCCCAAGCACTACTACTCCGTCTACCAGAAGATGATCGTGCGCGGGCGCGACTTCGAGGACATCTACGACCTCATTGCCGTGCGAGTCCTCGTCGAGACGGTACGTGACTGCTACGCGGCGCTGGGGTCGCTGCACGCGAGGTGGAACCCCGTCCCCGGCCGGTTCAAGGACTACATCGCGATGCCGAAGTTCAACATGTACCAGTCCTTGCACACGACCGTCATCGGCCCGGACGGCAAGGCGGTCGAGATCCAGATCCGCACCCACACCATGCACCGGCGCGCCGAGTACGGTGTCGCGGCGCACTGGAAGTACAAGGACCAGCGCGGCACCCGGGCGGGCGAGGCGGCCGCGGTCAACGACATGGCCTGGCTGCGCCGGCTGCTGGACTGGCAGCGCGAGACCGCTGACCCCGGCGAGTTCCTCGACTCGCTGCGCTTTGAGATCGGCGGCAACGAGGTCTACGTCTTCACCCCCAAGGGGTCGGTCGTCGCCTTGCCCGCCGGGTCGACGCCTGTCGACTTCGCGTATGCCGTGCACACCGAGGTGGGCCATCACTGCATCGGCGGGCGGGTCAACGGGCGGCTGGCTGCGCTGGACTCGGTGCTGGAGAACGGCGACACGGTCGAGATCCTCACGTCCAAGGCCGACGGCGCCGGGCCGTCGCGGGACTGGCTCACCTTCGTCAAGAGCCCGCGAGCCCGCAACAAGATCCGGCACTGGTTCTCGCGGGAGCGTCGTGAGGAGGCCATCGAGCGAGGCCGCGAGACGATCGCCAAGTACCTGCGCAAGAAGGGTCTGCCGCTGCAGCGGCTAATGACTCACGACAGCATGACAGCTCTCGCGGGTGACCTTCGCTACCAGGACATCGACGCCCTGTATGCCGCAGTCGGCGACGGGCACGTCTCGGCGCAGCACGTCGTCGAGCGGCTCGTGCACTCCCTCGGCGGCGAGGACGCCACGACCGAGGACCTCGCCGAGGCCACCGTTCCCACGCGGGTCCGCCCCCGGCGCAGCACGACGAGCGACCCGGGCGTCGTCGTCGTCGGCGCGGAGGACGTCTGGGTCAAGATCGCCAAGTGCTGCACCCCGGTGCCCGGTGACGAGATCATCGGGTTCATCACCCGCGGCAAGGGCGTGTCGGTGCACCGGCGGCACTGCACCAACGCCGAGGCACTGATGAGCCAGAAGGACCGCATCATCGACGTCGCGTGGGACCCCACAGCGGCCAGCGTGTTCCTCGTGCAGCTTCAGGTCGAGGCGCTGGACCGCGCCCGGCTGCTCTCGGACATCACCCGGGTGCTGTCCGACCACCACGTCAACATCCACATGGCCTCGGTCCACACGACGCGCGACCGGATCGCCTCGTCCCGGTTCACCTTCGAGATGGGCGAGCCGTCGCACCTCGACCACGTGATCCGCGCCGTGCGCAAGGTCGAGGGCGTCTACGACGTCTACCGGATCACCGGCGACCGCGTCGAGGCGTAGGCGCGCCGCTCGCTAACCTCGCTTCGCCACCTCGGCAGCTGAGAACGGCTGAAAAGCATCAACCGCAGGCGGTTGCACGTCCCGCCGCGTGGCGGACAAATCACCTGCTCTTGACACGGTTTCGCACTCGAGGCTGTATATGAGGCTAAGAGTTGGACTGACGTGCTAAGAGCCGGGGGCAGTCCACTCTAGCCGAGCCCGGGCACTCCGGCGCCGCACCGTCGGCAGGTCATGGCGGAGTTCTTCGTCCGGCACGACACGTTCTGGGCAGACGGCGGCTGAGGCCCATTACGGCGGTCAGCGGCGCGGACCGAACTCCTTCAGGCCGGCCCGCGCCTGCTGGAGCCACTCGCGGCGGACGTCGAGCGCCGCCTGGGCTTCGGCAACCTTGGCGGCGTTTCCCGATGCCTGCGCCCCAGCCAGACCGTCTCCAGGTCGGCGACGGCCTTCTGCAACTGGTCGACGAGGCTCTGGGCGCGGGCTGCCGCCTCCGGGTTCGACGAGGACCAGCGTCGCTCCTCGGCGTCACGCACCGCCTGCTCGACCCGCCGCAGCGCCTTCTCGGTGCGTTCCAGGTCGGCACCGCGGGACCTTACCGGCGCGGTCCCACTTGTCCTGGATGACCCGCAGCGTCGCCTTGGCCTGGTCCAGGTCCGTGACCGGCAGCGAGGGCCTCGGCCTCGGCGAGCAACTCCTGCTTGGCGGCGAGGTTCCTGCGCAGGGTCGCGTCCTCGGCGGCGACGACCTCGTCCTTCGCGGTGAAGAAGGCATCCTGAGCCGCCTTGAACCGCTCCCAGAGCAGGTCATCGTCCCCGCGACTGGCGCGCCCCGCACGCCGCCAGTCGTCCATGAGCCGCTTGAAGGCTCCCGCAGTGGCCGCCCAGTCCCGACTCTTGGCGAGCCGTTCGGCTTCGGCGACCAACCGCTCCTTCGCGGCCTTGGCCTCGGCGTGCGCCGTGTCGAGCTGGGCGAAGTGCGTCCTGCGGGACTTGTCGAAGGCGTTGCGGGCGGTGCTGAACCGGTGCCACAGCTGCAGCTTGCAGGTCCTTGTCCAGGCGCGGGCCAGAGCGCTGGTGGGTCTTCCATTCCTCCAGCAGCTCGCGTAGCCGGGCGCCGCTGCTCTTCCACTGCATGGACGACTCGGGCTGGGCGGCGATCCGCTCGGCCTCGGCCACGATCTGCTCGCGCCGGGCGGCGGCCTCGGCCTTGGCAGCAGCCCGTTGCTCGGCCTCGACGGCCCGCCGAGCTGCCACCGCCTCATCGATCGCGGTCAGCCGATCCTGCAGCGCCGCCAAGTCGCCGACCACCCTGGCCTCGCTCACCTGTTCGCGCAGCCGGACCAGTGCGTCGGCCGCCTCCTTGGCGGCCATCTCGGTGTGAGAGACCCGCTGGTGCAGCAGCTCCACCGAGGCAACGAGCTCGTCGTACTTGCGCGCGAAGTAGGCGAGCGCCTCCCGCGAGGAGGCCCCTGGGTAGGAACCCACCTCCCGCTCGCCGTCAGCTGTCCGGACGTAGACCACCCCCGCTTCGTCGACCCGCCCGAAGGCCGCCGCCGCGGGGATGGCGGCGCTGCGCGCAAAGAGAGCTGGTGAGGGCACCGGGGCGGCTGGTCTGGTGGTCGCAGGGCGTTCCGGCTGCGATTCGGGGGGATGGGCTGGCTCGGTCACCACGTCAGCGCCGGAGTCGTCGTCGGCTCCGGCGGTCGAATCGGTATGCCGCGCTGGCTCTCCGGCTTCAGGCTCAGGGGCTGGCTCGGCTTCAGGCTCAGGTTGGGTCACCTCGACCGGCTCCGGCGCTGCCATGTCGGCATCGCTGGGTTCCGGCGCCAGCGGGTCGGTCATGTCAGGCCTTCTCTTTCACCGAGACCGACAGGATGCTCAGCTGGCCCAACGGGGTCATTTGGTCGGACGGGCTCACCCCAGCGGCGGCGATCTTGTCGATGATCTCCATGCCGCTGGTGACCTTGCCGAAGATCGTGTACCCGCCCCCGTCGGTCGGCAGCTGGGTGTCCTTGTAGGTGATGAAGAACTGGTCCTTGTTGCTGTTGGGGTCGCTGGAGCGGGCCATGGCTACTGTCCCGCGGGGGTACTTGCCGTCGGCGGGGGCGTTCTCGATGCCGAAGTGGTAGCCGGGACCCGGCCCCGAGCCCGTTCCAGTAGGGTCGCCGCACTGCAACACCCACAGGCCGTCATTGTCGGTCGTGAGCCGGTGGCACGGGCTCGGGGCCCAGTAGTTCTCCTTGGCCAGCAGGTTGAACGACGCGACAGTGGCCGGTGCTTTCGTGCCGTCCAGCTCGACGGTGATGTCTCCACAGTTGGTCTTGATCGTCGCGATGAAGGTCTTGCCGCGGGCGGACTCGGGGTCGGGCGCGCTGGCCATCCGCTTGGGGTCGGTCTGCGGCGGGGGAACCGGCGAGCAGCCAGCCAGGGCGGCCGGCGACGGCTCGGGGGTCGACGGGGTGGCCGACGCCGTCGCGGTCTCGGTGGGCGAAGCCGTCTCGGTCGATGACGGGGTGGCCTGCGCCGCCGTGTCGCTCTTCGGCGCGGTGAGGAAGTTCGCCAACACGACGAACCCGACCACCACCACCAGCACGCCGACAACGGCCAGAACCGGCTTGCTGCTGTCCTTGACCGAGACCACGAACCCTCCTTCGGGCACCCGCCGGTGCCCGCTCGCATCAACGACCGCCCAGTCTAGGCAAGCACCGCATCGGCAGGGACCGGGTAGCGCTCGCGGCTCGGTGACGACGAAGGGCGTCAACCGCGCCCGGATAGGCTCACCATGTGCTCACCCTTGGCTTCCCCGCCGCCGCTTTCGACACGAACTGCTTCATCCTGGCACCCCAGGCCGGGGAAGAGTGCCTCATCGTCGACCCCGGGATCGGCGTGGTCGACCAGCTGCGGGAGGTCCTCGAGGAGTTCCGGCTGCGCCCTGGCGCGGTCCTGCTCACCCATGGTCACCTCGACCACGTCTTCTCGGTGACCCCGGTGTGCGCGAGCGGCGGCGTGGCGGCATACATCCACGCCGACGACCGGGCGCGGCTCAAGGACCCGTTCGGTGGGCTGGAGCCGATGATGATGTACATGTTCGAGCGCGAGTTCGGGCCGAAGTCCTCGTGGAAGGAACCCGACGACGTGCTCGAGCTCGGTGCCGACACGACCCTCACCATCGCCGGCATGACCATGGGCACGATCCACGCGCCGGGGCACACCGCTGGTTCGGTGATGTTCACCTTCGACGACACCCCGGACGGGATCAACGCCGAGGTGACCACCACCGTGGTCTCCGGCGACGTCCTGTTCGCCGGGTCGATCGGGCGGTGCGACCTGCCCGGCGGGGACGAGGCCGCGATGATGCGCTCCCTGCGCGACACCATCCTGCCGATGCCCGACGACCGGCTCGTGCTGCCCGGCCACGGGCCGTTGACCACGATCGGTATCGAGCGCGGCAACAACCCGTTCCTGCGCAACCTGCGCTAGCCCAGCCACCCTCATAACTCAAGGAGTTGTTGCTGGCTCCATGATGCATCGTTGAGCAAACGAAAGGTCCACGAGTTTGCAGTCTGAGCGCACGAAGGTCACGCCCATCAGCGGCTTCCTCGGAGCTGCTTCCTGCCGAGCGGATCGTGGAGCAGCACTTCCTCGACGTCATTCGCGAGACCTTCGAGCTGCACGGGTTCGCCTCCATCGAGACGCGCGCCGTCGAGCCGGTCGAGCGGTTGGTGGGCACGGGCGGGGACACCGACAAGGAGATCTACGCCGTGTCGCGACTGGCCCGCGACGCCGAGAGCAACGAGCCGCAGCTAGGCCTGCACTTCGACCTGACCGTGCCGTTCGCGCGCTACACGTTGGAGAACGCCGGCCGGCTGGCCTTCCCGTTCCGCCGCTACCAGATCCAGCGGGTCTGGCGGGGCGAGCGACCCCAGGAGGGCCGCTACCGCGAGTTCACCCAGTGCGACATCGACGTGGTCGACATTGGAACGCTTGCCCCACACTTCGAGGCCGAGATGCCCCTGGTCATCGCGGACGCCTTCGCGAAGCTGCCGATCGGGCCGTTCACCATCCAGGTCAACAACCGCAAGATCCCCGAAGGCTTCTACACCGGCATCGGCCTGACCGACATCCTCGGCACCCTGCGGGCCATCGACAAGCTGGACAAGGTTGGGCCGGACACGGTCCGCGCCATGCTCGTCGAGTCCGGCGCCACGACGCAGCAGGCCGACCAGTGCCTGGCCCTCGCCGCGATCCGCACGAGCGACCTCGGCTTCGCCCCGCGGGTCCGCGCTCTGGGCGTGGACAACGCGACCCTCGACGAGGGGCTGGCCGCCCTCGAGGCGGTCATCTCGGCCGGGCAGGCCAGCGCGCCCGGCATCCTGGTCGCGGACCTGCGGATCGCCCGCGGCCTGGACTACTACACCGGCACGGTTTACGAGACCCAGCTCAGCGGGTACGAGTCGTGGGGGTCGTTCTGCTCCGGCGGGCGCTACGACGCGCTGGCCAGCGACGGGCGCACGACCTACCCCGGGGTGGGCATCTCGATCGGCCTGTCGCGCATCCTCGGGCTGTTGCTCGGCAAGGGGCTCGTGGCCGCCAGCCGCAGCACGCCGGCCTGCCTGCTCGTGGCGGTCAACTCCGAGGCGGACCGGCACCGGTCGCAGGCCGTCGCCACCGCGTTGCGGGCCCGCGGCATACCGTGTGAGGTCGCCCCCTCGGCGAGCAAGTTCGGCAAGCAGATCCGGTATGCCGAGCGACGGGGTATGCCGTTCGTGTGGTTCCCGGGGGCCGGCGCCGATGGTTCTGACCAGGTCAAGGACATCCGCTCGGGCGAGCAGGTCCCCGCCGATGCCGGGTCGTGGACGCCGCCGGCCGAGGACCTGCGCCCGACCGTCCGCCGGGTCGAGCCCCAGCCGCCGTCTTAGCCCGCGAGTGGAGCCGATCGGTTGCTTCCGCACCTCCGAAGCAACCAATCGGCTACTCTCACGGGCTGGCTCGGAGAACTCAGCCCAGCTCGCTCGAAAGCCGAAGGCCGCAGGTGCGCAGTTCCAGCAGGGCGAGCTCCCGGACGACGTCCGACTCCTGACGGCGCCAGGCGCCAGCCGGGTCGTCGCTGATCCGCGCGAGCCGGTGCATCGGCTGGCGCGACATGGCCCGCAACGCGAACAGGTCGAGGTCGGCCTCGGCATCGACAAACCGCCTGGCCGCGGTGGCCCTGCGTACGAACCGGATCCGCAGCACGGCCCAGATCCCCACGACGAGCACGATCGGTAGCAGCGCGGTCACGAGCCCGAGCATCACCGACAGCCGGTCGATGCCGACGCCGAGGTCGCTTCCGAGCCTCGCCATCGACGTGCCGGCGTCGGCCGCCTGGTCGAACGGCCCGGTCAGCTCGTCACCGACCAGGGGCACGCCATGCACTGCGGCGCTGGCGTCGGACATGCTCTGGCTGAGCGAGGCGCCGGTGTCTCGCAGCCCGTCAGCCGGCCCGTGCAGCGCCAGGATCGCATCGTGCACCCGTCGGCCGGCATACCCCCAGAACGACACCCAGAAGAGCACGACGAGGTCGGCCAGCACCTGCGCGGTGCGGCGGCCGGTGAGGTCGGAGTACAGCTTCATCGACGGCCTCCGTCAGGGTCGGTCGGTCTCGCCCGAGACTACGGCTGGCGCCGCGCAGGGCAGACGTCCGAGCAGGGTGCGCATCACACCCGTGCCCCTAGAATCGGCGTCGGCCTCACCAGGGCCATCGCTGGCCGGCGCGACCGCCGGTCCGCCACTCGGCGGCGCAAGGAGGGCAGGACGCATGAAGGTCGGCATTCCCCGCGAGGTCAAGGACAACGAGTTCCGGGTGGCCATCACCCCCGTCGGGGTGCACGAGCTGGTCAAGCACGGTCACCAGGTGCTGATCGAGAAGGGAGCCGGCCTGGGGTCCTCGATCACCGACGCGGACTACGTCGCAGGAGGGCGCCGTCATGCTCGACACCGCCGACGAGGTGTGGGGCGAGGCCGAGTTGGTCCTCAAGGTCAAGGAGCCAGTGCCGCGGAGTACCACCGGCTGCGCGAGGACCTGGTCCTGTTCACCTACCTGCACCTGGCCGCAGACCGGACCCAGACCGAGGCGCTGCTGGCGGCCGGCACGACGGCGATCGCCTACGAGACGGTGCAGCTGCCGACCGGAATGCTCCCGCTGCTCTACCCGATGTCCGAGGTGGCCGGCTGCCTGGCCCCCCAGGTCGGCGCCCACGCGCTCATGAAGGCCCAAGGCGGCCGCGGGCGTGCTCATGGGCGGAGTGGGCGGCGTGTCGAGCGCCAAGATCGTCGTGCTCGGTGGCGGCGTGGCCGGGCAGAACGCCGCGAACATCGCCCTGGGCATGGGCGCGGACGTGACCATCCTGGACACCGACCTGGACAAGCTGCGGATGATCTTCTGGCGCTGGCAGAACCGGATCAAGCAGCTGTTCTCCTCGACGCTCGCCGTGCGCCGCCAGGTGCTGGATGCCGACATGGTCATCGGCGCGGTCCTCATCCCCGGGGCGAGGGCGCCCAAGCTGGTGACCAACGAGATGGTCGCGCAGATGAAGCCCGGGTCGGTGCTCGTCGACGTCGCGGTCGACCAGGGCGGCTGCTTCGAGGACACCCACCCGACGACCCACTCCGACCCGATCTTCCAGGTGCACAGCTCGACGTTCTACTGCGTGGCGAACATGCCCGGTGCCGTGCCCAACACGTCGACGTACGCCCTGACCAACGCCACCCTCACGTATGCCGTTCGCCTCGCCGACCGCGGCTGGCGCGCGGCCCTGCGCTCGGACCCGGCCCTGGCCCTGGGGCTGAACACCCACCACGGCGCCGTCACCTACCCCGGCGTCGCCGACGCGTTCGGCCTGGAGTGCACCCCGATCGACGCGGTCCTGGCCTGAGCCGCCCCCACCCGAGCGCCCCGCCAGGCCCGCCGCCCCCGACCCGGCTGGCGCGCGAGGCGCGCGGCTGGCTGGACCACCTTGCGGTCGAGCGGGGCGCGTCGGCCAACACGCTCGCGGCATACCGGCGCGACCTGGACCGCTACCTCGCCTTCCTCCACGCGAGGGGGGTCACCGAACCCGAGCAGGTGCGGGAGGCCTTGGTCACCGACTTCCTCGCCACCTTGCGCGAGGGCACCGCCACCCATCCAGCGATGGCCGCGTCGTCGTCGGCCAGGACCCTCGTCGCCGTCCGTGGGTTGCACCGCTTCCTCGCGCTGGAGGGGGTCGTCGCCGCCGACCCTGCTGCGGCTGTGCGCCCGCCCAAGCCGCCGCTGCGGCTGCCCAAGGCGATCTCCGTCGACGAGGTCGAGCGCCTCTTGGAGGCAGCGTCAGCGGGCGGCACCCCGGTCGCGCTGCGCGACCGGGCCCTCTTCGAGCTGCTCTACGGTACCGGCGCACGCATCTCCGAGGCGGTCGGCCTCGACGTCGACGACGTCGACCTGGACACCGGCTCGGCACGCCTGTTCGGCAAGGGGTCCAAGGAGCGGGTCGTGCCGGTTGGCCGGTACGCGCGGGAGGCGGTCACGGCATACCTCGTGCGCACCCGCCCCGCGCTGGCAGTCAAGGGGAGGGGCACCCCCGCTCTGCTGCTCGGGCAGCGCGGCGGGCGGCTGACCCGCCAGAGCGCCTGGGTCGCCCTTCGGGACTGCGCCGAACGCGCCGGGCTCGCCGGGCGAGTGTCGCCGCACACCCTGCGTCACTCGTTCGCCACTCACCTGCTCGACGGCGGCGCCGACGTGCGCGTGGTGCAGGAGCTGCTCGGGCACGCCTCCGTGACGACGACCCAGGTCTACACCCTCGTCACCGTGCAGCGGCTACGCGAGGTGTATGCCGGGGCTCACCCCCGGGCCCGCTGATAGGGTCGCTGGGGTCAGCCCGCGAGCTGGCCGCCCGCTCGACCGCACGGAAGAGACACATCTGTGAGCGCAGACGTGAGCCCGACCACCGACGACGCGGCACTACCAGGGATCGACGCGGCCGGGGTGCTCGGCCCGACCGGGCGTCCCCTGCCGGAGTTCCCCACCCCGCCCATGCTCACCGAGCACGGCCCGGCACGGGTCATCGCGATGTGCAACCAGAAGGGCGGGGTCGGCAAGACGACGACGACCATCAACCTCGGGGCCGCGATGGCCGAGCTGGGCCGCAAGGTCCTGCTCGTGGACTTCGACCCCCAGGGCGCGCTGTCGGTCGGCCTTGGAGTGCGTACCCACGGCTTGGACGTGACGATCTACAACCTGCTCGTCGATGCCAGCCACCATGTGCGCGAGGTCATCCTGCCCACTCGGACCGAAGGGCTGGACCTCATCCCGGCCAACATCGACCTGTCCGCGGCCGAGGTCCAGCTGGTCGGGGAGGTGGCCCGCGAGCAGGTCCTCGCGCGGGTGCTGCGACCGGTCCTCGACGACTACGACATCGTCCTCATCGACTGCCAGCCCTCGCTCGGGCTGCTCACCGTCAACGCCTTGACCGCCTCGCACGGCGTGGTCATCCCGCTGGAGTGCGAGTTCTTCGCCATGCGCGGGGTGGCTCTGCTGGTGGAGACCATCGAGAAGATCACCGACCGGCTCAACCCCCGGCTGCAGATCGACGGCATCCTGGCCACCATGTACGACGGGCGCACCCTGCACAGCCGTGAGGTCGTCAAGTCGGTTGTCGACCACTTCGGCGACCGGGTGTTCCACACCGTCATCACCCGCACCGTGAAGTTCCCCGACGCCACGCTCGCGGCCGAGCCCATCACGTCCTACGCCCCCGCACACGTGGCCGCTGCGGCATACCGTCAGCTGGCTCGCGAGCTCATCGCCCGTGGCGACGCGGCCTGACACTGGGTTGCCCCCTGACGCGGAGCCGCAGGCACCGGGCGGGGTGCTCACCCGCCGTGGCGCGGTCGCCCCGTTCGAGGTCCACCTCGACGTCTACTCGGGCCCGTTCGACCTGCTACTCGGGCTGATCGCCAAGCACAAGCTCGACATCACCGAGATCGCCCTGGCCCAGGTGACCGACGAGTTCATCGGCCACCTCAAGGCCGCGCAGGCTGCCGAGCGGGGCCTGGACCTGTCAGAGACATCGGAGTTCCTCCTCGTGGCCGCGACCCTGCTCGACCTCAAGGCCGCCCGGCTGCTGCCGCAGAGCGGGCCGCAGGACGAGGAGGACCTGGCGCTCATCGAGGCCCGCGACCTGCTCTTCGCGCGCCTGCTGCAGTACCGGGCGTTCAAGGACGTCGCCGCGGCGCTCGCCGAGCGGATGGCCACCGCAAGCCGCACGGTGCCGCGACCTGGCGGGCTGGAGCCGCGCTTCGCCGGACTGCTGCCCGAGCTGGTCATGGGGGTCACCCCCGAGCAGCTGGCGATGATCGCCGGGCGGGCGATGGTCCCCAAGGCCCCGCCGACGATCGGCCTGGAGCATCTGCACGCTCCGGTGGTGAGCGTCCGGGACCAGGCCGGGCTGCTCGTGGGGCGGCTGCGGCGCGACCGGGTCTGCTCGTTCCGCGCCCTCGTTGCCGACGCAGACACCACCATCGTCATCGTGGCTCGGTTTCTCGCCCTGCTCGAGCTGTTCAAGGAGTCGGTGATCGCGTTCGAACAGGCCGAGCCACTGGGCGACCTCACGATCCGCTGGACCGGCGCCGACGAGGGTGAGGTCGGGGTGAGCGACGAGTTCGACGAGGAGGGAGACGCCATCTCAACCGGAGCCGCCCCACCCGATGGAGGACCTGATGAGTGACCAGATGGGCGCCCCGGACGCCGAGCTGATCCCTGAGCCGGAGCGGGTCGGCCTCGACCTCGACGCGCTTCCCGGAGGTGTGCCCTCGGCCATCGAGGCGGTGCTTATGGTGGTAGACGAGCCGGTGTCGGAGATGGCGCTCGCCACCGCACTCGAGCTGCCCGTCGAGCAGGTCGATCGCCATCCTGCAGGACCTCGAGCGGGAGTATGCCGGTGAGCAACGCGGCTTCACGCTGCGGTCGACGGGGGGCGGCTGGCGGATGTACAGCCGCTCAGACTACGCGGCGGTCGTGGAGAAGTTCCTCCTGGACGGCCAGCAGGCCAAGCTCACCCAGGCATCGTTGGAGACACTCGCCGTCATCGCTTACCGACAGCCGGTGTCCAGGGCCCGGGTGGGGGCAGTGCGTGGCGTCAACGTCGACGGGGTCGTGCGCACCCTTATGTCGCGCGGCCTGGTGGAGGAGCGGGGCCAAGGGGAGGGCGGTGCCATCCTCTACGGCACGACCCCCTACTTCCTGCAGCGCCTCGGCATCAGCTCCCTCGACGAGCTGCCGCCGCTGGCGCCCTACCTGCCCGACGTCGACGTCCTCGACGAGATCGCCGAGAGCGGGCGCGGATAACACGCCGATGTCGGACTGCCTGCTTGTCCACAGTTGCTGACTCTGTTGACTATCGTGGCCTTGGTACGCCGAAGCATCGCCGTTTGGAGAGGACGACATGGCTGAATGGGCAGCAGACGTCAAGACGGTCGCCCCTGACGCGGACGACCGCGCCATCCAAGGAATCGTCAAGCACTGCGGAATCTCGCTGCAGAAGCGGGACTCCTCGCTGGTCTCGTTCTCGGACAAAGCCGAGCTGGCGACCGTGCGCGAGAGCTTCCTCAAGAAGAAGCTCGGTCTCACTGCTTCCGACGCCGACCTTGACGCGGCGATCGCTGAGGTCGGACAGAAGCTGCAGGGCACCCGAAACAAGAACCGGGTGACCGTCTACTACCTGCTCGCTGAGAAGTTCGGCAAGCTCGACCAGTTCCGCTGACCACACCTCATCCCCGACCAGAGGGACCGTCACCCGCCGGCACGACTTCTGGCACCGGCTCGCGGCCAGCGAGCCGCCACAGGGCTGATGGGCGGTGACCCGTCACGTAGTCTGACCCGCATGATGCGTCCTGCAGTTCGCGTCGGGTTGGCTGTTGTCGGAGCGCCACCGGTGGCTCGACGCCTCGCCGCGCTTGCTCTTTCGGACATCGACGGCCTCGACGAGATGGCAAGGATCGTGCGGGGATGACCCAGCGGGCCCCCCGCACTCCCCGAACCTCCGGCTCGGCCCGTAGAGGCGCCGGCCGCCCAACGGCCGGGCACCTGAGGCCCACCACTCGCAGCACCTCCGCCCCGACGGCTGGCCAGAGCCGCCTCGACGTGCACGACCCGGACGGCGTTCGGTTGCAGAAGCTGCTGGCCGGCGCCGGGATCGGGTCAAGGCGCGCCTGCGAGAACCTCATCGCGGCCGGGCGAGTCAGCGTCGACGGCGCGACCGTCACCGAGCTCGGGGTGCGGATCGACCCGGTCCGGCATGTCGTCCACGTCGACGGCGAACGCGTGCAGCTGGACGAAAGCCGCGTCTATCTGGCCTTTCACAAGCCGGTCGGGGTGGTCTCGACCATGAGCGACGAGCGAGGGCGCCCGTCGATCGGCGACTACGTGGGGGGCCGGTCGGAGCGGCTGTTCCACGTGGGCAGGCTCGACGTCGACACCGAGGGGCTGTTGCTGCTCACCAACGACGGTGAGCTGGCGCACCGGCTGGCCCATCCGGCATACGAGGTGCGAAAGACGTATGTCGCCCAGGTCCCTGGGCCGCTCCCCCGTGACCTGGGCCGGCGGCTTCGTTCGGGCGTCGAGCTGGACGACGGCCCGGTCGCTGTCGACTCCTTCAGGGTCCTCGACTCCGCACCCGGCAAAGCACTGGTCGAGGTCGTGCTGCACGAGGGCCGCAAGCACATCGTCCGGCGGCTGCTGGCCGCGGTCGGTCACCCGGTGCAGTCCCTTGTGCGCACTCAGGTCGGCCCGGTCGACTTGGGCCCGCTTGGGCCAGGAAAGACGCGGCGGCTCACCCGACAGGAGGTCGGACGGTTGTATGCCGTTGCCGGGCTCTGACGCCGGACGAGGTCAGAAGTGCCCGCCGGAGATGTGCCCCAGCGCGAACGCGCCGGTGAGCACGGTCCGCCTCGTTGATGCTCGCCCGGGTGTGTGAAGGCCGGCCGGCAACCGGATCGATACCCTAACCCCGTGAGCAGGGACGTCCTCATTCTCGGCACCGGCCTCATCGGCACGAGCCTTGGAATTGCGCTGTCCCGCAAGGGGTACCACGTCCGGCTTAGCGACCCGTCGCCCACGGCCGAGCGGCTGGCTCGCGACCTCGGCGCCGGGGAGCTGCGCAACGAGGACGCGCCCGAACCTGACCTGGTCGTCGTCGCGGCGCCGCCGGACGTCGCGGCGGACGTCGTGGCCAGCGCACTGCGGCGCTACCCGCAGGCCGTGGTCACCGACGTCGCCTCGGTGAAGGCGGTCATCCTCGCCGCGCTGACGAGCCAGGGTGTCGACCTCACCCGGTACGTCGGCTCACATCCGATGGCGGGCAGGGAGCGCACCGGTGCGGGCGCGGCGCGCGGGGACATGTTCGAAGGGCGGGCCTGGGTCATCGTGCCGACGCCGACGTCCACCCGGACCGCGATCGACCTCGTCAGCGAGATCGGGTATGCCGCCGGGTCGGCCGTGTCGGTCATGGACGCCCACGCTCACGACGACGCCGTCGCAGCCATCTCGCACCTACCGCAGGTCGCCGCCAGTCTCGTTGCGGGACAGCTGCGTACGCTCGACGAAGGCGCGCTGGCGCTGTCCGGCCAGGGAGTCCGCGACGTGACCCGGATCGCGGCGAGCGACCCGCGGCTGTGGACCCAGATCCTCGCCGGCAACGCCGAGGCGCTGCGGGAGGTGCTGCTTCGGGTGCACGCCGACCTCGCCGAGCTGCTCGCGGCGCTCGACGACCTGCGCTGCGGCGAGGGGGTGGGCAGCCTCGAGGTCGTCAACCGGACCATCGTCCACGGCAACGCCGGGCGGGCGCGGATCCCGGGCAAGCACGGCGCCGCGCCCACGGCATACGAGACCGTGACCGTTGTGGTGCAGGACAAGCCTGGGGAGCTTGCCCGGCTGTTCAAGGACATCGGTGACGCCGGAGTCAACATGGAGGACATGCGGCTGGACCACGGGATCGATCAGCCGTTTGGGTTGGCGGACATCGTCGTCGTGCCGTCGGCGGTCGAGCGGCTGCACGAGGTGCTCGAGCGGGCCGGCTGGCGGGTGCACGACTGATGAGCACACGTCGCGCCACGCGCGTTGTCGCGATCGACGGGCCTTCCGGCAGTGGGAAGTCCACCGTGTCACGCGCCGTCGCAAAAGCGCTCGGGGCGGCCTACCTGGACACCGGCGCGATGTATCGGGCGCTCACCTGGTGGTGCCTGGATCGCGGCGTGGACGTCACCGACGTGTCGGCCGTGGCGCAGCTGTGCGCTGGTATGCCGTTGGAGCTGGGGCTGGACCCGGCCGACCCGTGGGTGCGGGTGGGCGACAGGGACGTCACGACGGCGATCCGGCAGGACCGCGTGACCGGCGCGGTGTCGGCGATCGCGACCAATCTCGAAGTGCGAGCCCTGATGCGCGAGAGCCAGCGCGAGCTGATCGACCGCGCCGTGCGGCATACCGGCCAGGTCGTCGCCGAGGGGCGCGACATCACAACCGTGGTCGCGCCGGACGCCGATGTGCGCATCCTGCTGACCGCCAGCGAAGCGGCCCGGCTGACTCGGCGGGCCACCGAGAACCACGGGACAGCCGACGCAACGACGATGGCCGCGGCCCATCGACACGTGGTCGAGCGCGACCGGGCCGACGCGACCGTGGCCGAGTTCCACACTGCCGCCGAGGGTGTCGTCCTGCTGGACACGTCCGAGCTGGGGCTCGACGAGACGGTGGCTGCGGTGCTGGCGCTCGTGCACCGCGCCGAACCTCCCTACGCGGAGGAGGGTGACCGTGGCCACCGATGACGCGGGGCAGGTCGAGCGCGCCCTTCGGGCCCGGCTCGAGGAGCTCGAGCTGGACGAGGAGGACCTGGCGTTGCTCGACGCGTCGCGCGCGGGCTCGTGGCAGGCCGATCATGACGGACCACTTCCCCTCGTCGCGGTGGTGGGGCGGCCGAACGTCGGCAAGTCGACATTGGTCAACCGCATCCTGGGGCGCCGGGAGGCAGTCGTCGAAGATGTCCCGGGGGTGACCCGTGACCGGGTGACCTACGACGCGGAGTGGGCGGGGCGGCGGTTCACCCTGGTTGACACCGGGGGCTGGCAGGTCGGCGCGTCCGGCATGCAGCTGCGGGTGACCGAACAGGCCGAGGTGGCGGTCGACCTCGCCGACGTGGTCGTCTTCGTCGTCGACGCCATGGTCGGGGCGACCGACGCCGACGAGGCGGTCGTGAAGCTGCTGCGCCGATGCGGCAAGCCGGTCGTGCTGGTGGCGAACAAGGTCGACGACCAGCGGTTCGAGGCCGACGCAACGGCGCTGTGGAACCTCGGCCTCGGTATGCCGTGGCCCGTGTCGGCGCTGCACGGGCGGGGGAGTGGCGACGCGCTCGATGCGGTGCTGGCGGCTCTTCCGGACGTGGCCGCGGGCCAGGGGCCAGGTCTTGGTGGCGGGCCGCGTCGGGTCGCCTTGCTCGGCCGGCCCAACGTCGGCAAGTCCTCGCTCCTTAACAAGCTGGCTGGGCACGACCGGGCGGTGGTCGACCCGGTGGCCGGCACGACCCGCGACCCGGTGGACGAGCTCGTCGAGCTCGGCGGCAAGACCTGGCGCTTCGTCGACACGGCCGGCATCCGGCGGCGATCCCACCAGTCGAAAGGGGCCGAGTTCTACTCGTCGCTGCGCACCCAGACGGCCCTGGAGAAGGCCGAGGTTGCCGTCGTCCTCATCGACGCCAGCGAGCCGATCGCCGAGCAGGACGTACGGGTCGTCCAACAGGTCATCGACGCTGGTCGCGGCCTGGTCGTCGCGTACAACAAGTGGGACACCCTCGACGAGGACCGCCGCTACTACCTCGAGCGCGAGATTGCCCAGGACCTGGGCACGGTGCAGTGGGCGCCTCGGGTCAACCTCTCGGCTCGCACTGGCCGGCACCTGGACCGGCTCGTGCCCGCGCTGGAGACGTCCCTCGGCTCGTGGGACACCCGGGTCTCAACCAGCAAGCTCAACGCCTTTCTGGGAGAGGTCGTCTCGGGTCACCCGCATCCGGTGCGCGGCGGCAAGCAGCCGCGGATCCTCTTCGCCACTCAGGCGTCAACCCGCCCACCCCGGTTCGTCCTCTTCGCAACGGGGTTTGTCGAGGCGGGGTATCGCCGGTTCGTCGAGCGCCGGCTGCGTGAGCAGTTCGGCTTCGAGGGCACCCCGATCGAGGTCTCCGTGCGGGTGCGCGAGAAGCGGCGTCGATAGGGGAGCACACGGCATACCCCCGTCGGGCCCTTGTGTGTGGCTAGCCGTGCGCTGTTTCGGCCTCTC
>CAVYKM010000038.1:0-24258 GCA_963769085.1 uncultured Actinomycetota bacterium | reverse complement strand
CAGACCTGGCCGAGCTGCGGGCCGCGCTGACCGACCCTCCGGCGCTCGAGCCGCGGCTCATCGAGGTCGACACCACCTTGAGCACCCCCCACTAACGGGCGGCTGTGCGCTGCCGAACATCCCCGAAACCCCAGCGGCTCGGGGGCATAGGCTGTGACTCTGCGGCTGGATCACCTCGATGGGAAGGGTCACATGGTCGGCCACGTCTACACGATGACGCCTGAGGACTGTTGGGACCTGCTGCGGCGTCGTGAGTTCGGTCGGCTGGCCTACCACGACTCCCGACGGGTCCAGATCGTCCCGGTCAACTTCGCCGTCGACCAGCACCGGATCATCTTCCGAACGGCAGAGGGCAGCAAGTTCTCCAGCGTGATGGAGAACGCCGACGTCGCCTTCGAGACCGACGAGCTCACCGACGAGGCCGCCATGAGCGTCATCGCGCGGGGGCTGGCCTACGAGCTCACCGGTGACGAAGCCCTGATGAGCGACCAGCTGCGGCTGCGCCCCTGGATCAAGGACGCCAAGAACCACGTCGTTGCGGTCGACATCTCCGAGATCTCGGGCCGGTTCTTCTACCTGTCCAAACCCTGGACCCACATGATGCGCTAGCCGCGACCTCCGCGACCCGGTAAGGCGGCAAATCTCCACAAACCCTACGTGTCAGGCTGGGTGTGGTCAGTCGCTCGTCTTTGAGGAGTGATCGACTTGTCAGGTTCGATGTTCACGGTCGAGCAGAGCGGGGCACGTGCTTGCCTATCTTGCTGCACCGTATGGATCGCGTGGGAGGTATCTGGGTGAGCATGGCGTGTCTTATCGGCAGTTTCGGGTCTGGCGTGCCCAGGTGTTCGCCGACACGCTGGAGTCGGCCTGGCCTCGTGGAGGGCTGGCGGTGACGGCAGAGCAGAGCGCGTTTGTCGCTCGGCTTAGGGCCGAGCTGGACGCGTTGCGCGAGCAGGTGGCCCGCAGCAGAGCGGCGGTCGTTGCTGCCGCCTATGTGGAAGATCTGCCGCCTTACCCACGATCTGCCGCTTTGTCACTCCTTGGCTTCGTCCGCCGCGTTCTTGGCTGCCCGGTTGCCTTCTCCGGCGCCCGCGGCAGGCTCGGCGTCGGCGGCCGCACCAGCATCGCCCTCCCCGCCGACCTCCCGGGTGCCGACCCAGTAGGGCATCCGGTCCTTCTCGCCCTCAGGCGCGCCGCCGGGGGGCGCGGCCGCTCCGGCCTCGGCTGGAGGGGCGTCGGCCGTCACCGCGGCAACCGGCGCCGTCGCAGCGGGCGGCGCGCTCGTCTTCGGGATGGACCCACCAGCGGAGGCGCTGGTCGGCGCGGCCCACGGGTCCTCCTTGGGCTTGCGCCCCATGGCGGCCGCGCCGGCAGCGGCAGCCGCCGCGGCGATGCCGAGGAAGATGAAGAAGCCGCCCTTGCGCTTGGGTTTTGCGCTGGCCTCACCGCTGAGGACAGCGAGCGTGTCCGGTGCCCGCTCGGCATACGCCCTGGCTTGCTCACTGGCAGCCGCGGCGACCTCCGAAGCACGCTCGGCCATGTCGGCAGCCTGTGCCTTCGCGCTGCTGGCAGCCTCGCTGAGGGTCGACACCGCCGAGGAGAGCTTGGGCAGCAGCTCGTCGACGATGACGTCTCGCGCGGCGTCCACCTTGGGGCCGAGGGCGTCGACCGCCTCGGCCACCTTGGGCCCAGCGACCTCGACGCCGTGCTCGACGTTGCCCTTGGCCCAGTCCAGGGCCGGAGCGGCGGAGGCGACGGCCTCTTCGACCTTCGGCCCGGCCCACCTGCGCGCGCGCCGAACCTGCGGCTTGGCCGCTTCCGCAGCCGCCTCGGCGGCGTGCTGGGCCTTCTCGGCCACGACCGGCCCGTAGGTGCGCGCGGCCTCGGCCGCCGCCTCGGCCGCCTGCTGGGCCTTCTCCTTGGCGATCGGCCCGTAGACCGCCGCGGCGTCCATCGCCGCCTCCTTGCCCTTGGTGGCCGCCGGCCCCACCGCGTCGCGCAACGCCGCCAGACGCTCGCTGGCCGCCGCCGCGGCCTCGTTCTTGTCCATCCGGAACACCGGTTCCTCTCGTGTTGACTCTCTTGACTGACTACGGACGCTTGCGGCGAGAAGCCCCTGCCCACGAGCCATCCTGCCCTGTTTTGCCGTGGTCTAACACCGCAGGTGCTCTCTCAGCGCCGGCAAGACACACGGTATGCCGTGCGAGGATGGCGCCCATGAAAGCCACGATCCACACCAACCACGGCGACATCAACGTCACGCTCTTCCCGGACGAGGCGCCCAAGACCGTCGAGAACTTCGTCGGGCTGGCCAAGGGGGACAAGCCGTACCGGGACGACGCAGGCCGCACCAACCCGACCCCGTACTTCGACGGGCTGACCTTCCACCGGATCATCTCGGGGTTCATGATCCAAGGCGGCTGTCCGATCGGGGACGGGCGTGGCGGTCCTGGCTTCGCCTTCGACGACGAGCCGCACCCCGAGAAGGTCTTCAACAAGCCCTACCTGCTGGCGATGGCCAACGCCGGCAAGCGGATGGGCAAGGGCACCAACGGGTCCCAGTTCTTCATCACCGTGTCGACGCCGATGCACCTGCAGGGCAAGCACACCATCTTCGGCGAGGTAGCCGACGGCCCGAGCCGTGAGGTCGTCGACGCCATCGCGAACGTGCGCACCGACCGCAACGACCGCCCGCTCGAGCCCGTGGTCATCACGTCGGTCAGCGTCGACAAGTAGCCCACGGCATACCAGCACAGCGCGCATGACCGAACCCCAGGACGCGCCGCGGCACGTACGACCAGTCGCCGGTCTGCCCGCGGCACCCCGACCGTGAGTCCTGGGTGCGCTGCCAGCGCTGCGGCCGGCCCACCTGTCCCGAGTGCCAGCGCCCGGCCGCGGTCGGCATCCAGTGCGTCGACTGCGTCACCGCGTCAGCCCGTGCCGTCACGGCCCGATGGTCACCCGCTTCGGTGGGCCCGTTACGGGACTCGCGGCCGGTCGCGACGTACAGCATCATGGGCATCTGCGTCGTGGTGTACGTGCCGCAGCTGCTGGTCCCCTCGATCACCGACGCAGTTCGCCTTCTCGCCGGCCCGCGGCTGGCACGAGCCGTGGCGGGCGCTGACGGCGGCGTTCCTGCACTCGCCGTCGATGATCCTGCACATCGCGCTGAACATGCTGTTCCTCTGGCAGATCGGGCCCTACCTGGAGGGGCTGCTCGGCCGGGCCCGGTTCGTCGCGCTGTACCTGCTCAGCGCGATTGGCGGGTCGGTCGGGGTCGTGCTGCTGGTGCCAGCCCCCACGCGGTGCTGCGCTCGGCGGCCGAGGCGCAGACGTATGCCGCGTGGGGCGACCGGGGTGGTCGGGGCGTCGGGGGCGGTGTTCGGGCTGTTCGGCGCCCTGTTCGTGCTCAACCGGCGGATGGGCCGCTCGTCCGCGGCGCTGTATGCCGTGCTGGCCATCAACGTCGTCATCGGCTTCGTCTACCCGGGCATCGCCTGGCAGGCGCATCTGGGTGGGCTGCTCACCGGCGCGGCCGGGGCCGCGGTGATCGCCCGGCTCTCGGGTCCAGGGTCTGCGCCGTTGGCAGCTGCCGGCGCTCGGGCTGATCTTCCTGCTGCTCGTCGGGGCTGCCGCACTGAAGTACCTGGGCGTGCCCGACATCTACCGCTGACGGCGGCCCCGCTCCCCGGGAACGCTGCAGCCGGCTCGTTCGTCATTTCGGTATGGATGCAATCGGCTGTGCTCGGGCTCGTCGCCTGCGCCGCGGGCGTGGTCGTTGTCCTGTCCGCGGCCGCGCGCCGCCAGCCGGTTCGGGTGCGAGCGCGCCCGGCATACCGGCCGACCGACAGGCAGGGCGGGTGAGCACGACCGCTATCCACAGGGTCGTCCACACCTGGGGACGAATGACAGGCGTGTGATTCGAGGTCGCTGCGCGGGTGCGCCCGGGCCTCAGCGCCACCGCATCGTCATCCCGAAGCCGGCCAGCAGCAGCCCGAAGCCGGCGACCAGGTTCCAGTAGCCAAACGCCGCGACGGGGTAGGCACCCGAGCTGACGTAGAAGACGACGATCCAGATCAGCCCGAGAATGAGCAGGGTGATGAAGACCGGGGCCCACCAGGACGGGTTGGGACCGGCCGGCTTGGCCGGCTTGGCCGGGGCGGGCGTCTTCTTCTGTGGTCGGCCCTTGGACTCAGGCACGTGAGGTCTCCTTGGTTGCCGGGAGCACGGAATCTGTCGGTTAGCGTAGTTGCTGGTCGGTCAAGCCAGCTCACCAGCCAGGTCACAACAAGGAGGGGTCATGCCCGGTATGCCGCGGGCCTGGTTCGGCGCGCGGCCGACCCGGTGGCGGCTGGTCGTGCCGGTGGTGGCCGCCGGGGCTGGGCTGATGTTCTCCATGAGCTTTCAGGCCGCTCGGGGGACCGACCTGCGCAGCGACCGGGGACTACCCGGCGTCATCCAGGCGACCAACCGCAACGTCGCCGACCGGTCCGCTCTGGTGCAGTCCCTCCAAGCGGACGTCGACCGGCTTACGGCGGCTGCCGCTCCGTACGACGCGCGGGTGTCGGGGCTACGAGCCGCCGCGGACCAGCTCGGCATCGCCGCGGGGACCCAGGCGGTGCACGGACCCATCGTCACGGTGTCGCTCGACGACGCCCAGCGCAGCGCCTCCTCGCTGCCCCAGGGGGTCACGCTCGACGACATCGTCGTGCACCAGCAGGACGTCCAGGCGGTTGTCAACGCCCTGTGGCGCGGCGGCGCCGAGGCGATGATGGTCCAGGACCAGCGGATGATCTCGACCTCCGCCGTCCGATGCGTCGGCAACACCCTGATTCTTCAGGGCCGGGTCTACTCGCCACCCTTCGTCGTGCGCGCGATGGGTAACCAGAGCGCCCTCCAGGCCGCCCTCAGGGCCGACCCGCAGGTGGCGATCTACCGGCAGTGGGTCGACGCGGTCGGCCTGGGCTACGAGGTGACCACGGGCGAGGCGGAGTTCCCGGCATACTCCGGTGCCCTGGATGTGCAGTACGCCACGGTGAGCCAGTGAGGCGCGTCCGAGCCGGCGTCGGTGTCCTGGGCGAGCTGCTCATCACCGCGGGGGTGGTCCTGCTGCTCTTTGTCGTCTGGCAGCTTGGCTACGTCGCGCTCGTCGACAGCCGCGCCCAGGCGAGCGTGGTGGGCGAGCTCGAGCAGCAGTTCGCCCAGGCGACCCTGGCCCCCAGCGAACCCCCCGGGGCAGCGGGAGCGGAGCCGCCGGCGGCGGACCTGGCCAACGGCGCCGTGTTCGCGATCCTGCGGGTGCCCCGCCTCGGCGGGTCGTCGTGGGCCAAGCCGGTCTACGAGGGGGTGGGCGCGAGCGCGCTGGCCAAGGGCCTGGGCCACTACCCCGACAGCCAGCTTCCCGGGCAGGTCGGCAACACCGCCATCGCCGGCCACCGCGCGGGGCACGGCAACCCGCTTATCGACATCGATGCGATCAAGCCGGGCGACGTGATGGTCGTGGAGACCGGCGACGCGTATGCCGTGTACCGCGCCGAACGCTCGCAGATCGTGCCACCCACCCAGGTCGACGTCATCGCCCCGGTCCCTGGCCAGCCGGGCGCGACCCCCACGAAGGCCTACCTCACGCTGACCTCGTGCGACCCCCGCTTCGGGTCGACCAACCGGTTCATCGTCCACGCATCCCTGGAGCGGGTGATACCGCGGGCGGAGGGGTTGCCGCCGGAGCTGCTCGCCGACCCCCGGGGGGCGAGCTGATGTATGCCGCGTTGTGGCGCGCGCTGCCGGGAGGCCGGCTCGCCAAGGCGTTCGAGTGCCTGGCGCTGTTCCTGCTGGTCGTGGCGGTGCTCTTCATCTGGGTGTTCCCTGCGGTCGCGGCCCGGCTGCCCTTCGAGAACGTCACCCTCGAGCCAGGTGCAAGCGTCAGCGCAGGCCCGAGTGTCGGTGCGCCGGCTGCTGCGGCTGCGGTCTGGTCCGCGACCGCCGGAGGGAGCCGTGGGCCATGAACGTGACGACCTATCACAGCCCGGTCGAGCAGGGACCGAGCATCCTCGTTGTCGACAACTACGACTCGTTCGTGTTCACCATCGTCGGATACCTCGAGCAGCTCGGCGCGACCTGCACCGTGGCCCGCAACGACACGGTCAGCCCCGACGAGGCCGGCGAGTACGACGGGGTGCTGCTCTCACCCGGACCAGGCACCCCGGAGGACGCCGGCGTCTGCCTGGACATGGTCGCCGAGTGCGCCCGGACCGCCCAGCCGATGCTCGGGGTGTGCCTCGGTCATCAGGCGTTGGGGGTCGTCATGGGGGCGACGGTTGGACGGGCTCCCGAGCTGCGCCACGGCAAGACCTCCCTCGTCGAGCACGACGGGACGGGGGTCCTGGAGGGGCTGGCGTCGCCGTTCCCCGCCACCCGCTACCACTCGCTCGCGATCGACCCCGCCACGATGCCGGACGAGCTGCTCGCCAACGGCCGCACGGCCAGCGGGATCATCATGGCCGTCCGGCATACCTCCTTGCCGCTGCACGGAGTTCAGTTCCACCCGGAGAGCGTGCTCACCGAGGGCGGGCACCGGGTCCTGGCCAACTGGCTGGCCCGGTGCGGCGACCCTGAGGCCGTGACCCGGTCGGCCGGTCTGAGCCCGCTCGTGCACCGTTGATTAACGTAACGGTTCGCCGAGAGGTCCGTTGTTGTCGTCATCGGGGCTCGATAACCACATCTACTGACCTTTCGGCGACGGGTTTGGGCTTATGCGCTCAGCGGGTGGTGGTCGGTGAGAGCGTTCCCGTCGGGAGCGTGGCGGTCGTGGTCGGGGAGGCGGTCACCGTCTGCGTCTGCGTCGTCGTCACGGTGACGGCGGGCCGGACCGCGATCTTCACCCTCACGGTAGTCCCCACGTCGACCAGAGTGTCGGCCCCGACGTCCTGCGCGATCACCTTGCCCTCGAGCACGGACGTGCTCTCGACCCGCTGGCTGTCGTCGTATCCGAGCTTGAGCTCGGTGACCTTGAGCTGCGCGACCGACGTGTCCAGCCCCACGACGTTGGGCACCTTGACCTTGCCACTGGCCACCTTGACCACGACCGTCGTGTTGAGAGCGGCCACCTGACCGCCCGCCGGCTCGGTGCTCACGACGTTGCCTTTGGCTTGCGTCGGGTCGTCGACGAGCACGACCGACGTGCTGGTGAACCCGGCCAGCGTGATCGTCGTGACCGCCGCCTCCTGCGGCTGACCCACGACCGCCGGCACCGCCGCCTGCCCGGGGCCCGACGACACCGCGATGCGGACCGTCGAACCTCGGTCGACGCTGGTGTCGGACTGCGGGTCCTGCTCGGTGACGGTGCCCTTGGCCGCGTTCGGGTTGGTGACCGACCGCACCTCGGCGACCAGTCCGGCCCCGCCGATGAGCGTGCGCGCTTGGTCCTCCGTCTTGCCGATGACGTACGGCACCGAGACCCGCTGGGCCTCGGCGCGGTTGGCCAAGATGGCGCGACCGAGCAGCACGAGCCCGACGAGGGCGGCCAGTGCCGCCAGGAAGAGCAGCAGGTAGACCCAGCCGCGACGCTTCGGCGGTTCGTCCGCCTCGTCATGGCCGACGGACGGCAGCGAGGCGGTGTCGGGGTCGCGCTTACGGGGTCCGGACAGCACGGCCGTCGCGGCGTCCGGCGACTGAGCCACCTGCGGCTGTCGCGAGAGCAGCCTCGCTGAGCGGCTTGCCCTCGCGGGCTGCGACGAGGTCGGCCCGGAACTCCGAAGCGGTCTGGTACCTCCCGTCGCGGTCCTTGACCATGGCGTGCAAGACGACCGCGTCGTACGCCTGGGGTATGCCGGTCGTCAGCGTCGAGGGCCGCGGCGGCGCCTCCCCGACGTGCTGGTAGGCGATGGCCACTGGCGTGTCGCCGAGGAAGGGGGTGCGTCCGGTCAGCAGCTCGAAGAGCATGCACCCGGTGGAGTAGAGGTCCGAGCGGGCGTCGACGGGCAGTCCCTGGGCCTGTTCGGGCGACAGGTACTGCGCAGTGCCGAGCACCGCCTGGGTCTGGGTCATCGTCGCCGCGGTGTCAGCGACGGCGCGGGCGATACCGAAGTCCATGACCTTGACGTCGCCGTTGTCAGACAGCATGACGTTGGCCGGCTTGATGTCGCGGTGGACGATGCCCATCCGGTGGCTGTAGGCGAGCGCGCCGAGCACGCTCTCGGTGATCCGGGCGGCCTCCTCCGGTGGCAGCGAGCCTGCGCCCACCCGCTCGCGCAGGGTCTGGCCTTCGACCATCTCCATGACGATGAATGCGACGGTGGTCGGTGCGCCGCTCGCATCGACGCCAGGGTCCTCGCCGGAGTCGAAGATGGCGACGATCGACGGGTGGTTCAGGCCGGCTGCCGACTGGGCCTCGCGGCGGAAGCGGGTGAGGAAGTTCGTGTCGCGGACCAGGTCAGAGCGCAGCAGCTTGATCGCGACCGGACGGGACAGCCGCGTGTCGAAGCCCAGGTGCACGTCGGCCATGCCGCCGTGCCCGATGACCTCGCCGACCTCGTAGCGGCCGCCGAGCAGCCGTGGGGCGCGCACCCCACGCTCACCCACCCACTGTTCAGCCACTGGTCGTCGCCCCTGGCGTCGTGGTCGGCGCGCCGCTGGACACCGTCAGCGTGATCGTCTCGGTCAGGGCCACCGTCCCGACCGGACTGATCGCCAGCACCGTGCCGGCCTTCTGGTCGGAGGGCTGCTCGACCACCCGCACCGACGTGAACCCGGCGCGGCTGAGGGTGTTGCGTGCCGTGGCGACGTCCTTGCCGACGTAGTCGGCCGACGAGATGAGCGCGGCCGTCGGCGGCGCCTGGGTCGTGGCGGCCGTGCGTGTCACGGTCGTCGTCGTGGTGGTCTGCTGGGTGACCGTCACGGTCGGCGTGACCACGGGGGTGGGGTTGTCCTTGGGGCGCAGCTGGAAGAGCAGCAAACCCACCGCAACGACCCCCGCGACGATGGCCACCCACCACCAGCCCAGCCCCTTCTTGCCCTGCTCCTTCGCGGGCGGCTCGGTCGGGCCAGCAGGGGTGGCCGCGGTGGTCGGCGGGCCCGCGGGCGGGATGACTGCCGTCGCGCCCGCCGCGCTCATCGGCTGGGTCATCGCCAGGTCGGTCGCCGCGATGACGCTGGTAGCCGGCAGCGCCGAGCCCAGCCCGCTCACCGGCATACCGAGCATCGCCGCGAGTGACGCGGCGCTCGACGGGCGCTGCGCCGGGTCCTTCGCCAGACACGACTCGACGGCCGCACGGAGCGGGTCACGCACGTATGCCGGCAGCGGCGGCGGGGCGTCGTTGACCTGCGCGAGCGCCGTGGCGACCGCACTCCCCGCGTCGAACGGGCGCTGCCCGGTGAGCATCTCGTGGCCGACGACGCCGAGGGAGTACAGGTCGGTGGCGCCGGTGACGGTGCGTCCGAGGGCCTGCTCCGGGCGACAGGTACTGCGGGCGTGCCGAGGACCTCGCCGGTGCGGGTGTGCGCCGCGCTGTCGGCCGCGTGGGCGATGCCGAAGTCGGTGAGCTTGACCTGCCCGTCGGCGGTCACCAGGATGTTCGCCGGCTTGACGTCGCGGTGGACGACGCCCGCCTCGTGGGCGGACGCGAGGGCGAGCGCGGCCTGTCCCATGATGACCGCGCACCTGCTCGGGCGGCATCGGCCCGGCGGCGATGAGCTCGGACAGCGGGCGCCCCGGCACGTACTCCATGACCAGGTATGCCGCGCCGTCGTCTTCGCCGTAGTCGTAGACGGTGGAGATGTTCGGGTGCGAGAGGCCGGCGGCGTGACGGGCCTCGTCGCGGAAGCGCGCTCGCGAAGGTGGGGTCGGGGTTGGGCCGCAGGACCTTGACGGCGACCGCGCGGCCGAGGACCGAGTCGGTGGCGGTCCACACGTCGCCCATCCCGCCGGCGGCGACGTGGTCCATGAGCGTGTAGCGACCGCCGAGGGTCGTCCCGCTGGTAGGGGTCATTTCTTGATCACCGCTTCCATGACGGCCTTGGCGATGGGTCCGGCGAGCCTGCCCCCGCCGCCTCGCTGCCGGCGTTGCCGCCGTCCTCGACGACGACCGCGACGGCCACCTGTGGGTCGTCGGCCGGCGCGAAGGCGGTGAACCACGCGTGCGGCGGCCTTGCCCTCGCCCTGCTGGGCGGTGCCGGTCTTGCCGGCCACGCGCGACGCCCGCGATCTTGGCAGGGGTGCCGGTGCCGTTGTCGACGACTGACACGAGCATGCCGGTGAGCGTAGAGGCGATCTCGGGGCGAGACGGCCTGCGAGAGCTGCTGCGGCTGGGTCTGGTCGATGACGTCGAGGTTGGACGCGAGCGTCTGGGCGACGATGTACGGGCGCATGACCGCGCCCTTGTTGGCGATGGCGGCGGTCGATCATGGCCACCTGCAGCGGCGTGACCCGCACGTCGTACTGCCCGATGGCCGACTGGGCGGTCTGCGGCCGGTTGAGGTCGGCCGGGACCGAGCTCGGGGTGACCCGCATGGGGATGCTGAGGGTCTCGCCGAAGCCGAACTTGGCGGCCTGGTCGCGCAGCGCGTCGCCGCCCATCTTCAGCCCGAGCCAGCCGAAGGCGGTGTTGCACGAGATCTCGAGGGCGTGCATGCAGCGTGGTCTCGTTGTTCGGCCCGCAGGCCTTCCGGTCGTAGTTGGGCAGCGGAACCGACGTGTCGGGCAGGTCCATGCTGCCGGGCGCCGGGATCGGGGTGCTCTCGTTGACGATGCCGGTGGACAGGGCGGCCGCCGCGGTGACGATCTTGAAGACCGAGCCGGGCGGGTAGAGGTTGCCGGCGATGGCCCGGTTGACGAGCGGCTTGTCGGGGTCGGCGTTGCAGGTCCTGCCAGGCTGCCTCGACGGACTTCAGGTCGTGCGACGACAGGGTGTTGGGGTCGTACTGGGGGTGGCTCACCATGGCGAGGATGGCGCCGGTCTTGGGGTTGAGGGCGACGACGGCGCCGCGCTGGTTGCCGAGAGCCTTGCTCGCGGCCTCCTGGGCCTTGGGGTTGACGGTGACGACGATGCTGGCGCCCGTCGGCTGGCGCCCGGTGAGCAGGTCGGAGATGCGGCGGTAGAACAGCGAGTCGGACGACCCGGAGAGGATGCCGTCCTCCGAGCCTTCCAGCCCGCCGCCGGCACCGACGAGGTAGGAGTAGTAGCCGGTGACGTGGGAGTACAGCAGCGGCTGGGGGTACTGGCGCAGGAACTTCAGCTCGTCGTCGACGGGCGTGGACAGCGCGATCTGCTGGTCGCCGAGGATGATGGAGCCGCGTTCGCGCGAGTAGTTGTCCAGCAGGGTGCGCCGGTTGTCGGAGCGGGCCCGCAGGTTGGGGGCCTGCACGAACTGGACGACCGTCGCGGCGACGAGCAGGGCCGCGAAGAGCGCGCCGACGAGGCGGGAGATGCGCAGGATCGGGGTGTTCACCGCAGCGACCACCTGGGTCTGGGCGCCCTCGGCCTGCGGCTGGGGCGGGGGAGGGCGCAGCCCCTCGCCCTCGGGCACCGGCCGGCGGGCCTGGTCGGTGATCCGCAGCAGCAGCGCGGTGAGCGACCAGTTGGCGAGCAGCGCGGAGCCGCCGAGGGACAGGAACGGCGTGGTGAGGCCGGTGAGCGGGATGACCCGGGTGACCCCGCCGATGACGACGAAGACCTGCAGTGCGACCGAGAAGGCCAGGCCCACGGCGAGCAGCTTGCCGAAGCCGTCGCGGACCCCGAGGGCGGTGCGCAGCCCGCGCTCGACGAACAGCGCGTAGAGCAGGAGCAGGGCGAAGATGCCGAACAGGCCGAGCTCCTCGGCCAGGCTGGGCAGGATGAAGTCGCTCTCGGCGAACGGGGTCATCCACGGCCGCCCGCGACCGAGACCGGTGCCGAAGAGCCCGCCGGCGGCCATCCCCATGAGGCCCTTGGCGAGCTGGTCGGAGCAGGGCCATGGACCGGTCCGAGAACGGGTCGAGCCACAGGTAGACCCGCGCCTGGACGTGGCTGAAGAGCAGGAAGGCGACGTAGGCCCCGGCCGCGAAGAGGAACAGGCCGATGGCGATCCACGAGACCCGCTCGGTGGCGACGTAGAGCATCGCGACGAACAGCCCGAAGAAGAGCAGGGAGGAACCGAGGTCCTTCTCGAAGACGAGGACGGCCAGGCTGACCAGCCAGGCGACGATGATGGGGCCGAGGTCGCGCCCTCGCGGGAAGGTGAACCCGAGGACCTTGCGCCCGGCGAGCGAGAGCACGTCCCGGGTCTGCACGAGGTAGCCGGCGAAGAAGATGGTGAGGACGATCTTGGCGACCTCACCGGGCTGGAAGGACAGCGGTCCGATCCGGATCCAGATCTGCGGCGCCGTACTCGCTCGTGCCGATGAGCGGCAGCAGTGGCAGCAGCAGCAGGGCGATGCCGACGGCCATGGCGGTGTAGGTGTAGCGGCGCAGCAGCCGGTGGTCGCGCAGGAAGAACAGCAGGGCCCCGGCGACGCCGATCGAGACGCCGGTCCAGATGAGCTGGCGGAACGCGTACCCGTCGAAGCCCTCGCGCCCGGCAGCCAGGTCGAGCCGGTGGATCATCACCAGGCCGATCCCGTTGAGCAGCGTGACGATGGGCAGCAGCAGCGGGTCGGCATACGCGGCGCGCCAGCGCAGCAGCAGGTGGAAGGCGAGCACGAGGGCGCCGAGCCCGCCGCCGATGGTGGCCAGGTATGCCGGCACCGTGTCGCGCAGCGTGAGGTCGACGCTGACCCAGGCCGCCAGCACGATCGCGAGGGCGAAGAGGGTCAGCCACAGCTCGACGGCGCGGCCGCTGCGGGGGGTGATGGTCTCGACGGTGGTGGTCACGTCGGGCTCCCGGACGGCGTGGGTGGTATGCCGGTCGGCGGGCTGGTGCTGGTCGAGGCCGGCGACGCTCGGCACGAGCTGACCGGCGGCCGGCTCGGCCGAGGTCGTACACGGCGCCCCGGTGGCCCGCTGGACCCGGCACTCGGCCGCGGCCGAGGCGAGCGCTTGGACCCGTGCCTGCGGCCTCCTCGCGGCTGCCGACGGCGATGGTCGAGCGCACGCTGCTTTGGTAGGTGTTGGGCAGGTCGCTCACCAGGACGTCGCTGCGTTCGACCGGGGTGGACAGCCCGATCGCGCCGAGCGTCTGGTTGACCCCCTGGTAGACGGCGACGTACCCGCCGTCCTGGCCGACGAAGTACTGGCGCTGGGTCCACTGGTAGGCGGCATACCCTCCGCCCGACCACCACGAGAACGACGACGGCCGCCAGCCCGGCCCACCTCAGCCAGCGGGTCCGGTGTCCGCGGGACTCCTCGGCGAGCGTGACCGGCTCGTCCTCGCCTGGTGCGCCGGCCACCTCGCGGGTCAGGGCGGCGGCCTTCTCGGCGGGGCTGATGGGGATGGCGCGGGTGCGCCGGCGCCGCTTGCGGTCCGCTGCCGCCCCGACGACCTGGGGCACCGTATCGGTGGCCGGCTGCGAGTCGAGGTCGACGACGTCCGCGAGCACGACGGTGATGTTGTCGCGGGCGCTGGCGCGCACGGCGACCTCGACGAGCCGGTCGGCGGCCTCATCCGGGTTGGGTGCCTTGGTGAGGATCTCCTGGATGACGTCGGCGCTGACGAAGTCGGACAGCCCGTCGGAGCACAGCAGGTAGCGGTCGCCGAGGTGCAGCTCGCGTACCGACAGGTCGGGGTGGTCGTCAGGGTTGCCGGTCATGACCCGGGTGACGAGGGAGCGCTGCGGGTGTCCGGTCGCCTCCTCCTGGGTGATGCGAGCCTCGTCGACGAGCTGCTGGACGAACGAGTGGTCCTTGGTGATCTGGGTGAACGTCCCGTCGCGCAGCAGGTAGGCCCGGGAGTCGCCGATGTGAGCCATGGCCAGCTTGCTGCCGCTGTGCAGCACGGCGATCGTCGTGCTGCCCATGCCGGCGAGGTCCTCGTTCTCCCGGATCGCCCGGCGCAGCCCGGCGTTGGCGTTCGCGAGCTCCTCCTCGAGGGCGCGCAGCGCCTGCTCGGCGGACAGCCCCTCGCCGTCGAGGTGGGCCAGGGCGCCCGACGATCATGGAGCTGGCCACGTCGCCTGCAGCGTGACCACCCATCCCGTCGGCGAGCACGAGCAGGTGCGGGCCGGCATACCCGGAGTCCTCGTTGCGGGACTTGGGTCCGAGCCCGAGATGGGTCCGCGCCGCGTAGCGCAGGGCCAGGGTCATGGGTCAGCCTTGCAGTTCCAGGACGGTCCGGCCGATGCGCAGGGTGCTGCCGACGGCGACCGGCTGGGGTGGGCCGCTGAGCCGGGTGCCGCCCAGGAAGGTGCCGTTGGTGGAGCCGAGGTCCTCGACGAACCACCCGTCCGCCCTGGGGAAGAGCCGGGCATGCCGGCCGGAGGCGAAGTCGTCGTCGAGGACGAGCGCGCACTCGGGGTTGCGGCCGATGAGGATGCCCGATGGTCGAAGCGGGATGATGGTGCCGGCGAGGCGTCCCTCGGTGACGGCGAGGGTGTTCGGGCGTGGGACGCGGGCCGCGCCGCCCCGGGCTGGCGCTGGGGGGTGCGTTGTGCGGCGTTGCGGGCTGCGGCGCGCTGGGCGGCCCGGCGGCTGCGGTTGGAGACGCGGGTGCCGTACAGGTCGCTGCGCAGCACCCCGACGATGCTGAAGACGAACAGCCAGAGCAGGGCGAGCAACCCCAGCCGGAAGACCGTGAGGGTGAGTTCGCCCACGGTCACCGCTTCCCGGCGCGGAAGGTAACCGACGTGCGCCCGACCGTGAGCCGGTCGCCGTCGACCAGGCGGGTGCTGGTGATCCGCTCGCCGTTGACGAACGTACCGTTCGTCGAGGCCAGGTCGCGGATCGAGGTGACGAGATGCGGGCCGTCGCTGGTGACCCGGATCTCGCTGTGGCGTCGCGAGATTCCGGGGTCGTCCAGGACGATGTCGGCACTCGGGGTCGCGCCCGATGGTGGTGAGCGGGCCCAGCAGGGGTAGCGCTCGCCGTCGATGTCGAGCCACGGGCGCAGGGCCGGGTTGATGAACTGGCGCTTGGTGGGCGGGGTCGGAGCCGGCTGGTGCGGCTGGGGCGGCGGGCGGTGGACCGGGGGCCGGGCCCGGGTCGGCGGGCGGGGCGCTCGCCTGCGGCGGGCGCCGCGGCGGTGCGGGCGCCGGGCGGGTGCCGGTGCGGGTGCGCGGTGCGGCGGCGGGCGCTGGTGCGGGGGCGTGGACGGGAGCGGGCCCCGGGGGCCGGGCGGGCCGGCATACCCGAGGAGAGTGAGCGTTTGGAGGTGGCCGGACGCACCCGGAAGACCCCCGTCTCCAGGTCCGTGCCCTCGGCGAACGCCACCTCGACCGGCCCGCCCGGGGTGTAGCGCTGGGACTCGGCGTGCTCCTGAGCGGCGGCGACGAGCTCGTCGGACAGGGCGTCGGAGTACTCGTCGAGGCGGCCGAAGTCGGTGCTGGACAGCTCGATCGTGAACAGGTTGGGGACCATGGTGCGCCCGTGGCCGAGGACGGCGGCCCGGTCGTCCATGGCGCGGCGGATGGCGGCGGCGATCTCGACCGGCGGCACCTCGGAGCGGAAGGCCTTGGCGAACGCTCGGTTAACGGTCCGCTCGAGGCCGCGCTCGACCTTGTCGAACAGTCCCACGTGTGCTCCCGTCGCCGCTCACCGTCCGTTCATGGTATCCGGAGGGCGTGCGGGGACGGGTTTCGCGCTGAGGTGGCGCGCGGTTGCGCTGGGCGTCGCGGCGGCGCCCGCCGGAGGGGGCGAAACTCGACGCCAGGGGTTGCGGCGGCGCCCGATTCGCGCGGTTTATGGCTTCGCTTCGACGGTCGCCTCCGCCGAGTGGTCAGAAGACGTCGAAATAGGGCCGGGTTGACAGCATCTACGGACCTCTCGATCGAGGCCGCGTTTGCCCCTGGGCGGGGCCTCGGGGCACACTTGGGCCTCGCACACGCGCAAGTGGCGGAACGGCAGACGCGCTGGCTTCAGGTGCCAGTGTCCGCAAGGACGTGGGGGTTCAAATCCCCCCTTGCGCACCAAGAGGATGCCACACCGCACGCCGATCCTCCGTCGCGGGCGACCTCAGCACCCCCGAATATGGACGTTACCGACTGCCAGCAGAGACCGCATGAAGAAGCCAGGTTAGTCAGCCGAGCGCGCTACCGTGTGGGCCATGACGGCATCCGGGCTGGAGTATCCGCCTCCACGAAGGGCGGGAGCGGGCTGAAGCCGCGCGTGTCGCCCGCACGCTCAACGAAGTTGTCGGGTCGCTCCAAGAGATCGACAGAGTGCACCTCCTTCGGGGCACGCGGGCGACGTGGGTGATGGCGGACATGGATCGACGACAGCAGGACCTCATCCTGCGCTTGGAGCCTCGCAACGTTTCAGCAAAGCGGGACGTGCCCGACATGATGATCCCAGCCGAAGCTCTCGTGCGCGGGGCGACAACCTTGACCGAGCAGCCCGTTGTCCCCGAGTTGTTCGCCCCTAGACGGTGACGCGACTCGCAGACCTAGCGGAGCCGAAACACGGCATCCAATCGGTCGCCCTCGCGACCTACAACGACCAGGTAGGTTCGACGGTGATCTTGTCCGATCCGTCCGGGAAAACGCGGCGGCTGCGGTGAAGCCGTTCGAGGTCTCTTACGGCTCCGTTACAGGCAACCTCTCCGGAGTTCGAGAGGCCAAGGGCAAGTCGATCCGTGTGACTGTACGTGACGCCCTGGGCAAGCAGGCCATCGACGGGGTAGTACCGGAAACGATGGCCGAAGACCTCAGGTTCGCGTGGAGACACCGTGTCTCCTTCGCAGGCAAAGTCCGTCGCAATGCCCGCGGCCAGGCGATCAAGATCGAGGTGGACCGCCTTGACCTTCTCCCGGAGGACAACCGAGGTCGTCCATCGACCGATGCCCTCCTCGGAGTTGGTGCGGATTGGCTCGATGGGCTGAGTGTGGACGATTTCCTCCGCGAGGTACGGGATGCCTAGGGCGACGCCTCCGCCCCTCATCTACGTCGATACTTGCGTTTACCTGGATTTGGTCACCGCCAACCAACAACCGCATGCGGACACGGGCAACCACGCTGGATAAGCGCCAAGGCGCTGTTTGATACTGTCAACGATGATCGGGTGATTCTTGCGGCGTCCGCCCTCATTGAAGCCGAGGTGTAGTGCGCGGGCGCTGTGCGCGACGGAACTGGACCCATCTTGAACCAGGTCCAGGGTTGGTTCACGGCATCGATGACCAACGACGGCGGATTCCCGATCGGGCATGAGGTCGAAGGCGTCACGGTAACCCGCCCAACCGAGGTCTGGCCGCGACATCTGCTGGACGACCTCGAACCAGAGATCACGGACACCTGACCCCCGCGTCTCCGATGCCCCTGCGGATGCCAGCAAGAAGCACCCGAGCACGGCTGTGAGGTGGACACACTCGGTGGTTGGTTCCCCTCGGTTCCTGACGAGGCGGGGATGGCCCATGGTATTAAGGTGATACCATGCGCGCATGGCGTTGACGTTGCGGACCGACGACGTGCTTGATGCCGCACTCGCCGAACTATCGGCCGCCGAAGGTGTTTCCCGCCAGGAGGTCATCCGACGGGCGATTCTTGACCGCCGGGCCCGGCTTCGGCATGCTGCCCGCGTCGAAGAGGGCTCGAGTCGCTTGATCGAGCGATGGGGGGCCGTGCTCGACCGGCTGGGCACGGTGTGACGGACCCGGAGTACCTGGACCTCGAAGACCTGCTTCACCTGGTGCAAGCTCTGGGAGTCGGTCCGGTCCGCGATCCCGGACTACTCGACTCGGCTGCGCATCGGCCGCAGGCAACGGTTCTCGGCGATGACGCATACCCGACGCTGTCCCCGAAAGCGGGCGCCTTGCTTCACTCGCTCACCCGAAACCATGCTCTGGTCGACGGGAACAAGCGGCTTGCCTGGCTCGCTGTCGCAGTCTTCGCCGACCTGAACGGGCGGGAACCGAAGCTGACTGACGACGAGGCGTTCCGGCTGGTCATGGACATCGCCGAAGGACTCGATGACGTCGAGCAGGTGGCCGCCCGGCTTCGGCTCGGTCCAGCGCGACCACCGGCCGCGACGTCAGGGGCTTGCAGGTGATCGTCGCTAGGCCTGCGCGGCCCCTCGAGTGCCGTGAGGCGGGAGCGGACCACCGCGGCGGCCAGGTCGAGCACCGCCGGGTCGCCGCGCAGCACGAAGGCGGCATCCGCCGCCAGGATGATGCCGTTGAGCTCGAAGGTCAGGCCGTCCGGGTCCACCGCTGGGCCCAGCTCGCCTCGGGCGATGGCCGTGACGACGAGCTCACGAACGAAGCGGGTGAAGGTCATCTGGAACTCGGCGATCCGGTCGCGCACCGGTCCCGAACGGGTGCCCATCTCCAGGACTGCTCCGGCAAAGAAGCAGCCTCCCGGGAAGGTGCGGCCCCGCAAGTGTTGGAAGAACGCGTCGAAGAGGGCGACGATCTGGGCCCGGCCCGCCGGCGCGGCGAGAGCGGGGCCGGATGACCTCGTCGTCGAAGACCCGACCGGCCTCGTCGATCGTCGCCAGCTGCAGCTCCTCCTTCGACCCGAAGTGCGCGTAGAGCCCGCTCTTGCTCATGCCGATCGCGTCGGCCAGCCCACCGATGGTCAACCCCTCCAGGCCGACGACGGTTGCCAGGCGCGTCGCCTCGCGAAGGATGGTGCCGCGGGTGCGCTCCCCATCGGCGCGGCGGCGTCGGTGCGGGTGGGCACGGGCAGACGAGGTCCGGCCATCCTGGCTGGTCCGGGGAGTCGCCGTCGCCTCTGCCACGCCTTGAATACTAGCACGAACGGTCGTACTATTTTCGGGTCTGGGGAGATGGCGAAGTGCGAAGGGAGACCGTCATGGCTGGCAAGGCAGCGATCAGCTTGGCGACCGGACTGAGGACGCCGAGAAGGTCACCGTGGCCTTTCTCGCCGCCGTCGGCGCCGCGGAATCGGGCCGGGAGACACTCATGTTCCTCACCAAAGAGGCGGTCCGCCTCGCGGTTGACGGATTTGCGCGTGCGGTCGGGTGCGAGGGGTGTCCGCCGTTGGCCGACCTGTTCGATCGGTATACCAAGGCCGGCGGGCGGTTCATCGCCTGCAGCGTCTGTGCCAGTTCCAGACACATCGATCCCTCGAGCCTGGTGGAAAGCGCCGAGGTGGCCGGCACGGTCCAGCTGTGGGAGTGGATCGGCGACGGCGCGACGACGTTCAGCTTCTGAGGAGGAGCGATGTCGTTGCTACCCGTGCTCGCCGACGAGGCGGCCGATGGCGAGGTCGCCCGCATGTATGCCGCCGACCGCGAGCGTGTTGGCTACCTCCCCAACTACACCCAGGCGTTCTGGACCCACCCGCAGGTCTATGCCGCGTGGCGCCAGCTCGTCGGCGCCATCACGTCGTCGATGGACATGCGCCTTTTCGAAGTGGCAACCCTCGGCGCGGCACGGGCTCTGCGCAGCACGTACTGCTCGCTGGCCCACGGTCAGATTCTCGCCAGCCGTTACCTGCAGGACGGCGAACTCCTCGGTTTGCTCACCGTGGTCGACACCGGCGCCGAGCGCCAATCGGGTGTCGACCCGCGCGACGCGGCCGTCGTGGCTTTTTCCGCCAAGGTCGCCCGTCACGCTGTCGATGTAGACGAGTCGGACGTCGCATCCCTTCGAGCCGCGGGTCTGTCGGACGAGGAGATCTTCGGCGTCATCCTGGCAGTGTCGGCGCGCTGCTTCTTCAGCACGGTCCTGGACGCGACCGGCACGAGGGCCGACGCCGCGCTCGCCGGCCTCGGCCCGGCCTTGGTCGCCGCGCTCAGCGTCGGGCGCCCGATCCAGCCGCCTCCTACCTAGGCACTGCTGCCGGTATGCCGATGCGCCAGGACGTTCGCGCGTTCTTGGACGCGTTCGAGCGGGCCTCGGACCCGGTCGATCCCGACGCCCTGCGGCCGCTCTTCGCCGAGACGTTCATGAACCTCGCGCCAGGCGCCGCCTCAGCCCTCGACCGCGAAGCGTTCCTCGGTGCGCTGGGCGCCCGCCGAGTCATGTTCGACGCGATCGACGCCACGTCCATGGAGTTGGCCGACGCCTGGGAGACTCCTCTGGACGATGCTCATTCGTGGCTCGACGCGGTGGACGGTCAACTTCAGCGAGCGCGCACCGGCTGACCGACAGCTGACGCTAGCCTCCGCCTTCCTGCTGCAACGCCACGAAGGCGCCTGGAGGGTCACCGTCTACCTCAACCACCAGGACCTCCCCGCGGTGATCCGTTCACTGACCGGCCCGGCGTGACGGCATACCGGCAGCGGGCCGACAGGTCAGTGCCCCACCGGAGTTCCCCAGATGCGGTGAACGTAGTCGCGCATCGACCGGTCCGAGGAGAAGAAGCCACAGCGGGCCACATTGAGGATCGCCGAGTGGGTCCAGACCTCAGGGTCGGCGTAGGTGGCGTCGACGCGCTGCTGGGCGTCGAGGTAGGACTGGTAGTCCGCGAGCACCATGAATCGGTCGTTGTGCAACAGGTCGCCGACGACTGAGCTGACCCGGCCCCGGTCTCCTTCGGTGAACGCGCCACTCGCGATGAGGTCGATGGCGCGCTTGAGGGTCGGGTTCGACTCGTAGAAGGAGCCCGGCACGTAACCCTTGGCCTGCAGGGCAACGACTTGGGGTTCGCTCATCCCGAAGAGGAAGAAGTGCTCGTCGCCGACCAGCCGACGGATCTCGACGTTGGCGCCGTCGTCGGTGCCCACGGTCAGTGCGCCGTTCAGGGCGAACTTCATGTTCCCGGTTCCCGAGGCCTCCTTGCCCGCCAGGGAGATCTGCTCGGAGAGGTCGGCCGCGGGGATGAGCTGCTCAGCAAGCGTCACGTTGTAGTTGGCCGGAAAGGCCACCGCGAGCCGTCCCTGGACGCGGAAGTCACTGTTGAGGGTGCGGCCGACGGCGTTGATGAGGTGGATAATCTCCTTGGCCATGTGGTAGCCGGGGGCGGCCTTCGCGCCGAATATGAACGTCCGCGGCGTGACGTCGGTCGGGTCGAGCTCGCCGGACAGGATGGCGTCATAGAGCGTGACGATGTGCAGCACCTTGAGCAGCTGGCGCTTGTACTCGTGCAGCCGCTTGACCATGACGTCGAGCAGGTGTCCAGGCGGGAGCCGGATGCCGTCGCGCACCTCGAGCAGGTTTCGGAGCTGCGCCTTGTTGGCCTCCTTGGCGCGGCGGAACTGCTGGCGGAAGTCCGGGTCCTCGGCGAATGGCTCCAGCCCCTCCAGGCGGTCCAGGTTGGTCACCCAGCCCACCCCGATGGCGGCCGTGATCACCTGCGACAGGCTGGGATTGGCCAGTCGCATGAACCGACGCGGGGTGATGCCGTTGGTGACGTTCGTGAACTTGTCCGGCCAGTACTGCGAGAAGTCCGGCAGCACCTTGTCACGCAGCAGCTGGGAGTGCAGCTCCGCGACGCCGTTGACCTTCACGCCGGCGACTGTCGCGAGGTGCGCCATGCGCACCGCACGCTCTGGGTGATCTTGGACGATCGACATCCGCCGCACCCGCAGCTCGTCATCGGGATAGGCCGCGCGCACCGTGCTGAGAAACTCGTCGTTGATCCGGAAAATGATCTCCAGGTGTCGCGGCAGCAGCCGTCCCAACAGGTCGACCGGCCAGACCTCCAACGCCTCGGGCAGCAGGGTATGGCAGGTGTAGGCGAAGCACTTCTCCGTGATGTCCCATGCCTCGTCCCAGTCCATCGCGCGCTCGTCGATCAGGATCCGCATGAGCTCAGGGATGGCGATCACCGGGTGGGTGTCGTTGAGCTGGAAGATGATCTGTTCTGGCAGGCGGTGCAGATCGAAGTCCCGCGGCAGGGTCTGGTCGAGGTAGTCCTTGAGCGAGCAGGCGACGAAGAAGTACTGCTGCTGCAGGCGCAGCTCGCGGCCCTGCGGTGTCGAGTCCTCGGGATAGAGGACCTTGGTGATGTTCTCGGCGAACGTCTGCGCACGCACCGCTTCGGCGTAGTCGCCGGCGTTGAAGATGGCCAGGTCGAACGCGTGGGTGGCCCGCGCGCTCCACAGTCGCAAGGTGTTGACGACGCCGTTCTGGTACCCGGGGACCATGTAGTGGTAGGGCACGCCCAGGACGTTCCACCCGGGCACCCAGCGAGTTCGCGACTTCCCGGACCGGTCGGTGTACTGCTCGGTGTGGCCACCGAAGTCGACCTGGACCGCTCGCTCGGGGTGCGGGAACTCCCACGGTCCGCCCAGCGCCAGCCAGGGGTCGGGGACCTCGACCTGGCGCCCGTCGACGAACGTCTGACGGAAGATGCCGTACTCGTAGCGGATCCCGAAGCCGATGCACGAGACGTCCATAGTCGCCAGCGAGTCGACGAAGCAGGCCGCCAACCGGCCGAGGCCGCCGTTGCCGAGTCCCGGCTCGACCTCCTGCGCGAGCAAGGTCGACAGGTTGATCCCACAGCTGGCCAGCCCCTCCTCGACGACCTTGCCGAGTCGGATGGCGAGCAGGGCGTTGCCGAGCTGGCGGCCGAGCAAGTACTCCGCGGACAGGTAGCCGACCATCTTGGGTCTGGTCTCGCGGCGTCGACGCGCGGTCTCCAGCCAGTCCGCCATGAGGTAGTGGCGGACCGTGCGAGCCAGCGCAAGGTACTGGTCGTTGACCGTCGAGCGGGGCAGGCTGACGCCCTGGCCGAAGTGCAGCTCGCGAAGGAACTCGCGGACGAATCCGTCGACGTGATGAGGCGGCCGCAGCACCGGGCCCTTGGCAAGAGGATGGGTTGGCTCTGAGGTGGGCCCTTTGGCGCGGACGCTCTCGTCGGGGACTCGACCCGGCCGACGACGGCTCTACGGGCCACGGTGCAGGTTGCTGGATCATGACGCCTCCACTCAGGACGCCCACGGACTCGGACAGCCCGGTAACCCTGCGGGAAAGGCCGGGCGGACCGTCCTGGTTTGGCGCGACCCTACAACAGAAGCGGTATGCACTCCGCCGCGGTTGGCAAGACAGGGTGCTGGACCGTATGGAGTGGTCCGGACCCTCAATGCCCGACACCCCATAAGCTCAGGCACCCAGCAGGACCTGCATCGGCTGCTGTCGGGCATCCGCTGACCGGCGCTCACCTCAGTGGCCCGTTGCGCCGTCGATGCCCTCGCGCAGCAGGTCGGCGTGGCCGTTGTGCCGGGCGTACTCGAAGTCCTGGTCCGGGTCCTGCTCGGAGTAGTAGAGCATCGGCACGTCCTCGCCCGCGAAGTTGATCTGGAACCACCAGCGCTCCACGCCGGCCAGGTGCCGTACCAACCCGTGGTATGCCGTGAGCATGGCTCGCTCATCGCCGCTTTGCGGAAGCGGGGACCGGGCGTCGTTGACCCACAACTGCGAGTAGCTGCCCTCCGCACGACAGGTTGGGTCACGGCGCCAACGTTGCCAGCGATACCGGGCGTTGTGCCACAAGTGCCGACTGGCCTGAGTTCCGCAGCTGGTAGGCATTCGAGGGGGGCTGGTCGGGAGTCGGTGCAGGTGGTGGGCTTGGGGGGTGGCGGTAGCGGCGGTTGGCTGTAGGCACACGGTTTCGGGCGTGTCGCGCCCGTTTTAGGGTCGTTTGATGGTTGACTGTAGGCATGTACCTGCGGGAGACCCGGCGGCGGAACAAGGACGGGTCGACGGTGTCCTACCTGCAGCTGGCGCACAACGAGCGCCATCCGCTCACCGGGGCGCCGACCGCGAAGGTGATCCACAGTTTCGGGCGGGCCGACACCGTGGACCGGGGGGCGCTGGCCCGGCTGGTGTCCTCGATCTCACGGTTTCTGGACCCGCAGGCGGCGGTGGCGGCCGCGGCCGGCGCGGACGTGCAGGTGCTGGACTGCCGGCGGCTGGGCGGGGCGTGGGTGCTGGATCAGGTGTGGACCCGGTTGGGCATCGGCGCGGCGATCCGCCGAGTCGCCCAGGCGCGTAGGGTCGACGGCGAGGTGGCCGAGCGGGTGATCTTCGCGCTGGTGGCCCAACGGGCGTTGGAGCCGGCCAGCAAGCTGGCCGCCACCGGGTGGGTCACCGAGCGGGTGTTCATCGAACACCTGCCGACGTTCAGCGACGATCAGGCCTATCGGGCGATGGACTTTCTGCTGGACGCGTTCGAGGAGATCGCCGCGGAGGTGTTCGCGTCCGTGGCCACCTTGCTGAACCTGGAAGTCGATTTGGTCTTCGTGGACACCACCAGCACGTATTGGCACCTGGACGTGCCCGAGGAACTGGCCG
>CAVYKM010000037.1:0-33947 GCA_963769085.1 uncultured Actinomycetota bacterium | reverse complement strand
CGAGAGGTCCGTAGATGCGGTTATGGGTGCCGTGTAACAGCATCTTCGGACCTCTCGATACAAGCAATCCGCCGGCGGCGGGCGTTGCGGCGGGCTTGGCTCAGTGCCCGGGCCCCGTGTCCATCCTGCGGCGCTCGGACTCGTGGGCCCCGCCCTTCTTGGCGAGTGTCGGCGCAGGCCTGCTCGATGTCGCGCGCGAGGGTGTCGACGTGCTCGCGGCTGAGGGTCTCCTTGCACAGCGCGCGCATGATGGTGACGTCCTGGGCGTTGGGAGGCAGCGTGTATGCCGGCACCATCCAGCCGCGCTCGGCGGACAGCTGCCAGGCGATGTCGAACTCGTCGTATCCCTCGTCTCCGGCGAGCCGGAAGGCGACGAGGGGCAGCTGCTCCTCCTCCGGGCCGATCAGCTCGAACCGGCCCATGTCCTGGAGGTGTTCGGCCAGCACCCTCGCGTTGTGCTGCATGTTCGTCATGATGTACCGGTAGCCGTCACGGCCGTAGCGAACGAGGTTGTAGTACTGGGCCAGGACCATCGAGGAACCGGTCGAGAAGTTCAGCGTGAAGGTCGCGTCGGTCTTGCCGAGGTAGTTCTCCTCGAACACGAGGTCGCGGGCGAGGTCGGCCGTCTCCCGGAAGATCAGCCAGCCGATTCCCGGATAGACGAGTCCGAACTTGTGCCCGGAGACGTTGATCGACCGCACCTGCTCCGAGGCGGAAGTCCCACGCCGAGTCGGGGTAGAGGAACGGCCAGACGAAGCCGCCGCTCGCCCCGTCGACGTGCAACGGGACGTCCAGGCCCCGCTCGCTCTTGAGCTGCAGCGAGCAGGTCGTTGATCCCGACGATGTCGTCCTTGTGCCCCGTGAACGTCGTCCCGAGCACGGCGGCCACCCCGATGGTGTTCTCGTCGATGTGCGGCGCGACGTCCTCGGGGCCGATCGTGTACTTGCCCGGCTGCAGCGGCACGATCCGCGGCTCGACGTCGAAGTAGCGGCAGAACTTCTCCCACACGACGTGCACGTCGCCGCCGAACACCAGGTTGGGGCTCGTCGTCGGCTCGCCCCGCAGCCTCACGGCGCTTGCGCCAGTTCCACTTGAGCGACAAGCGCCCGAGCATGATCGCCTCGGACGAGCCCTGCGTACGTGCCCCGGTCGTCTCGCCGGGCGCGTGGAACAGGTCGGCGAGCATGCGGATGCAGCGCTGCTCGATCTCGGCGGTGCGCGGGTACTCCGCGTGGTCGATGAAGTTGCGGTGCAGGTTCGTCGCGATGATCTGCTGCGCCTGCGGCTCCATCCACGTCGTGACGAAGGTCGCGAGGTTGCGGGCTGGGTCGCCCTCCAGGGCCAGGTCCTCGGCGACGAGGCGCATGGCGTCGACGGCGGTCATCCCGTCCTCGGGGAACCGCGGCTCGCGGCACCTCCTCGGTGATGAAGCGGTTCCCGAAGAGGGCCGCGTCGGCGCTCGGGTCGCGACGAGGTGTGTCATGGTTTCTCCTTCTGGCGGGACTACGGGGTGTCACGGGGTTGGCCCCTGGTGGCACGGTTGCTACCGCATGTCGCCACGCCGGGAACAGCAAAGCCGCCCCAACGAGGAAGCACGCGGCGCCGAGCAGGGTGCCTCCGATGGCGACCGGGCTGTCGATCAGCCCGCCGGTGCGGGGCAGGACGAAGCTGGCGATCGCCGACGCCATGAACAAGATGGAGCCGACCATGTTGGTCCAGGCGATCCACCAGGGCAGCGACCGTGGCTGAAGGCTCACGAACCGGCCACCGACCGCGAGGATCGCGTACGCGCTGGCCACGAGGAACAGCGTCGAGCCGAAGAAGTCCGGCCGCCAGACGTGCCGGTCCTGCTGCTGGACGGTGAGGTTGTGCGCCAAGGCGGCTACCGTGCTGACGTTGAAGAACAGCGTGCCGGGGAACTGCGTGACCGCAGCGAGCCAGTTGCGGTCATGCGGCTGTGGAGCCCAGAGCCGCGCCGGCGCGGGAGTGTGTTGCTGCGCGCGGTCCACGCCGGTCATCGCGGGGCTCTGGGCCTGGACGAGCTGGGCGAACTGACGCCGATGTGAAGAAGATCGAGCCGACGAAGTAGGTGAGGCTGTCGGCGCTGGCGCCAACCGCGTCGATGTATGCCGGTACCGACCCGAGGACGAAGCACGCCGAGCCGACGATGAACAGCCACGCGATCGCCGCGTTGAGACGGGCCGGTCGCGCGCGCATGCTCATCCCTTCGTCGGCGTCCGCCCAAAGTATCTGCGCAGCCCCGGTGGAGGCCTCATCCAGAGAGGTTGATACGGGCTAACCCACTGCCACGATCGCGCACCTCGGTCCGCTCGCTTCGGCGAGCCGTCGGTCCGTGGTGAGCAGAACCGCGTCGAGTGCCTCAGCGAGGGCAACGTACATGGCGTCCCATCCGCGAACGGTGTGGCGCAGCTCCCAGGCCCGACCGAGCAGCAGCCGGTGCCCGAAGCGCTCACCGGGCCAGGCTTGCAGGTCCTCGATCGCTTGGTCGGCCGCGGTGCGGTCGAGCCGTCCTGCCAGCGCTTCTCGGCGCAGGAAGCCGAAGACCTCGACATCGACGACGTGCGGTGCCGCGTGATCCTGGTCAGCGGCCAGGCGCTGCCGGACTGACCGCGCCCCCGGTCCGCCGATGAGCACTTCGCAGAGGCACGAGGCGTCAACGACGAGCATCGGGAAACGCGCCTCGGTGCTCGTCGAGTGCGTCGAGGATCTCCGCGCGACCAAGCGGTGAGGATCGCCGTCCTGTGCGCTCGAGCCACTCGGTCACGCTGGGTCGCGCTGCCAGCCGAGCTGCGTGTGCACGCAACAGCTCCGGGACGCTCACCCCTTCTTCGGCTGCGCGCCGGGACAACGCGGCATACACCTCGTCGTCCAAGTCACGGATCTGCACCGTCTTAGGCATGATTGCATCATATCATGCAAGTTCGCATGGCAGCATTCAGGTGCGCAAGACCCCCCGGCGACCTGACGGTGCCTAGGATCGCTGCATGCACGAGGTCGCGACGCGGGGTCTCACCTCGGCCGAGGTGGCCGAGCGAGTCCGCGACGGGCGCACCAACGACTTGCCGCTGCGCAGCGGCCGGTCGACGTGGGACATCGTCCGCGCCAACGTCTTCACCCGGATCAACGCCATCCTCGGCGTCCTGCTGGTCATCGTCCTGACGACCGGCTCGCTCATCAACGCAGCGTTCGGCCTGCTCATCTTCTTCAACAGCATCATCGGGATCATCCAGGAGCTGCGCGCCAAGCGGACCCTGGACAGCCTTGCCGTCGTCGGCGAAGCCAAGCCCAGGGTCCGTCGCGACGGCCAAAGCCTCGAGGTCAGTCGCACCGAGGTCGTCGCCGACGACATCATCGAGATCGGCCCCGGAGACCAGCTCATCGTCGACGGGGAGGTCATCGAGGCGCGCTCGCTGGAGATCGACGAGTCGCTGCTCACCGGCGAGGCCGACCCGGTCGTCAAGGCGAGCGGCGACGAGGCGATGAGCGGCAGTTTCGTCGTTGCGGGGTCGGGCGCATACCGGGCCACCAAGGTCGGGCGGGAGGCGTATGCCGCGCAGCTGGTCGAGGAGGCCAGCAAGTTCACGTTGGTGGGCTCGGAGCTGCGCGCCGGGATCAACCAGATCCTCGCCGTCGTCAGCTGGCTGCTTGTGCCGGTGGGCCTGCTGACCATCTGGACCCAGCTGTTCCGCATCAACACCACGCTGCGCGAAGGCATCCTCGGCATGGTGGCGGCGCTGGTTCCGATGGTGCCCGAAGGCCTGGTCCTGCTGACGTCGATCGCGTTCGCCGTCGGCGTCATCCGGCTCGGCCGGCGCCAGTGCCTGGTCCAGGAGCTGCCGGCCATCGAGGGACTGGCCCGAGTCGATGTCGTCTGCGCTGACAAGACCGGCACGCTCACCGAGAACGGCATGCGGCTGGCTGATGTCGTCGCACTGGACAGCGACGGTATGCCGGCCAACCCGGCGGGCGACGACCTCACCGAGGTGCTGGCCCAGCTTGTTGCCACCGAAGAGCACCCGAACGCGAGCATCCAGGCGATCAGCGAGCACATCCCCCCTGCGACGAGCCGCTGGCCCGAAACCGCCCACGCGCCGTTCACGTCTGCGCGCAAGTGGTCGGGCTCCACCTTCGACGGACGCGGCAGCTGGCTGCTGGGGGCACCGGACGTGCTCGCCCCCGCGCCGTCGCGGGCAGCCGCCAGCGCTGAAGCCGCCGGTGCCAGCGGCCTTCGCGTCCTGCTGCTGGCGTCGGGTGACTCCCCGGTCACCGGCAGGCGGCCGACCGACGGTATCCGCCCGCGGGCGCTGGTCGTGCTCGAGCAGCGCATCCGCCCAGATGCGAGTGAGACCTTGGCGTACTTCGCCGAGCAGCAGGTGCAGGTGAAGGTCATCTCCGGCGACAACGCCGTGTCGGTCGGCGCGGTCACCGCCTCGCTCGGTGTTCCAGGAGGCGACGACCCCCTCGACGCCCGCACCCTGCCCTCACCCGGCGACCAGGATCGGGGCCGTTTCGCGGACGCCGTCGCACGGCATACCGTCTTCGGGCGAGTGACACCCGACCAGAAGCGCTCCATGGTCGTGGCCCTCAAGGACCGCGGACACACCGTGGCCATGACTGGCGACGGTGTCAACGACGTGCTCGCGCTCAAGCAGGCCGACATCGGTGTCGCGATGGGGTCAGGGGCCGCGGCAACCCGCGCCGTTGCGCAGCTGGTCCTGCTCGACAACCGGTTCGCGACCCTGCCCCATGTCGTCGCGGAGGGGCGGCGGGTCATCGGCAACATCGAGCGGGTCGCCAACCTGTTCCTCACGAAGACCGTCTACTCGGTGCTGCTGGCCCTGCTCGTTGGGATCTGGCAGCTGCCGTTCCCGCTTCAGCCGATCCACGTGACCATCACCGGGTGGTTCACCATCGGCGTGCCGGCGTTCCTGCTCTCGCTGGCCCCTAACCACGAGCGGGCCAAGCCACGCTTCGCCAGGCGTGTCATGGCACTGGCCCTGCCTTCGGGCGTCATCGTCGGGCTGGCGACGTTCACGACCTACGTGCTCAGCCGCCCGGCAGCCAACGCCGCCGAGGCAACGCAGATGCAGTCGGCTACCGCCGCACTCACCACCCTGATCCTTGTGGCGACGTGGGTGCTCGCCGTGGTGGCCCGGCCCTACGAGCCGTGGAAGATCCTGCTGCTGGTGTGCTCGGCCGGCGCGTACGTGCTGATCTTCCTGCTCCCCTTCACCCAACAGCTGTTTCTGCTGGACACGAGCGACACCGCGATGATGCGCCAAGCCCTGCTTGTCGGGCTCGCCGGCGCAATCCTCATCGAGATTGCCTGGACCGTGCAGCGTCGGCGCCGGGGCGAACCACGTCGCTACTGGGGGTCGGCTTAGAGGGGGGACGGTAGGCGCCTGAGCGGGGCCGGATGTCGAGCACGATCACCGCGTGCTTACTGTCGTCGATCTCGTACAGCACGCGCCAGTGCCGCCCGAGCCGTGCACTGTAGATCCCAGCGAGCTCGCCAATCAGGGCCTTACCCACCCGCTGTGGATTCTCGAGCAGAGGGCCGGTGATGAGCTCAACGGCCGCTGCGGCGACCTCGTGAGGCAGTCGATCTGCGAGGGCCCGGCGAGCTGGGGCTGCGGTCCCGAGCTCGTAGGGCTCGGTCACGAGGCGCCGTGGTCCTTGACGAGTGCGCGGACGGCTTCGGCTCCAGAGACGACATCACCGGCACGGACGGACTCACGGGCCTCGGCGAGGGCGCGCAGGGTTTCTGGATCGGACTTGATCTCTTCGGTTTCGCGCAGGGCAAGGTAGGTCTCGACGGCATGGACGACTTCCTGTTGCACGCTGCGGTGGTCTTCCGCGGCGGCGGCGCGCAGGGCCGCGTCAAGCTCGGCGGGGAGTCGCAGGGTCATGGCCATACCGTTATGGTATCAGACCTCACCGTATTGGTTCTGCGTTGGCACGGCGGTCAGCCTCCTGGAGGAACAGCTCGACGGCATGCCAGAAGGCGTCGGGCTCCTCGCGGAACGGGAAGTGGCCGCTGTGGTCGAACCAGACGAGGCGCGACTGGGGGATGCCGACCGCTAGCTCTTGCGAACACGCAGGCGGATACTGCGGGTCCTGCCGACCGCACAGGATGAGTGTCGGGACGTCAACTTCGCCAAGCCGGGGGGCGTAGTCCAGATGCCTGGCTCTTCGGTGCCATTCCGTATGCCCGCGAGGCGGTCGTACCCAGTCGCCGAAGGCGACCTCGGTTGGCGGCGCCAGGGATCGGTCGACGAAGGACTGGCGGCGGATGTAGTTGTTGAGGATCGTCTCGGGAGCCCGCCGGTGCCAGACCATCAGCAGCACAGCGCGGGCCACCATCGGCCAAAAGCCCGGATGGCTGCGATTCCACAACGCGCCCGGCGCGCTCAGGTATGCCCTCTCGCCGGTACCGGTGCCGATGAGGATCAGCCCGTGCACCCGGTCCGGGCGCTCGATCGCATACGCCAGCGTGCACAGGCCGCTCATCGAGTGGCCCATCGCGTCGACGGGAGCGGATGCACCCGCGACGGCCAGGGCTTCGTCGGCGCAGTCGTGCATCTCGCGCATCGAGATGCGGGGTTTCCGGGTCGATCGTCCCGCGCCTGGGGGGTCGTAGGAGATGACCTGGCGCCCCAGCCGGACGAGTCCATCGACGAGCGGTCCGGCCGTCCCGTCGCCAGGCTGCTGGAATCGGTGCGGTGCCGGCATCAGCAGGACGGGCGGCCCCTGCCCGATCCGATAGACGGCCAGCCCGTCGTGGATGGCGAAAGGCTGGGGAACGGCGGACACTCCATCGCTGAGCCGGGCGCCCGTCATGACCCCACCAGGGCGGCCAGCTGACGGCCCCACTCCTGCGCCCGATGAATCTCGCCGGGTTCGAGGTGCTCGATCTCGTGACGGCGCTTCTCGCCCTCGGGCGGGCGGTCACGCTCGATGAAGAAGCTTTCCGGCGCTACCACGAACCGGCAGCCGGTCCGGCGCAGTCGCCGCGAAGCCCGGCGAGCCGCGGACCCAGAGAGAAACGCGCTCATGTGGTACCGCGTGTCGAATGTCGCCGCGGAAACACCGCGCAGGCTGGCCCGTGGCTGGCGGTCGAGGAACGCCCGCAGCCCAACGCTGAGCGCTCGACGATGGGTTGGGCCGCCGACCACCACCAGATCCGGGCGGCCCTGGTCCGTAGTGACGGCGTCGGACGCTGGGACGACCCGCGCCACGCCCGGCCCTCCTAAACCGTCGGCGATCGCCCGCGCAATACGAGCCGTGTTGCCGTACGTCGAATCGCATATCACTAGCGCCTTCATGTCTCCCTCCGGGTTTGACTGATCCATCCTTTAGTACTCTGTACGCACAACCGATATACAATGTACGATAGCCACTTACCGTGTGGAGGAGGGCGATTGTGAGGAGCACCACATGAGCAGCTCGAGGCACGGAGGCGTCCCTGCCGTGGTGGCCGACGGCCGAGGAGCGTCGTCGGACGTTGAGCGAGCAGCGCCGGGCTCGCAGGCGGGCAGCCCGCTCCGAGTCGCCGAGCCCCGCCAAGGCCGCGGTCGACGCTGCGGACGTGGTCACGGCCGCCGTGCGGATCATCGACGCCGACGGGCTCGACGCGCTGACGATCCGCCGTCTCGCGGCGGACCTTGGGGTGGCGCCGATGACGGTGTACTCCTACGTCGGCAGCAAGGACGAACTGCTCGACCGCGTCGTCGACCGGGTGGCCGCGGAGGTGACGATTCCACCGCAGACGTGGCCGTGGCTGCGGCGGGCGAAGACCCTGGCTCACCGCCTTCGGGATGTGCTGCTCCTACACCCTGAGGGCGCGCGCCTGATCGGCGAGCGTCCGATGCGCAGCCCACACGCGTTTCGCATCTTCGATGCTGGCCTGGGCATCTTCCGGGATGCGGGATTCAGCGACCGCGCGGCCGTTGAGGCCTACTTCGCCTTCGGCAACTACGTCATGGGGGTCGCGGCGCAGGAGACAACGACCCTGCGTCAGGCCCAACGTGTGGGCGCAAGCGACGCGGACGCCCAGTCGACCGGCGCCTACGCGGCCGGACTACCGCCCGCGACCTTCCCGAACGTCGCCGCTTTGGCCGCCTACATCTATCCAACACCGGACGCAGAGCCCAGCGCACCGGCATCGTCGGCGCTAGCTCGATTCGACTTCGGACTTGACAGTCTGCTCGACGGACTGGCTGCTCGCCTCACCGAAGGGCGGTGACGCCGTGCACTTGCGTGGTCCTGAAGCCTGCGCTCAGAAGAGGGCGCTCATCAGGGCCCGACGAGCCTTCAAGACCCGTTCGTCGCTGCCCCCGACGACGTCGAACAGCTCCAGCAGGTGCTTGCGCACGGTCTCGCGCTCGTCGCCCTCAGTGGCGCGTACCGAGTCGATGAGCCGGCTGAACGCGTCCTCCACGTGCCCACCGAGGACGTCGAAGTCGGCAACGAGCATGGCCGCCCGCACGTCCATCGGGTCGGCGGCAGCAGCCGCGCGCACGACGGCCGGGTCCATGCGTTCCGTGCGCTGCATCAGCCGCACCTGGGCCAGCCCGAGGGTGGCCTCCTCGTCGCCGGGTTGCTCGGCGAGCGCCTGCTCGTATGCCGTTGCCGCGCCTGCGAGGTCGCCACGCTCGATGGCGTCGTAGGCCTGCTGGTGCAGCGGCGACAACGGCTCCTCGGTCGGTTCTGCCTCCGGTGCCGCGTCCGCCGCCTCGGTCAGGGAGACCCGGCCGGTGACGCCGTACTGCACGGCGAGCTTGAGCAGCTCGTCGACCCACGGCTGGATTTCCGCCCGAGGCAGCGCGCCGGCGAAGAGCGGCACCGGCTGGCCCTGGATAAGGCCCATGGTCGCCGGGACCGACTGCACCTGGAAGGCCCGCAGCAGCCCCGGGTTGGCGTCGACGTCGACGGACACGACCTGGAAGCGGCCCTCGTTGGCTCGGGCGACATCGACCATGACGTCGACGAACCGGCCGGACTCGGCGAGCCGCCCCGACCACAGCACGACGACGACCGGAACCCGGACGCTCGCGTTGGCGATGCCCTGGAAGCTCGCGTCAGTGCCCGTGACGAGGAGCGAGTCCGACGACGTCGAGTCAGCGGCCCCCGGGGCAGCACCTGCTTGCGGCGGGGCACTCGGGCGCTTCAGTGCAGACAGGTCGACCGCGCCCCGCAGGGCGGCGGCACTGAACGGCGGCTGGCTCATGGTGGCATTCTGCCTGACCGGCGCTGCCGGCTCATTGGCCGGATGCCGCGTAGGGCTGGACGCGGGCCCCCACGAGGGTGACCTTGCCGGCGGTGGGCACCGCGAAGAGCAGGAACTCCAGTGACTTCTGCTCGCCCTCGGTGTCGATCGACGCCTTGCCGCTCAGCGCGCTGAACACCGGCGGTGCGTTCACCGCGTCGGCGCTGTTCTCCTTGAACGTGTCGGCGCGGTCGAGCACGACGAACACCAGCGAGCCGCCGTTGTCGCTCAGTCCGAAGCCGCCGGCGATGCCCTGGTAGGTGTGCGTCTGGGTGTAGGTGACCGCCGAGCCGAGCCCGCTGGCCTGGTTTGCCGCGGCGTCGTGGACCGAGCTGGCGAAGGAGTCGTTGGTGAACGCCACCTCACCCGGCTGCGGCGCCGGGTAGCCAAGCACTCGGGCGTACTCGGCGAACACCGCCTCACCCCCAGACCCGAGCCCACGGCTTGCGTCCGCCAGCCACGGCGAGCCATACCGCACGGGGCCGAAGCCGGCCACGTAGGCGCTGGACAGCAAGGTGGCACTCGCCGCGACGTGATACCCGTGCTGCGCGTCCGGGGCGACCAGCAAGGTCAGCACCGGGAACCCGGACTGCCGACGAGTGGTCTGCACGAGCATGGCCCGCGGGTAGTCCGCCCCCTGGGACACCGCGAGCACCGCGGGAGCGGTGTCCGTGAGGGCCGTCGCCTCCTTCTGCTCAGGTGTCTGGACCGCAAGCAGCTGGTTCTCGGCGTTGGCTGCGGTGAGCGCGTGACCCATGAAGACCGCGTCGCGCGCCGCCTGCCCTTCCGGGCCACCCAGCTGGACGGCGGCGGTGCTGTCGGCGATGACCTTGGCGGCGATGGCCGAGGCCTGGTCGGGGCTTTCGGCCCCGACCGTCGTCGGCTCGGCCTTCGTGGTGGCCGCCGCGCCCGTGGCGGCGGCCGCGCTGGTGTCGGCTGGTCGTCGGGCCCCGTCCCAGGCAATGAGCAGTGCCATGACGAGGACGAGGCCGACGATGGCGGCCAGCCGGGGCGAGCGGAGCCGTCGGAGCTGGTTCATGCGGAAGCGGTCCTCACTGGGGTCGGGGGCCCCAGGGTAGGCGCAGCCCCGCGGGGCGAGGCAAATCGCGGGCCGGTTCGACCGGCATACGGGCGCTTTGTCGGTATGCCGGCCGGCCCGGGGCCTAGAAGCGCGCCGGCTCCCGGTAGCTGCCCCACTCCTGGCGCAGCGCGTCGCAGATCTCCCCGAGCGTCGCCTCGGCCCGCGCCGCCTCGAGCATGGCGGGCACCATGTTGGCGTCGGACCGGGCGGCCACGAGCATCTGGTCCATAGCGGCCTGGACGCGAGAGTCGTCGCGGACCGACTTGCGCTGGGTGAGCGCCCGGACCTGCTCGCGCTCGACCTCGTGGCTCACCCGCAGGATCTCCAGCTCGTGGCTCACCGAGTCGGTGTGGCAGTTCACCCCGACGACGCGCTTGTCGCCCTTCTCCAGGGCGATCTGGTACTGGAAGGCCGCGTCGGCGATCTCGGACATGAACCAGCCCTCCTCGATCCCACGCAGGACGCCGGAGGTCATCGGTCCGATCTCGTGCTCTACCTGCCCGCTCGCACCGGGTGTGCGACCGGCGACGCCGAGGTCCTTGACCTTGGCGAAGATCGCCTCGGCCTCGGCCTCGATCCGGTCGGTCAGCGCCTCGACGTACCACGACCCGCCGAGCGGGTCAGCGACGTTGGCCACGCCGGTCTCCTCCATGAGCACCTGCTGGGTGCGCAGGGCGATCTCGGCCGACTGCTCGGTGGGCAGCGCGAGCGTCTCGTCGAGGGCGTTGGTGTGCAACGAGTTCGTGCCTCCGAGCACCGCCGCAAGAGCCTCCACCGCGGTGCGCACGACGTTGTTGTAGGGCTGCTGGGCGGTCAGTGACACGCCGGCCGTCTGGGTGTGGAAGCGCAGCGACTGCGCCTTGTCGGTCTTGGCGCCGTAGACGTCGCGCATCCACCGGGCCCAGATTCGCCGGGCGGCGCGGAACTTGGCGATCTCCTCGAAGAAGTCGACGTGCGCGTCGAAGAAGAACGACAGCCCCGGCGCGAACACCTCGATGTCCAGGCCGCGCGACAGGCCCAGCTCGACATACCCAAAGCCGTCGGCGAGGGTGAAGGCCAGCTCCTGCGCGGCGGTCGAGCCGGCCTCGCGGATGTGGTACCCGGACACCGACAACGGCTTGTATGCCGGGATGTGCTCGGCGCAGTACTGCATGAGGTCGCCGATGAGCCGCAGGTGCGGTTCGGGCGGAAACAGCCACTCCTTCTGGGCGATGTACTCCTTGAAGATGTCGGTCTGCAGGGTGCCGTTGAGCGTGCCGATGTCGACGCCCTGGCGCTCGGCCGCAACGAGGTACATGCAGAACACCGGCACGGCGGGTCCGCTGATCGTCATCGACGTGGTGACGTCCCCGAGCGGGATGCGCTCGAACAGCTGCTCCATGTCCGCTGCCGAGTCGATGGCCACCCCGCAGTGCCCCACCTCCCCGAGGCTGAGCGGCTCGTCCGAGTCACGGCCCATGAGGGTCGGCATGTCGAACGCGACCGAGAGGCCGCCGCCGCCACGGGCCAGGATCATCCGGTAGCGCTCGTTGGTCTGCTCGGCGTTGCCGAACCCGGCGAACTGGCGGATGGTCCACGGCCGCCCCCGGTAGCCGGTGGCGTAGAGCCCGCGGGTGAAGGGGTACTCCCCCGGCCACCCGATGCGCTCCATCCGCTCGTCGGACGCCTCGGCGTCGGGCCCGGGCCCGTAGACCGGCTCGACCGGCATACCGGATAATGTGGTGAAGTCGGCGTCGCGCACCTGGCCGGCCGCCTCGGCCGCGTCGTAGCGAGCCTGCCAGCGGGCCGCCCCTGATGTCTGCTCCATGGCAGCTAACTTACTAGGACGTCCTAGTAAATGCTAGTCGCTGCGGAAGTCCCCGTGCGCGGCTCTCACCTTGCACAGCAGCTGGAAGAGGTGCTCCTGCTCGGCCGCGTCGAGCATGGTCAGCCCGAAGCCGGCCGCGACCAGGTCCGCTGTCGCGGCTTCGACGACCTTCCGGCCTGCCGGAGTGATCGACGCCAGGGTCCCGCGCCCGTCCTTGGGGTTGGGATTGCGCTCGACCAGCCCCTGCGCCTCCAGCCGCTGGACGATGTTGGTCGCGGACGTCGGATGGACCATGAGCCGCTCGCCGATTCGGGACATGGTCAACGCGCCGCCGCGGGAGAAGGTGAGCAGCACGAGCGCTTCGTACCGGGCGAAGGTCAGCCCGTGCGCGCCACACAGGGAGTCGAACTCGGACAGCAGCACCCGCTGGACGCGCATGATCGACGTCGCTGTCGCCATCGCGTCGACCTCGGAACGAGCCCCCCAGCGCTCCCGCCACAGCTCGGCAGCGCGCCGAATGGGGTCGAACGGCAACGGCGTCGCGGGCACGACGCCGAGGGTAGCGGGGCTAGCCGGCGCCGATATGCCGCTAGCGCCCCGATCGCGGGTTCGGGCGCTGTCGTGAGTGGAGCCAAGTGGTTGCCAAACGCTGCCGATAGCAACCGTTCAGGTCCACTCGCCGGCGACGGCGCCACGGCGCGACGTGGTCAGGAGGCTGCGGAACCCGGCTTCGCCGCGTCGCGCCGAAGTGCGGCCTCGAGCCGTTCGACCTTGCCGTCCAGCTCACCGGCATACCCGGGTCGGATGTCCGCCTTGAGCACGAGCGACACCCGCGGGCTTACTGCCGTCAGCGCCTCAACGGCAGCCTTGACGACGGCGAAGCACTCGTCCCATTCGCCCTCGATGGTCGTGAACATCGCGTCGGTGCGGTTGGGCAGGCCGGAGTCGCGCACCACCCGGATGGCGGCGGCCACTGCCCCGCTCACCGAACCGGTGGCGTCGGCGCTGCCGGACGGCGCGACGGAGAAGGCGAGGAGCATGCGGCCACGGTATGCCGTGCGCCCGCCTGGCACTACCGCGCGTCCACCGGGTGCGCTGTGCCAGGGTGATCGGGTGCGCCCGAGCGACCTTGCCCTGTGCCTCACGCGGCGGGACGCGTCGTGAGCGGCACCGCCATACTCGCACTCGTCGTCTTCGTCGGGACGTACCTGCTCATCGCCACCGAGCGCGTGCACCGGGTGGCGGCCGCCCTCGGCGGAGCCACCGCGATGGTGCTCATCGGCGCTACCGGCGCGGACGAGATGTTCTTCTCCAAGGACACCGGCATCGACTGGAACGTCATCTTCCTGCTGCTCGGGATGATGATCATCGTCGGGGTGCTGCGTCAAAGCGGCGTGTTCGAGCTGCTCGCCATCTGGGCGGCGCACCGCTCCAGGGCCAGGCCGTTTCGCATGATGGTGCTGCTCGTCGTGGTTACTGCCGCGGCGTCGGCGCTGCTGGACAACGTGACGACCGTGCTGCTCGTGGCGCCGGTCACTGTTCTCGTCTGCGAACGTCTGGGGCTGACCCCGGTGCCGTTCCTGCTCGCCGAGGCCATGGCGAGCAACATCGGCGGCACTGCCACGCTCATCGGCGACCCGCCCAACCTCATCATCGCAAGCCGAGCGGGCCTGTCGTTCAACGACTTCCTCGTGCACCTAGGACCCATCGTGGTGGTGCTGCTGGTCGTGTTCGTCGGCCTGTGCTGGCTCATGTGGGGCCGGCGCATGAGCCATGACCCCGCGTCGGCAGAGACCGTGCTGTCGCTGCGCGCGGGCGACGCGATCACCGACCGGCGGCTGCTGTGGCGGACCCTGGTCGTGCTGGGCGTCGTGCTGGCCGGGTTCGTCACCCACACGTGGCACCATGTGCAGCCCTCGCTCATCGCCATGATCGGCGCCGGTGCCGCCGTCGTCCTCTCGGGGGTGCCGCACCCGGTCTTCCTCGAGGACGTGGAGTGGGAGACACTGGTCTTCTTCGCCGGGCTGTTCGTCATGGTCGGCGCCTTGGTCCATCAGGGGATCATCAGCCAGCTCGCCCATGCCATCACGAACGTCGTCGGCGACCACTACCTGCTGGCAGCCCAGGTCATCCTCATCGGCTCGGCGGTGCTCTCCGGGCTGGTCGACAACATCCCGTACGTTGCGACGATGGCACCCGTGGTCTACGACATGGTCGGGCCGGCCAGCGGGCTGCCACCCCAGCAACAGTCGCTGTGGTGGGCGCTCGCCTTGGGTGCCGACCTGGGTGGCAACGCAACGGCGGTCGGGGCGAGCGCCAACGTCGTGGTCACCGGCATCGCCAAGCGCAGCGGCTACCCGATCTCGTTCTGGGGGTTCACGAAGTACGGGGTGGTCGTCGCCACGGTCACCGTGCTGCTATGCGTGCCCTACCTGTGGCTGCGCTACTTCGTGGTGGCCTGAACCCTCTCTTAACCGGCGGTCAGCCGGCCCGGCGGTAGACGTGCTCCCAGGGCTGCGCGCCGCAGCCGACCTCGGTCCACCCGTCGGCGTTGATCTCGGCGCACAGCTGCGCAAGCGCCTCGCCCATAGCCGGGGCCCACTCCTGCTGCGGGCACGCGGTCTTGCCAATCGGCAGAACCCCCCAGCTCTTGGGCGCCGCGAACGTCGGGCTGCCGTACTTCATCTTCCCGTCCACGAGACCGACGAAGTGCCATTGCTGGTGCATGAGCAGCATCCCCACGAGCCACGCCACCCTGGAGCGACTGGCCGCGTCCTCGAGCGTGACGACCAGCCGGTCCCCGGTTGCTCCGCGCATTGTCCCCATATGCCCAGTGTTGCCGCGCCAGCCGACGCCATCACTGTTGCTCTGGTCACACGGTCGGCGAGGCAGCCCGGAACACGGCCACGTCATGACCGCCGAGGCGAACACCGTTGTCGCTCGACCGGATCGTCCCCTCGGCCCAATGCAGGAGGACCTCGCCGTCGGCCGGCAGCACGGCGGGCACGCGCGCGGGCTCCGCGCTGAAGTTGACCGCCAGCAGGATGGCGCCACGGCGCACGGTGAACCACCCGGCTCGAGGGTCCTCGTCGACCTGCACCCGGTCGAGACGGCCGTCGTGCAGGTCTGGCTCGCTCCGGCGCAAGGCGATGAGTGCGCGGTACCAGTCCAGCATCCGCGAATGCCCGTCGACGTGGACCTCGGACCAGTCCAGCACGCTGGCGGCACGGGTGGCCGGGTCCTGCGGGTCGGGGATCTCCTCGGCGACCCAACCGTGCTCCGCGAACTCGGCGCGCCGGCCCTCACGCACCGAGGCGGCCATGCCGTCGGCGTCGTCGAAGTCGGTGAAGAACAGCCAGGGCGTCGACGCCGCCCACTCCTCACCCATGAAGACCATCGGCGTGAAGGCCGACAGCAGGTACACGGCGGCGCCGATGGCCTGTTGCCCTGGCGTCAGGGCGGGGTTGATGCGGTCGCCGAGCGCCCGGTTCCCGACCTGGTCGTGGGTCTGCAGGTAGGCGAGGAAGCGCCGCCCGTCAACCCGGGCGCGGTCAACTGCGGCCCCCCAGAGGCGCCCCCGAAACGAGGAGAACCGCCCGTCATGAAGAAAGACCTCGGTGAGCGTCTTGGCCAGGACACCGCCCTGCGCAAAGTCGGCGTAGTAGCCCTGCGCCTCACCGGTGAGCGCCGTGTGCAGAGCATGGTGGACGTCGTCGTCCCATTGGCAGCTCATGCCCAGACCGCCCTCGGACGTCGGCGTCACCGTCGTCGCGTCGTTGAGGTCGCTCTCTGCGATGAGGGCCAGCGGCCGGCCGAGGCGGGTTGCCAGCGCCGCGACCGAGTCGGACAGCTCGGCGAGCACGTGCCGGGGTGAGTCGTCGATCAGCTCGTGGACCGCGTCGAGGCGAAGCGCGTCGAGATGGAAGTCGCGCAGCCAGCGCAGCGCGTTGTCGATGATCCACGCCCGCACCTGCTCACACCCGGGGCCGTCGAGGTTCACCCCTGGTCCCCACGGGGTGGTATGCCGGTCGGTGAAGTACGGCCCGAACCGCGACAGGTAGTTTCCGACCGGGCCCAGGTGGTTGTAGACGACGTCCAACGAGACACCGAGCCCGCTGGCGTGGGCGGCGTCGACGAACCGGGCGAGCGCGTGCGGGCCCCCGTAGCCGTCGTGGACGGCATACGGGGCAACCCCGTCGTACCCCCAGCCCCAGCGCCCGGGGAACGCCGCCACCGGCATGAGCCCGACGACGTCGACCCCGAGGTCGACCAGGTGCCCGAGCCGACCGACGGCGGCGTCGAGGGTGCCTTCCGGGGTGAAGGTGCCCACGTGCAGCTCGTAGTGCACCGCACCGAGCACCCCGGCTCCGCCGCGCGGCCCAGGCCAGCCGGCGTCGGTCCACTCGAAGGCCCCCGTGTCGACGGTGCGGCTGGGACCGTGGACGCCGTACGGCTGCCAGCCACTGCGGGGGTCAGGCGTCGGGTCCCCGCCGTCGACACGGAAGGCGTAGTCGACCGGGTATGCCGCGCCGTCCTCGACGGTGAGCCCCCACCAACCGTCCGGGCCGGCAGCCATGGCCTGCTCCGAGCGCGCCGAACCGGGCGCGCCCAGCACGACCCGCACGTCGTGGGCGTGGGGGGCCCACACTCTTAGGCGCACGGATGTCACGCCTCTCGTACGAGCAGGGCGACGGGTCGGTGCTCGAGCAGGTGCGCCAGGCTCAGCGCCCCGGGACCCGGGTGCCGCTGCGACCCGGCCAGCACGTCCCGCCAGGTGCCGTCAGGGAGAGCCAGCGTGTGCTGCGCGAAGCCGCCGCTCGTGACGAGCCCCTCATGCAGGCGGGTCACCACGGCGACGACGTCCAGCTGGCCCGGCCGCCCACGGGCGACGGCCACAGCGTGCGGAGAGGTCGCGGCGACCGGCTCATAGGTCGAGCCGGCACCGAACCAGTCCGGGTGCTGGCGGCGCAACCGGAGCGCGCGTGAGGTGACGAGCAGCTTCTCGTCGGACAGGTCCGCGGGCGCCGCTCCGGCGTCGAGCGCGGCCAGACGGCGTCGGCGCTCGGCGTAGTCGACGGGCTGGCGGTTGTCGGGGTCGACAAGCGTTCGCTCGACCAGCTCGGCTCCTTGGTAGACGTCGGGAACGCCGGGCAGCACCAGCTGGAGCAGCTTCTGCCCCAGGGTGACGGCGCGCACGTGTGGGCTGGTGCGCTCGACCCACGACTCGACGTGCTGTGCCACGGCGGGCTCGCCGAGGGCCCAGTCGATGAACGCGTGGACGGCCTGCTCGTAGCTCGGCGTCTGGGTCGACCCATGACGTGTGGACACACGCCTCCCGGATCGCCTTGAGCGCGTAGGTCTTGAGTCGCTCACCGGTGATCGGCCAGGTGCCGACGAGGGTCTGCCACAGCAGGTACTCGGTGGGGGAATCCAGCCTCTCCGGGCGGTGCGGCCCGGCCAGCTCAAGCGCCCGGTTCATCCACGCCGACCAGTCGATGGGCAGCTCGCTGATCGGCGCCAGCCTGGCTCTGGTGTCCTCGGAGCGTTTGGTGTCGTGCGTGGTGAGGGTCGTCATCGAGCCGGGCCAGTCCGCCAGCTGGCGCTGCGCGAACTCGTGCAGCTCGTCGGGCGTCATGCCGAACTCTCCCGGGTTGCCACCCACCTCGTTGAGGGCGGTGAGGTGGAACCAGCGGTAGAACGCGGTGTCCTCGATGCCCTTGGCCATGATCGGACCGCAGGTCTGCTGGAAGCGGGTGACGAACTCGACCCGTGCCGCCTCGGCGCCACCGCTGGCGTCGCCGGCATACCGGTCCAGTGCCAGGTCTCGCACGATCTCGAGCGCCGGGTGGTCGCTGGCCGCGATGAGCGCCCGAGCACGGTCGGCAGCCTGGTGCAGCACCGCGACGGCCTCGGCGCTGAGCGGCTCGCCGGGGTACACGTAGGCGCGATAACGGTCCATCGAGACGAGCAGTGCCGAGACGGCCCGCCGCAGCGTCTCCGGACGCGGGTCCGGGACGAGGTCGAGACCCTCGACCGCAGTCACCAGCAGCCGAACCAGGCGCTGGACCTCCGCGGCCTGCACCCGAAGGCCCACCTGCATCTTGGCCTCCAAGGCCACCTCGTCGGGAGTGACGACCCGGCCGGTGAAGACGGCCAGCAGGGCCAGCAGAGGCTCGGCGCCCGTGGGGTCGACGAAGACCCCGCCGACCCGCTTCAACGCGTCGTACCCAGTCGTGCCGGCCACCGGCCAGTCACTGGGCAGGTGCTCGTGGCCCTCGAGGATCTTCTCCACAACCACCCACGCGCCGCCGGTGGCATCGCAGAGCATGCGCAGGTACCCTCGCGGGTCGGCCAGCCCGTCGGGGTGGTCGATCCGCAGCCCGTTCAGGTCACCGGAGGCCAGCAGCTCGAACAGCAGCCGGTGGGTCGCCTCGAACACCTCCGGGCGCTCGACCCGAACGGCCACGAGGGTCTTGACATCGAAGAACCGGCGGTAGTTGAGGTTGAGGTCGGCGGCCTTCCAGTACGCGAGGCGGTACCACTGCCGCGCGACGAGCTCGCCCAACGGCATACCTTCGGTGCCGGGCCGCACCGGGAACTCGTGCTCGTAGTAGCGCAGCACGGTCTCGTCGCCGCCGCGGCCCGCGTTCCTGTCCAGCACGAGCTGTCCCGCCGCGAGCACGTTCTCCAGCGGCTCGCCCAGCACCGGCATGAGGATGGTGTCCTCACCAGCCTCCCAGTCGATGTCGAACCAGCTCGCGAAGCGGCTGTCCCGTCCGTCCCGCAGCAGCTCCCACACTGGCTCGTTGAGGTATGCCGGTGCCGGCAGGGACATGTGGTTGGGGACGACGTCGGCCACGGCGCCCAACCCGTGCTCGCGAAGGCGGGCGACCAACGCGTCGAACGCTGCTCGCCCCCCGGCGTCCGGAGAAAGCGCGGAGTGGTCGACCACGTCGTACCCGTGCGCGGAGCCCGGCGCCGCGGCCAGGATGGGTGAGAGGTAGACGTGGCTGACGCCGAGGTCGCGCAGGTAGTCCACCTGGTCTGCCGCGTCGGCGAACCCGAACTCCGCTCGAAGCTGCAGCCGGTAGGTGGACGTCGGCACCGACGCCGAGTCGCTCACCCCGTCTCCCCCTTGGGGCAGCGCAGGACGAGCATGCTGCGTGCCGGCAGCTCGACCTGCTCCCCCGAGACGATCACCGCCGACGACTCCGCAGCGCCGCTTGCGGCCGCGAACGGGTCAGTGACCGCTCCGGCGGCCGTCGACACGGGGGCCGGCTGGTGGGCCGCAGTGTCGACCTCGATGAACCAGGTCGTCCCGTATGTCTCGTCGGGGAGGGTGAACGTGATCGGCGCGTCGTGGGCGTTGAACAGGATGAGGAACGAGTCGTCGACCACGCGGCCGCCTCGCTCGTCCATCTCGCGGATGGCCCGCCCGTTGAGGAACACCATGAGCGTCTTGGCGTGGCCGCTGACCCAGGCCTCCTCGTCCATGTGCTCGCCGCCGGGCATGAACCACCCGATGTCGCCGACGTCGCTCTCGCCGCCGTGGCTGGCCCGTCCCGCGAAGAAGCGGCGACGGCGGAAGACGGGGTGGTTCTGGCGCAGGGAGACCACCCGGCTGGTGAAGGCGAGCAGGTCCTTCTCCTGCGGGTCCAAATCCCAGTCCACCCACGTGATCTCGTTGTCCTGGCAGTAGGCGTTGTTGTTGCCTTGCTGGGTGCGGCCCAGCTCGTCGCCGTGCGCGATCATGGGAACACCCTGCGCCAGCAGCACGGTGGCGATGAAGTTGCGCTGCTGGCGCATCCGTAGCCGGTTGACCTCGGGGTCGTCGGTCGGTCCCTCGACGCCGCAGTTCCACGAACGGTTGTAGTCCTCGCCGTCGCGGTTGTCCTCCAGGTTCGCCTCGTTGTGCTTCTCGTTGTAGCTGACCAGGTCCCGCAAGGTGAACCCGTCGTGCGCGACCACGAAGTTGACCGACGCGATCGGCCGGCGGCCCGAGTGTTCGTACAGGTCCGACGAGCCGGTGAGACGAGAGGCGAACTCACCGAGGGTGGCGCCTTCACCGCGCCAGAAGTCGCGCACGGTGTCGCGGAACTTGCCGTTCCACTCGGTCCACAACGGTGGGAACCCGCCGACTTGGTAGCCACCGTCGCCGAGGTCCCATGGCTCGGCGATGAGCTTGGCCCGGCTGACAACCGGGTCCTGCTGGATGAGGTCGAAGAACGCCGACAGCTTGTCGACCTCGTGGAACTGCCGGGCCAAGGTGGCAGCCAGGTCGAAGCGGAACCCGTCGACATGCATGTCCAGCACCCAGTAGCGCAGCGAGTCCATGATCAGCTGCAGGACGTGGGGGTGGCGCATGAGCAGCGAGTTGCCGGTGCCGGTGGTGTCGTAGTAGTGCGCCGGGTCCTCGCGGACCAGCCGGTAGTAGGCCTGGTTGTCGATGCCGCGGAAGGCGAGCGTGGGGCCCATGTGGTTGCCCTCTGCGGTGTGGTTGTACACAACGTCGAGGATGACCTCGATGTTGGCCTCGTGCAGCGCCTTGACCATCGCCTTGAACTCGAGCACCTGCTGGCCACGGGTACCCTGCGCTGCGTACGCGTTGTGCGGGGCGAAGAAGCCGATCGTGTTGTATCCCCAGTAGTTGCGAAGGCCCCGCTCCTGCAGGTGGAAGTCGTTGACGAACTGATGGACCGGCATGAGCTCCAGGGCCGTCACCCCGAGGTCTCGCAGGTGCGCGATCGTCGCGGGGTGCGCGATGCCGGAATACGTGCCCCGAATCGGCTCCGGGACGTCAGGGTGGCGCATCGTGAGGCCCTTGATATGAGCCTCGTAGATGACGCTCTGGTGGTACTCATGTCCGGGAGCGCGGTCCCTGCCCCAGTCGAAGAACGGGTTGGTGACGACCGAGAGCAACGTGTTGCCGAGGCTGTCCTCCGAGCGCATCTCGGGAGAGAGCCCGCCGTTGGGGTCATACAGGTCGTAGGAGAACAGCGAGTGGTGGTAGGTCATCTCGCCGTCGATGGCCTTCGCGTACGGGTCAAGGAGCAGCTTGGACGGGTTGCACCGCCGGCCCCGGGACGGGTCGTACGGGCCGTGGACCCGGTAGCCGTAGCGTTGCCCGGGCTGCACGGTGGGCAGGTAGACGTGCCACACGAACGCGTCGTGCTCGGGCATCTCGACGCGGGTCTCGCTGCCGTCGTCGTCGATGAGGCACAGCTGCACCCGCTGGGCGATCTCGGAGAAGATGGCGAAGTTGACCCCGCTGCCGTCGTACGTCGCGCCGAGGGGGTAAGGGTGTCCGGGCCAGATCTGCATGGCTCTCCCTGTCGGGGACCAGCCGGTATGCCGGTCCGTCGCGGCCCAGTGCAGGTTGCTGGGCCGCTCTTATCCTGCCAGCCAACCCTGGAAAACTCGTGGCGCCGTCCGGGTCACGGTCGGCGCCACGAGTGCTGAGGGGTCACCCCACTGGGTGACACAGTCACCACAACGGGTGACGGCCTGGCCCCTCCCGAGGGAGGGCCGGCGTTCGGCTGCGGCTTGCCCCGACGTCGTGGATGTGAGCTTTCGCCGCCATCCCGCCCGCTCGGGCAGCCAAACACGCTCGCTACTTTTATATCTGCCCGTTTGAGTGGAAGAGAAATAACCGCGGGCAATACCAGGTATATTCGGGCACTCTTGGCGGTCAGGCGATGTTGGCGACGATGTCATCGGCCGCGGCGAACGGGTCGATGACCCCCGCGACAACCGCTTCCGCGTGGTCGGCCAGGCCATGTCCGTAGCGCAGGTTTCCCATGCGGGTTCGCAGGGTGGCGACCGCGATCGCTTCGATCTCGTCCGCTGCGCGGCGCACCCGACGGTCCTGGCGAACGCCGGTGCGCTCCAGCCAGTCGTGGTGCTTGTCCAGGGCGGCCACGAGCTCAGCCACGCCTTCCTCCCGGGAGGCCACGGTCTTCACCACGGGGGGTCGCCACAGCCCCGGCTCGGTGCGGTCGGCCAGGGAGATCATGTGCCGCAGGTCGCGCACCGTGGCGTCGGCGCCGTCACGGTCGGCCTTGTTGACGACGAAGACGTCGCCGATCTCGAGGATGCCTGCCTTGGCGGCCTGGATCCCGTCACCCATCCCCGGCGCGAGCAGGACGACCGTGGTGTCCGCGAGGCCGGCGACCTCCACCTCGGACTGGCCCACACCGACTGTCTCGACGAGGATCACGTCGCACCCGGCGGCGTCGAGCACACGGATCGCCTGCGGGGTCGTCCAGGACAACCCGCCCAGGTGCCCCCGAGAAGCCATCGACCGGATGTACACCTCAGGGTCAAGCGCGTGCTCCTGCATGCGCACCCGGTCACCGAGCAGCGCCCCCCCGGAGAACGGCGAGGACGGGTCCACGGCGAGAATCCCGACCCGCTTGCCCCGGGCCCGGTATGCCGTGACGAGGGCGCTCGTCGACGTGGACTTGCCGACGCCCGGCGAACCGGTCAGCCCGATGATGTGGGCATGGTGGGCATGCGGCGCCAGCGCCGCCATCACCTGCCGCAGCGCCGGGTGGGCGTCCTCGACGAGGGAGATGAGGCGGGCGACGGCGCGCGGAGAGCCGGCCCTGGCCGAGTCGACCAGGGCCGGCACGTCGACTGGGCGGGACGGCATACCGCCGATCAGGCCTTGGGAACCCGCACGACGAGTGCGTCGCCCTGCCCGCCGCCGCCGCAGAGGCCCGCGGCACCGACCCCGCCGCCGCGCCGCGCCAGCTCGAGGGCGAGGTGCAGCACGATCCGGGCCCCGGACATCCCGATCGGGTGGCCCATGGCGAGGGCTCCGCCGTTGACATTGACCTTCTCCGGGTCGACCCCCAGCTCCTTGGTCGAAGCCAGGCCGACGGCGGCGAAGGCCTCGTTGATCTCGAGCAGGTCCAGGTCGGCCGGCGTGATGCCCTCGCGTTCGCAGGCGCTCGCGATCGCGCCGGCCGGCTGGGACTGCAGGCTGGAGTCGGGTCCGGCCACCATGCCGTGGGCGCCGATCTCGGCGAGCCACGGCAGGCCCAGCTCCTGCGCCTTGGCCTTGCTCATGACGACGACGGCGGCGGCGCCGTCGGAGATCTGCGAGGCGCTGCCAGCGGTGATGACGCCGTCCTTGGCGAACGCTGGACGCAGCCCGGCAAGCGACTCGGCCGTCGTTGCGGCGCGGATACCCTCGTCGGCCTTGTACTCGATCGGGTCGCCCTTGCGCTGCGGGATCAGGACCGGCACGACCTCGTCGTCGAAGAACCCGTCCTTCCACGCCTTGGCGGCCAGCTGGTGGCTGCGCGCCGAGAACTCGTCCTGCTCGGCTCGGGTGAACGCGCGCGCTCCGGTGTTGGCGCCCTCGGTGAGCCCGCCCATCGGCTGGTCGGTGAAGGCGTCCCAGAGGCCGTCCAGGTCCATGTGGTCGCGCATCTTCACGGTGCCGTACTTGTAGCCCTCGCGGCTCTTCTCCAGCAGGTGCGGCGCGTTGGTCATGGACTCCATGCCCCCTGCCACAACGATGTCGGCGTCGCCGAGGCGGATCATCTGGTCGGCCAGGATGATGGCGTTGATGCCCGATAGGCACACCTTGTTGACGGTCAGTGCGGGGACGTTCAAGGGGATGCCGGCGTTGGCCGCGGCCTGACGCGCAGTGATCTGCCCGCCCCCGGCCTGCAGTACGTGCCCCATGACGACGTAGTCGACCTGCTCGCCGGAGATGCCGGCCTTGTCCAGCGCCCCTTTGATGGCGATGCCGCCCAGGTCGGTGGCCGAGAAGTCCTTGAGCGAGCCCAGCAAGCGACCCATGCCGGTGCGTGCCCCGGCGACGATGACAGCGGTGTTCGAGCTCATGACACAGCCTCCACAAGGGGATTCCAGCTTCGTTGACGGTCTCTGCTGACTCTAGCCCCCAGGCTCAGTCGAGGGGCGCGGGCCAATCGTGGCCCCTGACACACTGCTGGGCCGCCTCGCCGTCGTTGGCGCGGTCCTATGGTGGGTCCATGGCCAGCGACCTGTTCACCCACATCGACCACGTCGGGATCGCGGTCCCGGATCTCGACGAGGCCATCGCCTTCTACCGGGACACCTATGGGATGCGCCTGCTGCACGAGGAGGTCAACGACGAGCAAGGCGTGCGCGAGGCCATGATGGCGGTCGGCGACTCGACGTCGTGCGTGCAGCTGCTGGCGCCGCTCTCCCCCGACAGCACGATCGGCAAGTTCCTCGACAAGTCCGGGCCGGGCATCCAGCAGATGGCCTACCGGGTCACCGACATCGACCACGTGTGCACGACGCTGCGCGAGCGCGGCGTCCGGCTGCTCTATGACGCTCCCAAGCGCGGCACATCCAACAGCCGCGTGAACTTCATCCACCCCAAGGACGCCGGCGGGGTGCTCGTCGAGCTGGTCGAGCCGGCGGCCGCGTCGCACTGACCTGCAGTTTCGCACTGACCTGCAGTACGGTCGGCTCGTGGAGTCCTTCGAGCTGCAGGTGCGCAGCGGCTCGACCCTCGTCACCGACCTCACGTCCGAGGTGACCCGCTTTTGCCGGGGACGCGGCGACGGGCTGCTCAACGTGTTCGTCCCGCACGCCACGGCGGGGGTCGCGATCATGGAGACCGGGTCGGGCAGTGAGGGCGACCTTGCCCAGGCGGTTGAGCGGCTGCTGCCCACCGCGGACGTCTACCGACACCGGCACGGCTCGCTCGGCCACGGCCGCGACCACCTGCTGCCCGCCTTCATCGCCCCGTCGGTTACCGTCCCCGTCACTGACGGGCAGCCGGCCTTGGGCACCTGGCAGAGCATCGTCCTGGTGGACACCAATGGCGACAACCCCATGCGCCGGGTGCGCCTGTCCTTCCTTGGGTGACCTGACACTGACACCTCGGTGGAGGTAAGGCCGGCGTGCGATAGAGCCCCTCGGTTGACCTTCAACGCACGGTTAGTCAGCTTCGTGTTCTTCCAGCACGCGAACCACCCCAGTCACATGGGCCCCTTCCGTTCCACAGCGATCACGAAACTCCGAAACAACCATGGGATCCGGTGCTCAGTTCGGAATTCGGGGACCAAGGCGAAACTGCCGTGATCAGTGGGGTTGGTGGGACCAGCATGCGGGACGCGGCGCGGATCGCGGAAGCCGGTGTACGCCATAGCGTAGGCAGGCTTCCGCGATGTCCCGGCCAACGCCCGCTGCGCGAGTCACGTGGCCGCCGGGCCGGGTGAGCAGGCTCACCGGACGGCTCGACTGTCGGGGCACGCTGGGCGTCGGTACGGTGGTGCCAGTAGCGCCCAACGACGATGAGGTGAGCCATGTCTGGCATGCACGAGATCCGCGACGCCATCCTGGCCGGTGACCGCAGCGAGGCGACGTATGCCGGGATGGGGGTGCCCGAGTCCTACCGCGCCGTCACGGTCCACAAGGACGAGGTCGACATGTTCTCCGGGTTGGCCACCAAGGACAAGGACCCGAAGAAGTCGCTGCATCTGGACGACGTCCCGGTCCCCGAGCTGGCCCCGGGAGAAGCGCTCGTCGCCTCCATGGCCAGCGCCGTCAACTACAACACCGTGTGGACCTCGATCTTCGAGCCGCTGCCGACCTTCGGCTTCCTCGAGCGCTACGCCAAGATCTCTCCCTGGGCCAAACGGCACGACCAGCCCTACCACATCGTCGGCTCCGACCTGTCGGGCGTCGTCCTGCGCACCGGCCCTGGGGTGCACATCTGGAAGCCCGGCGAGGAAGTCGTCGCGCACTGCCTGTCGGTCGAGCTGGAGCATCACGACGGCCACAACGACACGATGATGGACCCCGAGCAGCGGATCTGGGGCTTCGAGACGAACTTCGGCGGCCTGGCCGAGCTGGCCATCGTCAAGGCCAACCAGCTCATGCCCAAGCCGGCCCACCTGTCCTGGGAGGAGGCCGCGTGTCCCGGTCTGGTGAACAGCACGGCATACCGCCAGCTCATCTCCAAGAACGGCGCGGCGATGAAGCTGGGCGACCGGGTCCTGATCTGGGGGGCGTCGGGTGGTCTGGGCTCCTACGCGACCCAGATGGCGCTCGCTGGCGGCGGCACGCCGGTCTGCATCGTGTCCAGCCCGGACAAGGCCGAGATCTGCCGCCGGATGGGCGCCGAGCTGATCCTGGACCGCAAGGCCGGCGGGTACCAGTTCTGGAAGGACGAGCAGACCCAGAACCCCAAGGAGTGGCGCCGCTTCGGCGCTGACATCCGCGAGCTCACCGGCGGCTCCGACGTCGACATCGTCTTCGAGCACCCGGGCCGGGAGACCTTCGGGGCCAGCGTGTTCGTCACCCGCAAGGGCGGCACCATCACCACCTGCGCCTCGACGTCCGGGTACATGCACGAGTACGACAACCGCTACCTGTGGATGAACCTCAAGCGGATCATCAGCTCGCACTTCGCCAACTACCGCGAGGCGTGGGAAGCCAACAGCCTCATCAAGCGCGGGCTCATCCACCCGACCCTGTCCAAGGCGTATGTCCTGGAGGACGTCGGCCAGGCGGCCGCAGACGTGCACCAGAACCTGCACCAGGGCAAGGTGGGCGTGCTGTGCCTGGCGCCCGAGGAGGGCCTCGGGGTCTCCAACCCCGAGATGCGCGAGAAGCTGCTGCCCAAGATCAACCGGTTCCGCGACGTCTGAGCAAGCCTGCGCCCGAGCGCGCGACGTCGGGGGCCGGCGGGTCCGTCTACGCGGATGCCGCGCGCCGCCCTGGCTAGGCTGGCGTCGGAGGTAGTCCGGCATGTGGAAGCCGTCCTGGCAGTTCGTTGAGCAGTTCCGGCGGCGCCGCCGCGAGGCAATGCGCGGCGACCCCGAGGCCGGGCCACGTCCTGCCCCGGTGCTGGCAGCCCAACCGGCCGCCTCGCCCGCTCTGGTGGATGAGCGTCCCCGCCTGGGCCCTGCGGGTGTCGGTATGCCGTCCGGCCCCGCCGGCCGGCATACCGACAGCGCCGCGGCGGCAGGCCCCGCCGTGGCCGGCAAGCGGGGCCGGCGCTACGCCCCTGCCGGTCAGCCGATCAACCGACGCTCGCCGTTCTACATCGGCCTGGTGGGTGGGTTCGGTGTCCTCGCGGCCTACACCATCTGGCAGGCGGTCGCCTCGCTGGACACGGTGTTCACCCTGCTGCTCGTGGCGTTCTTCCTCACCCTGGCCCTCGACCCCCTTGTCGAGGCACTGGTCCAGCGCGGTGTGGGACGCGGCCTCTCGGTCTCGCTCGTGCTGCTGCTCCTGCTGGGCATCTTCGCGGTGCTGGGGTTCGTCGTCGTGCCGCCGGTGGCGCAACAGGCCGCTGAGCTGGCACGCAACGCGCCCACCTACCTCGACCAGGCGCTGCGAAACCCCACCGTGCAGGACCTGGACGCCCAGTACCAGGTCCTGCAGCACGTCCAGGAGGAGTTCAACCGCCGGATCACCGACAGCCAGTTCATGTCCCAGGTGTTCGGGGGCGTGGTCGGGGTCGGCCGAGCGGTCGCCTCCGGCATCTTCTCGACGCTGACCGTCCTCGTGCTCACCCTCTACTTCCTCACCGCCCTCCCCCGGCTCAAGCACGCGGCATACGACATGGTTCCCGCCACCCGGCGAACCCGGGTGATGTCCCTGTCCGAGGAGATCATGCGACGCGTCGGGTACTACGCGATCGGCCAGGTCGTGGTGGCCACCGTCAACGCCTTCTGCTCGTACATCATGATGTCGATCGTCCGCATCCCGTATGCCGCGGTGCTGGCCGTCGCGGTGGGGCTGCTCGGGCTCATCCCCATGGTGGGCGCGACCCTGGGGGCCGTCGTCGTCGCTACCGTCGCGTTCTTCGACGACCCGAAGAAGGCGGTCATCGCCATCGTCTACTTCATCATCTACCAGCAGACCGAGAACTACCTGGTTGCCCCACGGATCATGCAACGCACCGTCTCGGTCCCCGGGGCAGTCACGGTCGTCGCCGCGCTCGTCGGGGGGACCCTGCTTGGGATCCTCGGGGCCCTGGTGGCCATCCCCGCCGCGGCCGGGCTGCTGCTCATCTACGAGGAGGTCCTCGTCCCGAGGCAGCGCCGACACTAGGGTCGGTAGGTGCGACTTCCTCAACGACCTGCTACCGACCGTCGACCTGAGCTACGACGACGTGTTCATGGTGCCGCGGCGGACCTCGGTGAGCAGCCGGATGGATGTCGACCTCAGCACTGTCGACGGGACCGGAAACACCATCCCCCTCGTCGTCGCCAACATGACCGCGGTGAGCGGGCGCCGCATGGCCGAGACGGTCGCGCGACGCGGGGCCATGGCGATCGTGCCGCAGGACACCCCGGGAGAGGTCGTCGCTGACCTGGTCACCTTCGTCAAGTCACGCCATCTCGTGCACGACACGGCAATCACCCTCGCCCCGACGGCAACGGTCGGGGATGCGCTCAGCCTGCTGCCCAAGCGCTCGCACGGGGCCGCCGTTGTCACCGACCGCGGGAACCGCCCGATCGGCATCGTCACCGAAGCCGACCTGCTCGGCGTGGATCGCTTCATCCAGGTCGAACGGGTCATGACCCGCGAAGTTGCCACGATCGACCACCGCGTCGACCCGGAAGCTGCCTTCGACCGGCTGGGCGAGGTCCACCACCGGCTGGCACCCATCGTCGACGGCGGCGGTCGACTGGTCGGCATCCTCACGAGGGTGGGGGCGTTGCGGGCCACCCTCTACCGTCCCAACACCGACGCCGAGGGCCGGCTGCGAGTCGGGGCCGCGACCGGGGTCAACGGTGACGTGGCAAGCCGGGCCAAGGCCCTGGTCGCCGCGGGCGTGGACGTCCTTGTCCTCGACACCGCGCACGGCCACCAGCAGCGGATGCTCGACGCGCTCCAGGCGGTGCGCGCGTCCGGAATCGACGTCCCTCTCGTCGCCGGCAACGTCGTCTCCCCAGAGGGCGTGCGCGACCTGGTCGAGGCTGGGGCCGACATCGTCAAAGTGGGCGTGGGCCCGGGCGCGATGTGCACGACCCGGATGATGACCGGCGTCGGCCGGCCGCAGTTCTCCGCGGTCCTCGAGTGCGCGGCCCAGGCCCGAGCGCTGGGCGCCCACGTGTGGGCCGACGGGGGCGTGCGCCATCCACGAGACGTTGCGCTCGCCCTGGCCGCGGGCGCGTCGAACGTCATGGTCGGCTCGTGGTTCGCCGGCACGCACGAGTCCCCAGGCGACCTGCATGCCGACCCCGACGGGCGCCTCTACAAGGAGTCCTACGGCATGGCGTCCGCGCGAGCCGTCGCCACCCGCACCGCGGCCGACTCGGCATACGACCGGGCCCGCAAGGCGCTCTTCGAGGAGGGCATCTCCACCGCCCGGATGTACCTTGACCCGGAGCGGCCGGGGGTCGAGGACCTGCTCGACTCCATCACAGCCGGGGTGCGCTCGGCATGCACGTATGCCGGTGCCGCGACGCTGGAGCAGCTCGCGGCGAGGGCTCTGGTCGGCATCCAGAGCCCGGCCGGGTTCGCCGAAGGGCGCCCCCAGCACTCGTCGTGGTGACCCGCCTCACCGCACTCGCTGTCTGCGGTTTCTCCCGCCCGTGACGATGGGCACGCGATCGGCCTGGACCCCACGGCATACCTGAAGATATGAGTCATGGCCCTCGACGTCGAGCTCTCGGAGATCCGCGACTTCCTGGCCGAGCATGCCGCCCTTCGACTCCCTGCCGCCCAGGGAGCTGGATGCACTGCCCGGCGAGCTCAAGATGGAGTACTACCGCCGGGGCAGCTCGATCATCGCCAAGGGCCGGGAGAACCATCACCTCTACGTCGTGCGGTCGGGGGCCGTCGACATCTTCGACGAGACCGGCACCCTCGTCGACCGAGGCGAGGCCGGCACGTGCTTCGGTTCGATCAGCCTGCTGGGAGCCAACCCGTCGACCTTCGTCGTGACGACCATCGAGGACACCCTCACCCTCGTCATGGACGCCGAGACGTTCTTCCGGCTGCGCCGGGACTACCGCGACTTCGAGCACTTCTTCGACGAGCAGCGGGCGCACCGGATGCGCGGAGCGGTCGGCACGCAACAGCTGTCCACGACCGGAGCCGCCATCCTGAAGACCCAGGCTCGGGAGCTGCTCAACCGCGAGGTCATCACCACGACGACCCGGGCCTCGATCCAGGACGCCGCCCGGGCGATGTCCCGAGGCAACGAGTCCGCGTTGCTTGTCATGGACGGCGAGCGCCTCGCCGGCATCGTCACCGACCGGGACCTGCGCAGCCGGGTGCTTGCGACCGGGCTGGACCCGCAGCGACCGGTCACGGAGATCATGACCCGGTACCCGGTCACCGGCGGCACCGACATGCTCGCCTTCGAGATCCTGCTGGAGATGGTGGGACGCAACATCCACCACCTGCCCATTCTCGAGGGGGGCAAGCCGGTCGGCATCGTCACGACGACCGACCTCATGCGCATCGAGCAGGCCAACCCGGTCTACTTCGTCGGCGACATCAGCCGGCAGAAGGACGTCGAGGGCATCGCGAAGGTCACCGAACGGCTCGGATCGGTCGTCGAGTCGCTGGTCTCCCAGGACGCCTCGGCCGACAACATCGGGCGGATTGTCACTGCCATCGGCGACTCGGTCGAACGACGCCTGCTCGCCCTGGCCGAGGAACAGCTCGGCCCGCCGCCGGTCTCGTACTGCTGGGTGTCCCTGGGCTCGCGGGCCCGCCTGGAGCAGGCCCTGGCCTCGGACCAGGACAACGCGCTCATCCTCGCCGACGACGTGCAACCCGAGCACGCGGCATACTTCGAGGCCCTGGCCCGCGACGTGACCGACGGGCTGGTCCAGTGCGGCTACCCCCCGTGCCCTGGTGAGGTCATGGCGACCAACCCACGGTGGCGCCAGCCGCTGGCAGGATGGCGAAGCGAGTTCCGGACCTGGATGAACCACCCGGTGCCCGACGCGATCCTGCGGGCCAGCATCTTCTTCGACATGCGCCCGGTCCACGGTGACCTGCAGCTCTACGCAGCGCTGCAGGAGCAGATCCTGGCGGATGCCCCGACGGCCAAGCGCTTCCATGCCCATCTGGCCAAGCGGGCGGTCGAGAAGGAGCCGCCGTTGGGCTTCTTCCGGGGGCTCGTCGTGGAGCGGTACGGGCAGCACAAGGACCACCTGGACATCAAGCGCGGCGGGGTCGGTGCCGTCGTCGAGCTGGCGCGGGTGCTGGCCCTGTCCATCGGCTCACCCGAGGTCAACACGCAGGCCCGGATCGCCGCCGCCGTGGCCGGGGGCTTGCTGAGCGAGGAGCGCGGCGAGAACCTGCGCGACGCCTTCGAGTTCATCTCCTACATCCGGCTCAAGCACCAGGCCGAGCAGGTGCGCGCCGGTCTGCACCCTGACAACTTCGTCGCCCCCGGCGACCTCAACAGCTTCGACAAGCGCCACTTGCGCGCGGCGTTTGCCATCGTCCGCTCCGCCCAGGCCGCCGTGGCCCACACCTACCCGATGACCTACATCTCCTGAGCCGATGTTCTGGCGCCGACCGAACCCTGACGTTCGCCGTCGAAAGCTGCTGCGCACGGTAGCGCCCGGCCCTCTGTACGACTACCTCGGCTGGCCGTTGCCCGACCCGGATACGCCCGTCGAGGAGCTGGCGCTGCTGGCCGTTGACCTGGAGACGACCGGGATGGACCCGCGACGCGACACCCTGCTCAGCATCGGCTACGTCCCGGTGGAGGGGCGCACGGTGGACCTCAGCGGCGCACGCCGGTTCGTGGTCCGTGGCAGTGCCGAGGTCGGCCCGAGTGCGGCGATCCACGGCATCACCGACGACACCCTGGCTGCTGGGGTCTCGATGAAGCACGCCTTGACCGAGGTGCTGGCCGCCCTGCGGGGACGGGTCCTGCTCTCGCACTTCACCGACATCGAGGAGGGGTTTCTCTCGGCCGCGTGCGAGCGCGAGTTCGGCGCCGGTATGCCGTGCGCGCGCATCGACACGCTCGAGCTGCAGCGCCGGCTCATCGTCGGCGGTTGGCACGGCGAGGCGCCGCCGGGCACCCTGCGGCTCTGGTCGGCTCGGCGCCGCTACGGCTTACCCGTCTACAAGGCCCACGACGCCCTCGCGGACGCGCTCGCCTGCGCCGAGCTGTTCCTCGCGCAGGTCGCCGAGATGTCCGAACAGGGCCCCGTCACCCTCAAGAAGCTGGCCTCCTGACATGAGGGGGGCTTTGTCAGCCCGCCCAGGGAGCTAGCTTCCGGGCGGCGTGTAGGTCAACGCGCACGCCTTCTGCAGAGTCGCGGCTATGTCACCGGCCTCGATCAGCTCGTGTGTCTCCAGCGCGGTGAAGGCTCCGCTGCTGGTAACCGCGAGGCTTATGGCGGCAACACTCCGGGAGTCCGGCACGTCCACGACGACGAACCCATCCCATGCACCGAACATCAGGTAGTAGGACTCCATACGTCCGCCCGCGGACTCACACAGCTTGGCCACGACAGCGGCGCGGTCACTGGGACGGTCCATCAGCCCCTTGACAGCCGCGCTTGTAAACCGGAAGAAGACGGCATACTTGGCCATGTCACACCCTCCTGGGTCTCGCTGCGCCGGCGTCAGTGCCAGCTCACGAGGACCACTGTGGACCCTGCGGCGGGTCGGCGACAGGGTACGTCAGCGCGACATGTCAGTGCGTCCAGGAGCACCTCGGCCTCCCTGCCGACCAGGCGTCGATATGAGGAGCTCGCGGGTGGCGGCCAGCCCCGGTGGGCGATCGGGAGCCAGAGCATGGTTGACCATGTCGAGGGTGCAGAGCCGGTCGCTCGACCGCCTCGGCCACTGCCGCATCGACGTCGGGCAGCGGCACGGAGGCGAGGAAGTGAAGGGCACAGGGCTGGACGCAGCCAGGGGGTCCGGCGCGGACAATTGACCTCATCGGTCTCAACTGCGGCGGCCGGTCGAGCTAGGGCTGTGCGACACGACGCCTCGCCTGCGAGAGGTCGCGAATGGAGGGGTAGAGGTGCAGTTGGCCACAGGTGGTTCCTCCGCGCGGCTTCGCGGTCAAGGAGCGCGGTCATCACCGGGGCCGCCGCGGGAATAGGTCGGGCAACGGCGGAGCTGTTCGCCCGTGAGGGGGCCCGGCTGGTCTGGGCGGATGTCAACACCGAGGGACTGGACGTGCTGCGCGGATCGCTCCCAGCAAGCCAGGACGTCGTCCTGGTGACCGCGGATGTGTGCGCGGCCAGAGGACGCACGGCGCGCCGTCGGCGCAGCGGTCGACCGGTTCGGGCGCATCGACATCGCGGTCGCCAACGCCGGGGTCATCCCGTTGGCATCCATCGTCCAGGCCACGCCGGAGGATTGGGACCGTGTTATGGCGATCGACGGGCGGGGCATGTTCTTGACCTGTAAGTACGCGATTGAGCAGATGCTGATCACCGGTGGCGGTATCGATTGTTTGCCTGTCGTCGATCTCCGGAATGGCAGGTCAGCGTGGCCAAGCGACGTACGGGCCCGCCAAGTTCGTCGCGTCCGGGCTGACCAAGCACCTCGCGATCGAATGGGCCGATCACGGAATCCGCGTCAACGCGGTCGCTCCCTGGGACGATCAACACCGAACGGGTCAGCCAGTTGGCCGCGGAGCCAGGTGGCGCGGAGTACCTGTCGACGGTGACGGCAGCGCACCCGATGGGACGTCTCGGCGAACCGGCGGAGGTCGCGAACGCGATCTTGTTCCTTGCCTCCGATGAGGCGTCGTTCATCACCGGTGCGATACTGCCGGTCGACGGGGGGTCTGCGCAGTAGGACGCGCCGC
>CAVYKM010000036.1:0-66508 GCA_963769085.1 uncultured Actinomycetota bacterium | reverse complement strand
CAGGCATCTCCCCTTCTCACTCCACGGGTCCCTCGGCAGACTTGCTCGACGCGGCCGCCCCCGACTGGCCGTTCCTGCGATACGCGCCCACCGCCTTGGCCAGCACGGTGACCAGGAACAGCTGCCCGATCAGCATCTCGACAACCGCGAAGCTCTGCCCGGGGTTGCCCGCGGGCACCAGGTTTCCATATCCGGTCGTCGTCAACGTCGTGAACGAGAAGAACAAGTCCTGCGGGAGACCCTGGGCTACACCCGGGCCGAACAGCGGTGCCGTCTGGCTGACTCCGAGGAGGCGGTACAGGAATGCGAACATCATTCCGACGAGAAGGTAGGCATCGACGGCCCCGACCACGGTCTTCGCGTCGACCTCTCGACGGACCATGAGGTGGCGCATGATCGAAATCGGGGCAATCACATAGAGGACGGCGCTCACGAGCAGAATGAACCCCTCGGCCCAGTCCCGGTCATTGACGAAGACGTTGAGCACCCCGACCGCGACAGAGAGCAAGAGGAACGCCCCTGCGGCGCCACGGACCGAGCGGGATGCCTCGGAAACGCGAAGGACCACCCAGACGGCGGCGACCTGCACGGCAACGACGACTGAGCTTGCCCATCTGCCGTAGGCGGTGACCGAGAACCCGTAGGTGCACAGGATCAGCAGCAAGACCAGCCCGTAGCTGTCGGGCGACACCATGGCCACAGCCAGGCGTCGAATCGGTCGACGACGGAACGGTACTGGCCGGTTTGCTCGGGGTTCGTGTCCAGCGATCGACATTGTTGGCTCCTCGACGGCGCTCCGTGGCCGGAGTCGAAGCAGTCTGTCCCGGCTCCGGCGGTGGCCAGGACTCATTGTCTACCGCCTCGTCATAGCCTTTGGATGTGACGCCGCGCCAGCGAACCTTGACCGACTGGTCCTGAGGTGGTCCCGGCACCATGAACGAGGCGGCAACCCACCCCGAGGTCCCGCGCGGGTGCTCGGATGTCTTTCGGTTGTGGATGTCAGTTGCCGTCGGGGCACCGTGGTCAGCGACGTTCGTGCTGGTGCTGTTGATCCTCGGCCTTGTTGCCGTGCAGACCGACTCCGACGGCGAGTTCGGCATTGAGATCGGCCCAGGCCTGCAGTTGACTGCCTGGAACGCCTTTGCCATCACCTACCTTGTCCTTGGCATGCCTGCGTTCTCCGGGTGTGACCGCCACGAGCTCGTGCGCCCGGTCCGAGCCAGTCCGCTGGCCCGGGCACCGCTCAGGCGGTGGGTACTCGCCGTTGGCGCAGGTCAGGCATGGGAGGTTGTGATCGCGGTAGGTGCGTTCGCGTCGATGCTTCGAGTGCTGGTGGAGGAGTCGTCGACGACGCCGACTCTCGTGCTCGCCGCCATCAGCGTGTTGATCTCATTGCTGATCATCGCCTTCAGCTTTGACCTGCTCTATGCCCGTCATGACATCGAAAGACGGCGGGCTGGGAGCTTCTCGGGAGCGCAGCCGCCCGGGTCTTCTCCCGGAGCCGTCGCGTCCGACCGACCACGACGAGACGACCCCGCCCATCCGCACGTTGACGACGTCGTATAGCCGCGGGGCGGTGTGACCAGCAAGCAGGCGCCAGCCCGGGTGTCGCTCACCGCCGTTGAGACGACGCTGAGCTCGCGCCGGCCGACGTCGAAGGAGGACGCTGATCCGGTGGTCGCTTCGGATACCACACCGTGGCCACGCCTGTCGAAGTCGAAGCCGTATCGGCGTCGTCCCTGTTGACGGATGCTGGCCGCGTGCTGCGCGTAGCCGCCGCTGCCGGCGAACGTGTCGATGAGTGTTTGCTCGCCTTCTCGGTGACAAGCAGCGTCGACCCGTCGGAGTGAAGGAGATTCTGCGCCGCGTCGGTGCTGCCGCCCGCGGGGTTGAAATGAGGGGGCGGGTGGAGTGCGGCAGGCTGTCGGCCGGACACGGTGTCCCGGAATCCGGCGATGGTGTCGCTGCCCTGGTTGACGACGTTTCCGAGCCCGTCCGAGGTCGTGACGCTGACCGGCATCACATCCTTCGCTGAAGATCGTGTCGCGCAGCTCGAGGCCATGCGTCGATCATCTTCGGTGCGGAGACCGTGCACCGAGCAGGCGTTGACGGCAAAGAGCAGCGAGCCGTCGCGGACGAGTCCGCCCTGTGAGTGCAGCGACGAGCCGGTGCCTTGGCCCTCGATGGGGACCGTCTCGCCGACTGTCAACCGACCGTCGGCAGCTCGGTCGAACACTTGGATCGCCTTACCACTGCTCGCGTTTGTCGTCTCGTAGACGTGACCGTCGGGCCTGCTGTCAGCATGGTGAGTCGGCGCTCGCAATCCCCGCGGACGCGGTTCCCATGGCAAGGGCGAGGGTCGCCGCCCGAAGCAGGCGCCGCGCGAATGGCGGTTCATGGGTGGTGCCTTTCGTGAGGTGGTGCGTACCTACCCAGTCAAGGCGCACCCTCGGGGCCGGCAAGGTCGCCCAGCGGGGTGCCGTAATCGTGGCGTTATCGGTGTCGAGGCGGTCATTGGCGCAGCGTAAGGTCCGGTCGCCGCGGCCGCGTCCGGTGAGGCTGGCAAATCCTCGGGTCACAGGTCAGGTGGATGGGCCTGGTCCTCGCGCGTTGCGTCCACGGCCGCCAGAAGGGCCGGCGCCTCCTTCGTGGGATCTGAGGATCGCGGCCACCACGCGCCATCGACGATGCCGGGGGCCTCGCGACAGGCCGCGGACAAGGCGCAGTCGAGCCGGCACATAGTCGACGGGTTGGATGCATTCCGTGTGGACCGCGCTTCCGATCAGGGCGGAGCCGGTCGACGACGTGCCCGACGCCCAGCTTTCGCCAGACCCCGCCCGCGCGCCCAGGTGCGGACCGCGGCCGGACAAGCGGGCCGCGGTGGTCGAGCACGCCCGAATGGTGCACGACAGGGGCGGCACCGGTGACTACCTGGCCGCGATCGCGGCCGCCGTTTGACGATGCGACGCCCCCTACGGCTCTGCCGCCCGGGGCGGTCTCGCGCATCGAGTCGGGCGTACCAGGTCATGATCTCCAGGGCGTGGCCCCCGGGCGAAGGTGCGACGTCCTGTGGCGCGTGGGGCGGTCGACGTGGCGGAAGAACTCGAGGTAGCCGGGGCAGAGGTAGTGCGGGCCGGGCTCGACGTCGACAGTGCCACCGCTGGGCTTGAGGGGGTCTTCCGAGTCAGTGAGCGGGATTCACCCGTCAGGGGGGATGTGGGCCGCTCGGGGTAACGCTTGAGTGGACGCGTCCACCACGAGCGCCCAGAAGCGGCGCAGGCGCGGGAGTCCCCAAGTGTTCGACAACAACGGTTCGTTCCTGCTGGCAATGTTCGAATTCTTCATCTTCTTCGCCTACCTCATGTGCCTGTTCTGGATTTTCTCCGACTTGTTCCGCAGCCGCGACCTGGGCGGTTGGTCCAAGACCTTCTGGATCCTCCTCATCATTGTCGTGCCGATCCTGGGCATGCTGATCTACCTCATCGCCCGGGGCGGCGGCATGACCCAGCGCGCCATCGAGTCCCGCCAGGAGCTGCAGAAGGCACAGGTCCAGGACGCCCAGGGGGTCGTCGCCAGCCAGGGTGGCGCGTCGGTCGCCGGTCAGATCGCCAGCGCCAAGGGTCTGCTGGACTCTGGTGCTATCTCCCAGGCCGAGTTCGACCAGCTGAAGGCCAAGGCCCTCGCGTCCTGACCCGGCTGGTTTGCCCCGGTCACTAGGTGATGAAGAGGTTCGATGTCGGTTCTTGCGAAGCTGACTCCGAAGTCGTTGCGCGGCTATGAACCCGGGTGGCTGACAGGCGACCTCGTTGCAGGTGTCACCCTGGCAGCGGTGGCGATCCCGGAGACCATGGGGTACACCACGATCGCGCAGACGCCGGTGGTCACCGGTCTCTATACGATCATCTTCCCGACCATCGCCTTCGCCCTGCTCGGCTCGTCGCGGCTGCTCGTGGTTGGCGCGGACTCCGCCACGGCCGCGATCATGGCCGCTGGACTGGCCGGGCTCGGGATCGCCGGGCTCACACCGAACTCCGCCGAGTGGCTGGCCTGGGCGAGCCTGGTGGCGCTGGTCGGCGGTGGACTGTTGATCCTGGCACGGCTGCTCAAGCTCGGCTTCCTGGGCGACTTCCTGAGCGCATCGGTGCTGATCGGCTTCCTCACCGGCGTGGGCATCCAGGTCCTCACCGGGCAGATCCCCGACATGCTCGGCATCCACAAGGGGACGGGCACCTGGTTCCAGCAGCAGTGGTACACGATCACCCATGCTGTCGACGCCAACGGCCCGACCCTCGCCTACGCCGCAGGCACGCTGATCATCATCCTCGGCTGCAAGCGCTTCGCGCCCAAGGTGCCCGGTGCGGTCCTCGCGGTGGTCCTGTCGATCGTCGTGTCCAACGCGTTGGACTCCAGCGCCAACGGGGTTGCCGTCATCGGTCCGGTCCAAGGCGGCTTCCCGCCCATCGGCCTGCCGCAGGGCATCACGTGGAGCGACGTGCCCGCCGTGGCGGGGATCGCGGTCTCGTGCTTCGTGCTGATCATCGCGCAGAGCGCCGCGACCTCCCGCAGCTTCGCCATGAAGCACGAGCAACGCGTCGACGTGAACCGCGACATCGTCGGGCTAAGCGGTGCCAACATCGCTGCCGGCCTCAGCGGGACCTTCGTCGTCAACGGCAGCCCGACCAAGACCGAGATCCTCGACGAGCAGCACGGCCGCACCCAGCTCGCCAACATCACCATGTCGCTCGTGGTCCTGGTGGTCGTGCTCTTCCTCACGGGGTACCTCACGAACATGCCCACGGCCGTGCTGGCCGCGATCGTCTTCCTCATCGGTCTCGGCCTGGTCGACGTCCTGGGCTTGAAGAGGATCCGGGCGGCCCGAGTCAGCGAGTTCGTCATCGCCTGCGTGACCGCGATGGTCGTGTTCGGGTGGGGCGTCGAGCAGGGCATCGTGCTGGCAGTCGTCCTGTCGATCATCGAACTGGTGCGCCGGGCGTACACACCCAAGGACTTCCTCGTCGGGGTGGACCAGGCGGGCGAACCGACCTACGAGCCTGCCGAGCCAGGGGCCCAGAGCCTCCCCGGGCTGCTGGTCTTCCGATTCGACGCCCCGCTCTTCTACGCCAACGGCAGCCTCTTCGTCGACGACGTCCAACGACTCCTGGCCGCTGCACCCGCCAAGGTGCGCTGGCTGGTCCTCGACTGCTCAGCCATGACCGACGTCGACTACTCCGCCGGGCTCAACCTCGCCGGTCTGGTCAAGTCCGTGCACGCTAACGGCCGGGTGCTCGCACTGGCCGGCGTCGACCCCGGCCTGCTGGCCACGCTGAAGGCCTACGGCACCCTCGAGGACATCGACAGCGCCCACATCTTCCCCACGGTCATCGACGCCCTGCAGGCCTTCCGCGCCGACGCCTCCGCGAACACCTGAGCGGAAGCAGGGCGGCGGCCACGCGCGGAGGCGCCGAGTCCATACCGCGATCCACCCACACCAACCGCCTGAACCCGCTGACGTGAACCGCCCGCCTCAGCCCGTCGGCGACCCGTCTGGGTCCGCCTGATCGCTGTGGGGCCCCTTCGGAGCAGGCGGACCCACGACGCAGGCTACGACCGCCGCCGCGACGGTTGCGGGAAGTGGCTCAGGACCGATCAGCTCGGTGAGGCCGGTCTGGGCGAACTGCTCGCGCAGCTCATCGGTCGCACGGGCCACCTCCAGGACGATGTTGCGGCTGTGCAGTCCCGCCTGCACCTCCCGGACGGCTTCGACCGCGCTCGCGTCGATCCCACTGATCATGGCGGCGTCGAGCACGAGATGCCTCACCGGCTTGGGTGCGCCGTCCACCGCTGCCCACACCCGACGCTTGAAGAAGTGGGCGTTCGCGAAGAACAGCCGTTCCTGGATCCGGTACACGACCACCCCCGGGGTGACCCTGGCCCCGGGGTGGGTGTCCACGTCGGCGTACCGCTGATCGGTAAACCCACTTGACCGGGAGCAGCCCAGGACTGCGTCACCGGGAGTGGCCGCTCGGCGAACGACGTCGATGATGGAGAGCACCACCGCGACCACGATGGCGGGCAGCACCCCGATGCCGACCACGACCACGGCGGTGACCGCCGAGATCCCGACCTCGACGCGGCTGCTGTGGGCCAGACCTCGCCACTGCTGGGGCTCGATGAGCTTCAACGACGCGAATACGATCACCGCGCCCAGGATCGCGGTGGGTAGGTACTGGATCGGTTCCGTGAGCAGCAGCAGGATCAGCCCGATCGCCCCGAAGCTGACCAGGCCGCTGACCTGGCTGGTCGCCCGCATCGAGTCGTTGACCGCCGTGCGTGATCCGCTGGTGCCGATCGGCATGCCCTGGGTGAAGCCCGCCCCGACGCTGGCCGCGCCGAAGGCCAGCAGCTCTTGGTCCGCGTCGATCGTCTCGCCATGGCGAGCGGCGAACGATCGTGCGGTCAGGACGGCGTCCGAGTAGCTGACCAGGAAGATCGCGACAGCCGGCATCACCAGCGAGAGCATCTGAGAACTGGTGAGGTCCGGACGCTCCAACGAGGGCAGCCCAGCCGGGATGGGACCGGTGACCGTGACGCCACGCGCCTGCAGGTCGAACCACCACGACACCACGATGCCCAGCACGACGACCACGAGCGCCCCTGGCCAGCGTGGCAAGAACCGCCCGAACACCACGAGCACCGCGAGCGCAGTGATCCCCACGGCCACGGTCGCGGCACTTGCATCACCAAGGTGCCACAGGATGTCGAACGCGGCCTGAACGGAATTGCTGTACTGGCTGGACAACCCGGTCAGCTTCTCCAGCTGGCCGAGGATCATCAGCACGGCCACCCCCGAGATGTAGCCGACCAGCACCGCCTGGGAGAAGTAGTCGGCGACCCAGCCCAGGCGCAGCAGCCGCGCCACGAGGAAGACGGCGCCTACGCCCAGGGCCAGGGCTGCCGCCAACGTCGTGTACTGCGCCGACCCCGCGGCGGCCAGCGGTGCGAGAGCGCTGGCCACGAGAAGCGCGACAGCGCCCTCCGGACCGACCATCACCCGCAGCCCGGAGCCCAGAAATGCGTACGCCAGGACGGGCAGCAGCAGGGCGTACAGCCCAGCAGTCACGGGAAGCCCAGCGAGCTCCGCGTAAGCCATCGAGGCTGGAAGGGCGAGCGCGGCGACGGTCAGCCCGGCGAGGGCGTCCACGGCAAGCGCGTTCCTGGAATAGCCCCGCATCGACTCGACGAGCGGGACGAAGCGCCGCGTCCAAGGAGGCTTGGTTGAGGACGCGAACGCGTGACCGACTCTGGTACGCGCTCTCGACGGAGACGAGGGGAACTTCAGGTTCGTCCCCGAGCCCTCCGGACACCATGGCGCCTCCCGCGCGCGCCCTCCGCGCGCGCCCTTGCTCGTCGGTGTGTCCGCGCCGGCGTCAGTACTGCTGACCCGCCGGCGTGTGCAGCGGCCGCCTCACGGGTTTGAGCTCTGGGACTGTGCCAGCTTGGTTTGGGCGTCGGCGATGGCGCCCTTGAGGGCCTTGACGTGGTGGCCTTCGGCTTCGCCGACCGCACGGGTGATGGTGCGCGTGACGGCAGGCTCGACGGTGCCGGCTGCGGAGTGCGGGTAGGCCACGATCAGCCCGGCGCCCCCGATCGGGATCGTCTCGCCGGCCTGCTCCTGCAGCTTGTCCGCCGTGCGATGGTGGGCCAGTTTGCCCAGCCCTGCCCCGATGGCGGCGCCGACGGCGGTCGCGGCCAGCAGCGGGGGTGCGAACAGACCGACGACGAGGCCGACCGCCCCTAGGCCCTCCGCACCCTCACGCACCATGTGGTCGGTCTGCTGGACCTCGAGCTCGCCCTCGAGGCTCTTGGTCACGACGACCGCGCCGTGCAGGTAGCCGCCGCAGCCAAGGACGGACTCGTAGTCCTGCATGGCCGCGTCCTTGGACAGGTAGCCGCCGATGAGTACGTCGATCGTTTCCTCGTCGAATGCCATGGTGTCGACTCCCTCCGGTGATCGATCGGTTCAGGCGGTGACTGCGTGCAGCGCCTGGCCGTGCTGAGCGGCCAGGTGCACGGCGTGCTCGTCCTCGAGCGCGAGGTGGGGCTTGACGTCGAAGACGACCTTCTTGATGGTTCCGGTGAACGCAAACGGTTTGCGATCGGCGTAGCTCAGGTCAACGACCCCGCCGTTGTCGCGCCCGATGTCCATGCCCGCGTAACCGGAGAAGCGGATGGGAACGGTGTGCTCCATGCGTCCGTTCCCGACGGGCTTGTCGTTCACGAACAGGGTGACTGTACCGCTCGCGGCCGGTTTCGGCGCGTCGGCGGCGAACTCCATCCGAACGCTCACCTCGCCGGTCGGCAGCGGCTCCTCGGACCGCTGGCGGAACACGAACACCCCCATCATCGAGTAGGTGTGCGTGAGCCGTCCACCGTCCACGAACAGCGAGAAGCCACCTAGGTGGTCGGCCTCGGCCACGATCACACCCTCGGCGCCGCCGTCGGGGATGACAAGGTCGGCGCTGATCGTGTAGGAGTGGTTGTAGATCCGCGGGACCATGCCGGACAGGACGTTCTCGACATCACCGCGGAACTCGAACGTCGAGACCTGCGGAAGCGGCGGCGCGACCCCGAAGAACACCCCAAGCGTGGCCAGCAGGGGCAGCACCTTGTACTTCTCCGCCTCCGACCAGAACAGTGCGCGCAGCTGCTCGACCTTCTCGGGATGCTCCGCGGCCAGGTCGTGCGCCTGGCTGAAGTCCTCGGGCAGGTAGTACAGCTCGACGGGGTCGTCGTCGGGGTTCCAGACCCCTGGCGTGTACGGCTGTAGCGCGGCCGGGGTGAGGACCCACGGGATCCGCTCGGTGCGCATCGCGAGCCACCAGCCGTCCTTGTACATGGCCCGGTTCCCGACGCTCTCGAAGTACTGCTGAGTGTGCCGCTCCGGTGCGGCCGCGTCGGTGAAGGAGTCGGCGAAGGTGGCCCCGTGCAGAGGCTCTTGCACGATTCCGTCGACCTCCTCCGGCGCCGGGATGCCACACACCTCCAGGATCGTCGGCGCCAGGTCCGTCACGTGCGTGAACTGCGAGCGCAGCCCGCCAGCATCGGTGACCCGATCCGGCCAGTGCACGACCATCGGGTTCCGCGTGCCGCCGAGGTGCGAGCCGACCTGCTTGCCCCACTGGAAGGGTGTGTTTCCGGCCCAGGCCCAGGCCGCCGAGTAGTGCGGGTCCATCATGGCCCCGCCCCAGGCCTCGCAGCCCCCCGTAGCGCTCGACGAGCTGCAGCTGCATCTCGTCGGTGAGCGGGATGCCGTTCTGCATGGTCAGCTCGTTGAACGAGCCGGTGGGCGAGCCCTCCATGCTGGCGCCGTTGTCTCCCCAGATCCAGAAGATCAGGGTGTTGTCGAGCTCGCCCAGCTCTTCGATCGCGTCGATGACCCGGCCCACGTTGTGGTCGGCGTTCTCCGAGAACCCGGCGTAGACCTCCATCTGCCGCGCGTAGTACGCCTTGAGCGGCTCGGGCACGTCGTCCCAGGCTGGGAACGCCTCGTGCCGAGGTGTCAGCTCGGCATCGGAGGGAACGACCCCGAGCTGTTGCTGCCGCGCGAACACCTCCTCGCGCATGCGGTCCCAACCCTGGTCGAATCGACCCTTGTACTTCTCGGCCCAGCTGTCGGCCACGTGGTGTGGCGCGTGGCTGCACCCGGTGGAGAAGTAGGCGAAGAACGGTTTGGTCGCGTCCTGCGCGCGCACTGCGTGCAGCCACTGGATCGTCTTGTCGGCCATGGCGTCGGGCAGGTAGTAGGGGTTGTCCTCGTCGTCGAAGGCGGGGTCCGTTCCGATGATCTTCTGGTTCTCGGCCATGCACGGGTCCCACTGGCTCGCGCCGCCGCCCAGGAACCCGTAGAAGTAGTCGAAGCCCCACCCGTTCGGCCACCGGTCGAAGGGGCCGGCCGGTCCCTGTTGGCCGTCCGGCGTGAGGTGCCACTTGCCGAACGCAGCGGTGCTGTACCCGTTGTCGCGCAGGACCCGGGGCAGCGCTGCGCAGTCGCGTGGGAGAACGGCCGTGTAGCCGGGGAAGCCGTTGGAGAACTCCCCGACTGAGCCGAATCCGACGGTGTGGCTGTTGCGGCCGGTCAGCAGGGCGGCTCGGGTCGGGGAGCACAGCGCCGTCACGTGAAAGCGGTTGTACCGCAGCCCGCCCTCGAGCCATCCTCGTGAAGTTGGGCGTGTCGATCGGACCACCGAACGTGCTCGGGTTGCCGAACCCCGCATCGTCGATCAACACGACCAAGACATTGGGCGCGCCGGCCGGTGGGTGGACGTGGTCGATCAGGGCCCAGTCCGGCTCGACAACCCTGCAGAGTCCGAGCCGCCGTCCCGCCGAAAGCAGGGCGCCGGATCGGGAGCTTGCTGCGATCAGGCTCGTTCATGGCCACTCCTCGGGTTCGACATCACGCTCACAACTGGCGTACGAAACGGGGCCTCGGGCCAGGGTCGGTCCTGCCGGCGGCCGCCGCGAGGGTCCATGGGCATTGTGCCGGTCGCGCCGCGGCGCCCGCAAAGGTTGCTGGTCAGACCGTTACGCGTCGGTGCACGAACAGGGCGTGGATGACCCACAGATCCACGAGGATCAGCGTGATCGCCCAGAACGGCTGGACCGGGATGAACACGAAGTTGGTCAACGCCTGCACGCTGACCATGACGATGCCCAGCCAACGCGCCCAAGCAGCGCCAGAGAGCACGCCAAAGCCTGCAGCGGTGACGACCGCCCCGACCAGCAGCAACCACCAGCCCCAGGTGGATGCGCTGGTGGTGATCCAGTAGTTCTCTGGTTGGACGTAGAACGTGCCCTTGGCGATGAGGGCGATGCCCTGCAGCAGACCGAAGCATCCTGCGATGATCATGAAGATGGCGGCGAGCATCGCCCCGGCTGTACCTCGCTCACTAACCTCTTGCGACATGTCCATGCCTCCTTGTCGTGCCTTCGATGGTGTGGTCATCTCGGGAGGCGACCCGCTCAGCGGCGCCGGTCCCGGCGGTCGTCGCGCCGGTCGGTGCGACGGTTCACGCCGTGAGCCACGACAGCGGCGGTCGCCACCGTCGTGGCCGTACGTGCCACCGGCGCCCCCACGACCCCGGCCCGACGAGCCCTTCTCCTGGCAAGTGGCATTTCAGATCTCCTCGCTCTCTTCGTCGGCGTCGGCCTCGATGGCAGCCAGCAACGCCTGGATCGGGATGCGGCCCGTGGCGACCAACTGCCCGCCGGCGTGACGAACCGAAGAGGCGAACGGCGCTGCCCACGTGTTCTCGAAGACCAAGACCGCGGCCGCGCTGTTCGGGTTCACCGCCTCGGCGATCGAGGCCACGTCGTCCTCGCTGAGCAGCATCGCCAGTTCCGCCTCGTAGGTGCGCAGCTGGCCGATCTCGCTGTCGTCCAGGTCCGCCAACTCGAACCCCTCGATGGATCCGTCCGCGTCCTTGGTCAGCACGAGAAGGTCGAGCACTCGAATGATGCCCCGATCGACAAGGTCCACCAGGTGCGGTGCGATCTCGCCGTTGAACTTGTTGCCCGGGAACTCCACCACGATCCAGTCGACCGGGCCGAGTTCGTCGACGCTGTTGCTCATATCTGCTCATCTCCTCCTTCGCTGGTTCAGAGGCAGGTGCGGAAGCCCTCTGAAGGGCGGCGGTGACGCCGCAGCCGTAACTGCTGGACTCGACTCTTCGAGATTCCCCGCAGTCCCGGCATCCCCCCTGACGGGGGAACTTCGCGCGCCACCAGTCAGCGCGAACCAGCAGCCGGGGTGCGTGCCTAGCGGGGCGAGCCGGTGCCTGGGCGAGCCGTACCACCCAGCATGTCGGCCAGATCCTGCAGCTCGCGGCGGGAGGAGACGCCGACCTTGCGGTAGATGGACCTCAGTTCGGTCTTCACCGTTTCGGGCGAGAGGTGCAGCTGCGCTGCGATCTCGCGCAGGGTCGATCGTTCCAGCAGGTAAGGCCACAGCCTCAGTTCGGCCGGCGTCAGACGGGCGAGCACCTCGCAGCGTCCCGTCGCCTGCTCTGCCTTGCCCACGAGGCCATCGAGGAACGTGGATGCGGGCAGCTGGTCACGGATGGTGCGAGCCGCCTCCACCGCCGTGGCCGCCGCTGCGGTGTTCCCGAGGATGGCCCAGGCGCGCGCAACCATGGACTGGACCAGGACATGGAGCCAGGGCAGGAGCGGGCGGAGGCCGGACATCATCGCCTCCACTCGCCGCAGGTCCGCCCGCGCCTGGCGCTCAGTGCCGCCTCGTGCGTAGAGGAATCCCGACACCCCGGAGACCCACGCCGTCGTGCTGAAGTCGTCGAGGTCGTGCTCAAGCCAGACGTGTCGGGCTACCTGGATGGATTCCTCGGCGCTGATCCAGTTCTCCGTCTGGATGTCGAGCGCAGCCAGCATTGTTGAGGACCCAACCCAAGTGGTGGCGAGGTTCAAGGACTGGGCGAGATCTCGACTGCGCTCAACGACGGCCCGGCCCTCGTCGGTCGCCCCGGTCATTACCAGGTACGCGCCGTGGATCAGCAAAGCGAGGGCGCGTAGGGGGTGTGTGGGTGGCAGCCAGCGGTGGGCAGCCTCGGCGAGCGCAGCCGATGCCTCGAACCCTGCTCTGCCGGGCAGCGCCAGCAACAGCGCAAGAGAGGGCTCGACCGTCGACCGATCCAGGTGGTCCTTCCAATCGGGGCCCAGCATGTCCGCCGTCACCTGTGCCCAGCGGATCGCCGCGGCGCCATCAGCACGAAGGAGCGCTGAACAGGCCGCCGTGATGGACAGCGCCGGGGACTGCGCCACTGCTGACTCGTCGACAAGGGCGAGCCACCCTTGCACCGACGAGTACCGCCCGACTATGAGCGCACCGGGTGCGCGCGCCCAAACCAAAGTCCCGAACAGGTCGACATCACCAGCACGAGCAGCGTGTGCCATGGCTTCTTCGACGTAGCCCTGCCCGTCGCACCAGCGCGCGGCCCGCACGTGCAGGGCCTTCGCCGCGCTGGGGTCGGACTCGAGCAGCTTTCGCGCCAACTGTTCGCGCAGCAACGGGTGAAGGCGGAAGTACCCGTAGGCTCCATCGAGGCGGCTGACCAGCAACGTCGCTCCCTCCGCCGAGCGCAGGACGGAGCGGGAGTCGGTGACCTCCAGCACGTAATCGCAATACGGCGCAGAAAGCGTTTCCAGGATCGATGAGCGAGTCAGGAACTCGACAAGCTCCGGGGCCGCCCCTGCCAGGACCACACCGTCGAGGTAGTCGGCCAAAGCGGCGGACGGCATGTCCGATGGCTGATGACCGGTTGCGGTCGCCAACCCCTGAAGGTAGACCGCCACCGGCCAGCCGCCCGTCGTGTCCAGGATCTCCTCGACCAGATCGGTCGTTGGCTGTTGGGTCGACAGCGCAGCCAGGAGCGCCCTGACCTCGTCTGCGTCGAAGGACAGCTCCTGCGGTCCCAGCTCGCGCACCCGTCCCTGGCTGCGCCACAGTGCGACGGGCAGGTCAGGTCGCGACCTTCCGACCAGGGCCAGCTGCGAGCCCTCGGGAAGAGACTCCAGCACCGCGGAGAGCACCACCGCCGCCCGCACACCGGCCATGTCATGAACGTCGTCCACGACCAGAGTTACCGGCCGGTCCAACTGTTCGAGGGACCGCTGGAACTGGGGGAGCACGCGTCTGGAGAACGCGGGTTCGTCGGCCGTCAGGGCGCCGTCGGGCGGGACGACCCCCACCCCACTGGTACGGAGAGCTTCCAGGAGGGTGGACATCAACACGACCGGGTCGGCGTCGCCCTCAGAGACGGTTGCCCACGCCACTGGCCGCCCGGCACTTGCCGCCCACTGCGACATGAGGATGGTCTTCCCGAAGCCTGCAGGGGCCAACACGAGCACTAGTTCGGAATGATTCTCCCAGAGACCACGCAGCAGTCGCTGCCGTCGGACCTGGCCGGGCCGGGCAGCCGGAGGTCGCACCTTCGACCCAGGCGTGACAACAGGACCACCCAGCCCCTGCCCGACGTGCCGCGGAACCGGCACGAGCGGTGTCCGCACCGTCACCCAAGGCACTCTAGAGCCTCGCCATCCCGCGCCCAGTGCCGCACACCTGATCGCCGAACTGGTATGAAGCGTCAGTTGAGAGGCGGCGGTGTCTCAGCAGCCAGCCGAAGGTGCATTCCACTACCCAGCGGCGTGGCAGCGCCACGAACCCGGTGGTGTCGTCGCTGCGTTTGACGATGGTCACGGCCAGGCGTAGCGCGGACTTGGCCCAGATGACCAGCCGGCCCGCGTGGCCGCCGTCGGCCCAGATCAGAGTGATGGTGGAGAACTGCTGCCGCAGCAGGGCCACCAGCGGGTAGGCACCGTCGCGGTCCTGGACGCTGGCCGGGGTGACGAACACCACCACCAGCAGCAGCCCGAGGGTGTCCACGGCGATGTGCCGCTTTCGGCCGTTGATCTTCTTTTACCGCCGTAGCCGCGGACGTAGCCGATGGTGTGGATCGATCCGTGAATGTGCTTGCTGGACATGGTTATCTGCAGCCGTCCAGCAGGTACGGTCACGGGAGGTTTGTGTTCGTTGCTCGCGTGGTGGTGTCGGGCTCGCGGCGTCCTGCGACCGGCGCAACCTGCGCGGCAGACCGCTCCCGTCAAACCCAGCCGGACCAACCGCTACCACGTCTCGCGGACGCGTCCGCACCGTCGCCGCGCTGCTGTGTCTGCGCGACCACGTCATCGCCCCCGTCCTGACCGGAGCACCCCTCGACGCGGGCGGCATGTACCACGACCTGGAAACGCTCGGCCGAGAGCACGAACGAGTCCGCCTCGGGATGCAGACCCTATTCCACGACCTGGGCTGGGCACAAAGCCCGCAGCAGGATAGACAACCCCGTCGATCGGGTTCTCGCAAACCTCCAGCGACACCCCAGGGGTGTCAGCCGGATAGGGTGATGTGTGGCTGCCTCTGCCTGGACTGATGAAGAATTACCATGGGGGGACACATATGTGCATGGAGGTGGCCTCGTGATCTGGGCTCTGTTGGCGTTCGTCGGTGTTCCGTTGTGGCTGTGCGCACTCGGCATCTTTGCCTTGGTGTACCGGAACCGGGCCCTGCGCAACCGGCACGGTGACATCCCAGTCCGCGTCCTCCGGCCGGGGAAGACCCGGTGGATCAGGGGTCATGCCGTTTGGGTCTCGGACGTCTTCGCTTGGCGCGGAAGTCCAGCGGCATGGAACGAGTACCTGGAACTCATCCTGGGCGCGAGCCTGCGAGATGCAACCACACAAGAACGGAAACGCCTGAATGGCCTGGGTGATGGGTCCGCGGTGGCCACGTTGACCACCGATGACGGTGTCGTCCTGCGGGTCGCGACGACGGCAGAGCATCGGGCTCAGTTGCTCGGGCCCTTCGTAACGACGACAGAGACCCTTTGAGACCACCGACTGCCCGCCCCGCCCACGTAGCCGCGTGCCCTCGACGCGCGGCCCCACTTCTCCCATGATGACGCGGAGCCGCAGGACCGGGCCGTACGCCGAGAAGCACGCCTCGAAGACATCGCCCGTGCCGCCCGTCAAGGTCTGCCCGGGCTGCAGTCGGGCCCCGCCCGCAGGTGTTAACGGACACGCAATCTGCACGCCTCGGCGTCACTGCAGGCTGCCGACGTGCCATGCCTCAGTCGTGGTCGCGCTGACGCTCTCATCGTCACGATGGGTGGCGTCCGGATTCCGGTGTAAACGAGCGGGCCCGGTTCGGCTTCGTGGGTCAGGTTACGCGGTGGCGCTGACAGCGTCGGGTTGGTCGGCGGGTTCGGGTGTTGTGGCGTGTCGGGGTTGGAGCTGGCGGGGTGGGTCGAGCAGGGATCGGCGTAGGTCCTGCAGGTGGCGCAGGCCGGTGGGGGTCATGGTCAGGCCGCGCCAGCCGGCCGAGGCACGGTCCAGGACGGCCCAGACCAGGCTGATGCAGGAGGTTTCGCCGGGGAAGCGGCCGATGACCTTGGCCCGGCGGCGGGTCTCGCCGAAGGTGCGTTCGATGAAGTTGGAGTGCCGGATCCGCGGTGGTGCTCGGTCGGGAAGCGCAGGTAGGCGGTCAGACCGGCGGCGTCGGTGAGCAGGATCTTCATCGCCGCCGGGTAGGTCGCGGCGTACTTGTCGGCGAACGCGCCGATGCGGGCGTCGATGCAGCTCGACCAGCTTGGGTCCGGGCTCGCAGTCCAGACCGTCGGTGTCGAAGAGGGCCCAGTAGCCGTCGCGGATCTCGTCCTGCATCCCGGTCGGGATCTTCGCCAGGATGTTCCTGGCTCGGTGGACAAGACACCTCTGCCGCAACGCTTTCGGGAAGGTCCGCTCGATCGCGGCGATCAGGCCCTGGGCGCCGTCGGAGATGACCAGCAGCGGGCTGGGCAGCCCCCGGTCGCGCAGATCGGTCAGGAAGTCGGTCCAGGCGTCGGTGGACTCACCCGATCCGGACGCGAGCCCGACGAAGACCGGTTTGCCGTCGGTGCTGATCCCCCAGGCGGCCAGCACCGGCTCAGCCGGGGAGCCGGGGTGCATCCGGAAGAACGAGGCGTCCAGGAACAGGTAGTCCAGGCTGACCTGCGTCCAGGCGGCGGCCACTCCACGCGTCGTACTCGGCCTTGATCGCCTGGCACACCGTGCTGACCGTGGACTTGGAGATCGCCGCCTGGTCCCCGAGCGCCTCGGCCAGGGTGGCCTCGACGTCGCGCACCGACAGGCCCCGCACGAACGAGGCGATCACCAACGACTCCAAGGCGTTGGTCTTCGTCACGTGCTTGCCGAACAGCCGGGACGCGAACGCCGCCGTCGTGCCGCGCAGCTTCGGCCGCTCCAGCGTCACCGGCCCGGCGGTGGTCTTCACCGTCACCGGCCGGAACCCGTTGCGCGACCCCGGCCGGGCATCCGGGTGTCGAGGCCGACCGCTGGTAGCGGTCCCGGCCCAGGAACTCGCTCACCTCGGCCTCCAAGGCGGCCTGCATCAACAGCTGCGCGCCGAGCCGGGCCACCTCCTCCAAGACCTCCGGCAGCGGACGGTCCCCGGCGAACAGGGCATCGATCCTGGCGTGGATCCGGTCGGTGGGTGATACTCGTGCAGACACGGGCGTAGGTCCCTTCTTCGATGACTTTGAGCGGTCTCGAAACCGAACCTACGCCCGTCTCATTTACACCGGCCGCTGGACGCGACCGTGTGGCGGCTCGCAATCACCGGGCAAGCAACCGACAAGGCTGCAGCAATCACATGGCCAAAGTTCTCACCTGCTGTAGGGAAACACGAAGACGTCGGCCTGTTCAAGCTCGGTCAGGAGGTCCTCTTGCTGACGAGCACCTCGTCGGCGGCGCGGTACGCCTCGACGGCGGCCAAGCTGCCATCGATGACGCGCTCGCCGAACTCCTTGCTGTCGTTGACGTGCGGGAACGGGGCGTCCGGCATGGGCAACTCAAGGAACTCGCACAACGGCTCCCAGCCGTCGGCCGGCGTCCACACGAGCAGCCGCTCGGCGGGGACCACCGCCTGGACCTCGTAGTTGTACCGGTGAAACGCGTCGCGCATCCATTCGTCGGTGGTGTCCTCGCCGTTGAGCAGCCCGCTATTCGTCAACATCTCCTGCATCAGCCCCGAGTAGCGGTCCCAGAGTGGGTCGATGCGCCGCCGGGCCCAGGACATGTGGTGGATCAAATCATCGCCGTACAGGGCGCCCCAGATCGTCTGGCGCATGCTCTTGGCCCAAGCGTCGCCGTCACGAACGCTCAGCAGCACTCTTGCGTCGGGAAAGTCATCCATCAGCTGCTGGTAGTAGTACGAGCCGGGCCAATCGACCACCGCCGGGAAGCCTTCAAGGATTCTGTGCGGCGCGGATCTGACCATCGAGGGCCTGGCGCCAGCGCTCGACCTCGGAGAGATCTGCCAAGACATTGACCATGTGATGACAAGGAGCCAGGCCAAGCATTTCCAGCGCGATCTTCTGCGTCAGCGTGCCCGTGCGAGGGAGTCCGGCTCCGATCAACCGCATGATGGCCCTTCTCGTCGTGATTGCTTAGAGGTAGAACGCGCCGGGGGCGTTTCGAGACGCCGACCCCTGCTCATCGGCATGACGCGGGTCGATGCGCGGGCGCTAGACGCCGATCGCTGGTGGCGGTCGGTCAACACACGCCGGAGCCGCCATAACTGATCGCGGACATGCCGAAATGATGCCGCCACGGTGCGGGCTTGCCCGGCATCCTGCCCCGTGTCGGGGGCTGTTGCGAAATGGGTAGCCGGCCGGCGCGGCGCGGTCAGGCCCTGGCCGGGTGAGGCGCTGGGGTTTGTGGTCTTGTTTGGCGGGCCACGCTGTGCTGCCGGGGGCCTGGGGGCCCCGGCTCTGAGGGGCTAGCTGGTGGGCCGGGGTAGCAGTGGGAGGGCCTTGAAGAGGTTGGCGAGGCTGCAGGCGAAGGTCCACTCGGCCTGGACCTTGGTCAGGCCGCGCAGGCTGAATTGGCGGAGGCCGAGATTGTGCTTGATGTGCCCGTGCGGAGTCTCGGCGATGTGGCCGCGTCGGTTGTAGGTGGCGATGCCTTCGGGGGTGGCTAGTCGGCGGGCCATCTGCGTGATGGGGTCCTGGTCGGCTGGGTCGTTCCCGCTGGGATGGTCCGGGGGTGAGGGGTCGGCGGCCTGACTGGCCGTTCGGGCGGCTTTGAGGAGATCGCGGTGCTTGCCGACGGCGATCAGGCGGTCGGGCCCGGGGGCGGTGAGGTTGTCCTGGGACAGGTAGCCGGCATCGGTGAGCATGACGCCGATCGGGTCGGGATGGTGACGGCAGTGCGGCCCGGGGCCGGACGCGGCCGGCGCAGGGGTGTCAGGGGTCTGGGTGGCGGGGTCTGGGCAGGTGCACGGCAGCGCCTGCTCGACGGCGGTTTCGATGTGGGTGCTGTTGATCAGGTCCGCGGACTGCTCGCCGGCTTGGGTCATCGGCTGGAACCACTGCACGTCGCCAGGGGTTTGGGTCACTTTCTCGGCGAGGATCAGGCCGTCCTCGCTGAGCACGTTCTGAGCGTTGTAGCCCTGGGTCCATCCGTTGCGGGTGGGCATCACCCGCGAGTCCAGGTCGGTGATGTTGCGCCCGGCCGGCGTGAGATCACCCTGGTCGCCGGACTGGCCCTGCTGCTTGTCCTGGCGTTCGCGTTCGGCCTGTTCGGCGCGCTCCAGCGCGGTACGCGCCCGGCGCACGTGCACGTTGTCCTGCAGCGAGGTCGGGCCAGGGCCAGTCAGCCCACGCCGCCCGGCGGCGCGGGCCTGGGCCACCCGATGGTTCCACGACTCGATCTTCTCCAGCTGTTTGGCCTGCAACCGGGCCAGCCGGGCGCGTGCTGCCTGCAACCGGGCCCGCTGCGGCGGACGACCCGTGCCCTGCGCGCCGCCGGCCTGGGCCTTCAGATACTCCTGGGCGGCCGCGGCCCGCTCAGCATCCGCGGCGTGCTGGCGCTGGGCCCGCTCGGCGTCCTCGGCCTGGGTCTGCGCCAACGCCGCCGCGATCCGAGCAGCCCGCCCGGCACGCCCCCGCCGCCGCGCCGGGCTGTCGTCGGCACCGCCCTTGCCGGCATCCCCACCAGCACTTGCGGGATGCCCGCCGGGGTGCTCGTCCTGCTCGTCATCGGTGAGCAGATCGGCCGGCACCCGGTCCGGGCAGCTGCCCTGGCCCCACAGCACGTCCTGCTCGGCGTCGGTGGCCGCGTGCTCGTCCACCGCGCGGGCAGCCTGCTCGGCCAGCCACTCCCGCGAGCGGTTGGCCGACCGGGACGCATTGGCCGCCACCTTGGTCCCATCCAGCGTGATCGTGGCCAGTGAGCCCATCCCGAGCCGGGCGCACAGCACCAACACCTCGGTGAACAGGTCCTTGACCGCCTCGCCGAACTCGGCCCGGAACCGGGCGACCGCGACGTGATCGGGCAGGTTCCCGCCACAGATGATCCGGAACGCGATGTCCTGATGACACAACCGCTCGATCCGCCGTGAGCTACGCACGCCCTGCGCATACGACCAGATCAACAACGTCAGCATCATGTCCGGGTCATACCCGGCCCGGCCCACCCCACCCAGCCGCCGCTTGGCATGGAACGCGCTGGTGTCCAGATGCTCGGACACCACCTCGATCACCAGCCACACCTGATGATCCGCAGGCAGCCAATCGCGCATGTCCAGCGGCAGCAGGAACCCCTGATCCCGCTGCACCGGCCGATACCCCTTCGCCGGAACCGGGCGACCGCGACGTGATCGGGCAGGTTCCCGCCACAGATGATCCGCAACGCGATGTCCTGATGACACAACCGCTCGATCCGCCGTGAGCTACGCACGCCCTGCGCATACGACCAGATCAACAACGTCAGCATCATGTCCGGGTCATACCCGGCCCCGGCCCACCCCACCCAGCCGCCGCCTGGCATGGAACGCGCTGGTGTCCAGATGCTCGGACACCACCTCGATCACCAGCCACACCTGATGATCCGCAGGCAGCCAATCCCGCATGTCCAGCGGCAGCAGGAACCCCTGATCCCGCTGCACCGGCCGATACCCCTTCGCCACACCTAATCATCTCAAACAACATCAAACCATCATTTACGACACGCCGGTACCCCATTTCGCAACAGCCCGCAGGAGGTAGGCGGACTTCCGCAATCTTGGCTAAGGCCCGCTGTCAGCCCTTGGCGCTCTCGGGCAGGGCGAGGTTGCCGCGGTACTTGGGGTTGAGGCCGAGCAGCTTGTTGATCGACATCATCTCCGAGTGCTGGTGGCTGTCGCAGAAGCAGCCGAACATCTCGGTGCCGAACGTCATGTCCAGGTCGTCGACGATGCGCTGCTTCCATCCCCGCCGCATAACCTGCGTGGACAGGCGACGGACGATGCGGTTCTGCCTCATGAGCAGGTCGGCGATCTCGTAGGCGCGAGTCATGAGCCGCTCGCGGGGGACCGCCTCGGTCACCAGGCCGAACTGCACGGCCTGCTGGGGGGTCATCGTGTCGCCGGTCATGAGGTACCACACCGCCTGGCGGTACGGCATGAGCTGGAAGAAGCAGCTGTGGATGCCGTCGCCGGGCACATTGCCGACCAGCGTGTGCGGGTCGAGGATCGTGATGTCGTCGGCCATGATCGCGAAGTCGCAGCACAGGGCCAGCTCGGTGTGGCCGCCCGAGCCGCTGAGCACCCCCAGGGTGGGCACCTCGACGTCCTGGATCTGGGCGATGAGCATCCGCCGCCCGTCGACGAACATGTGGTCGTAGCGGGTGTTCGCCGGGTCGGACTTCTCGGGCAACCAGCTCTCGGCCTCGAAGTCGGTGACCCAGACGTCGTCGGTGGCGGTGAAGATGATCATCTCGGTGTCACGGTCGGTGCCGAGCATCCGCCACATCTTGCCGATCGCGTCGTGCAGCTCCATCGACCAGATCAGCGGCCCGCCGTTGCAGTGCATCGTGACCGTCACGACACCGTCGTCACGGCGCTCCATGATGAACAGCTCGGCGAACATCTCCTTGATCTGCTCGAAGGTCGGCCATTTGACGAAGTCGGTGTTCATTGCGATCCTTTCCGCCGGTGTGCCCGGCGCCCGCTCATCACTGGCTGGGCGCGAAGGTCTTCACGTCGGCGAATGTATGCCGGCGCCCAACGCTGGGCCCAATAGCCATCGCCGATGGCAGGCATGGTGGAATGCACGCATCCCAACCGGTTCCGGAGCCTCGCGAGTGCATGAACCGGTATCCGCGGCCAGGCGGATCGGGGCCACGCCCGCGGCGGCACAGGCCGGTCCAGGAGTTGTTCGAGAGCCCGACCGGGGGACGTCACGGCACCTGCTCCGGGTCGCCACGTCCCCACACAGGCGAGTAGGCCGCGATCACATCCGATGCCGGCACGGCCAGAGGGCACGGACGAATCAGCGAACGCGGGGCAGCTGAGTGCGAGTGCCGGCCGGGTGGGCGTACCGTCGGTTGCCGGCGTCGCGATGCGGTGGCGGCTGTGGTGAGGAGAGGTAAGTGACCGAGACGAGCAGCACGGGCGCGCTGCTGCAGGTCGACCCCCAGCTGCGCGGCTTCGTCGACGGCGAGCTGCTCGCCGGGCTCGATCTCGAGCCGACGAGCTTCTGGTCGACGGTTGGCCGGCTGCACGAGCGGTTCGCCGGACGGGTCGAGGAGCTGCTGCGTCGCCGGGATGAGCTTCAGGAGCGGATCGACGGCTGGCACCGCGAGCACGGGCCGGGCGACCTGCGGGCGCTGGAGACGTTCCTGACCGAGATCGGCTACCTGCTGCCGCTGGAGCAGCCGGTGGTGAGGGTCACCGGGGTGGATCCGGAGATCTCGACGGTGGCCGGCCCGCAGCTGGTGGTGCCAGCGGCCGTGCCCCGTTACGCGTTGAATGCGGCGAACGCCCGGTGGGGGTCGTTGTACGACGCGCTCTACGGCACCGACGCGCTGCCCCTGGACCACGAGCTGGCGCCCGGCTACGACGTGCGCCGGGGTGCCCAGGTCATCACCGAGGCGGACCGGCTGCTGGATCTGTACTTCCCGCTGGTCGATGCCGGCCACGCCGATGTGACTGCCTACCAGGTCGATTCGCCTGGCCGGCTCACGTTCCAAACCGCCCAGGGCGTGACCAGGCTGGTCGATCCGGAACAGTTCGTGGCGCACCGTCGCGTCCCCGACGGCGACGCGCTCGGCGCGGTGCTCCTGCGCCGGCACGGGCTGCACGTGGAGCTGGCAATCGACAGGTCGACGCAGGTGGGACGGCAGCACCACGCGGGGGTGTCCGACGTCATGGTGGAGTCGGCGGTCACGACGATCGTGGACCTGGAGGACTCGGTTGCCACGGTCGACGGGCCGGACAAGGTCGGCGCCTACCGCACCTGGCTCGGGCTTCGAACGGGCCGGCTGACCGCCACGTTCGGCAAGGACGGGCGCGAGGTGACACGCCGTCTCAACGGCGACCGCACCTACGTCGGCACCGACGGTGGGCCCCTGACCCTGCCGGGGCGCTCGCTGCTGCTGGTTCGCAACGTCGGCCACCACATGCGCCTGGACGCCGTCCGGACCACATCGGGCGAACCCATCCTCGAGGAGGTCCTCGACGCAGTGGTGTCCGCGGTCGCCTCGATGCACGAGCTGCGCGGCCTCGGTCGGTACCGCAACACCCGCACGGGCAGCATCTACATCGTCAAGCCGAAGATGCACGGCCCCGAGGAGGTATCGCTCTCGGTGGACCTGTTCGCCGCGGTGGAGGAGGCGCTCGGGTTAGCGCCGGCCACCATCAAGATCGGCATCATGGACGAGGAGAAACGCACTTCGACCAACCTGGAGGCGTGCATCGCCCGGGCGAGCGACCGGGTCATCTTCGTCAACACCGGGTTCTTGGATCGCACTGGCGACGAGATCCACACCGACTTCGAAGCCGGCCCGATGGTCTGCAAGGACGAGGAGAAGAACCAGACCTGGTTCACGGCATACGAGGACCGCAACGTCGACGTGGCGCTGCGAGCCGGGTTCGCTGGGCGGGCCCAGATCGGTAAGGGCATGTGGGCCAAGCCCGCCGCCATGCGCGAGATGCTCGACACCAAGGGGGCACACCCGCGCGCCGGGGCCAGCACCGCGTGGGTTCCCAGCCCCACTGCCGCAACCCTGCACGCGTTGCACTACCTGCAGACCGACGTGCTCGCCGTGCAGCAGGAGCTGGCGAAGCGGCCACTGGCCGACCGACGCGCGCTGCTGGTGGCGCCGGTGCTGCCGGACAGCGGGGCGTCGCTGTCTGAGCGGGACAAGCAGCACGAGCTGGAGACCAACGCCCAGTCGATTCTCGGGTATGTCGTGCGCTGGGTCGGCCTCGGCATCGGCTGCTCGACCGTGCCGAACCTCGAGGGCGTGGGTCTCATGGAGGACCGCGCGACCTTGCGCATCTCCAGCCAGCAGATCGCGAACTGGTTGCACCACGGGCTGGTCAACGAGGCTCAGGTGCGCGAGACGTTCGCCCGGATGGCCGCGCTCGTCGACGAGCAGAACAGCACCGAACCGGGCTACCAGCCGATGAGCAAAGACCTGGACGCCAGCCCGTCGTTCCGGGCGGCGCTGGATCTCGTCCTCTCGGGGCGGGCCGAGCCGAACGGCTACACAGAGCGGGCGCTGACGAAGTGGCGGCAGCTCGCCAAGAGTCCCTTCCCGTAGGCTGGGCGTTCGTGGCCGTCGACTTCGCCGAGCAGCTCAAGCAGCTGCGCGCGACCATGGACTCCGTGCGAGAGGTCACCGATCTGGACGTGCTGGGCAGCCGCATTGCCGACCTGGAGAAGCAGGCCAGTGCCCCTGACCTCTGGGACGACCAGGAGAAGGCCCAGCAGGTGACCTCAGCCCTTTCCCGGGCGAACGCCGAGCGCGACCGGGTCGTCGGGATGGACAGCCGGATCGCCGACCTCGAGGTCCTGATGCAGCTGGGCCAGGAAGAGGACGACGCCGGCACGCGCGAGGAGGCCGAGCGCGAGCTGGAGGCGCTGACCAAGGAGGTTCGCGAGCTGGAGGTCCGCACCCTGCTCAACGGGGAGTGGGACGCGCGCGAGGCCGTCGTGACCATCCGGTCCGGGGCGGGTGGGGTCGATGCCGCCGACTTCGCCGAGATGCTGCTGCGGATGTACCTGCGCTGGGCCGAGCGGCACGGGTACCCGACCGAGGTGCTGGACACCTCCTACGCCGAGGAGGCCGGCCTGAAGTCGGCGACCTTCGAGGTCAAGGTGCCCTACGCGTTCGGCAACCTCTCGGTCGAGGCGGGCACCCATCGGTTGGTGCGGATCAGCCCGTTCGACAACCAGGGCCGGCGGCAGACGTCCTTCGCGGCGGTCGAGGTGGTGCCGCTGATCGAGCAGACCGACCACATCGACATCCCGGAGAGCGAGCTCAAGGTCGACGTCTTCCGCTCGTCCGGGCCGGGCGGGCAGAGCGTCAACACGACGGACTCGGCGGTTCGGATGACGCACCTGCCGACGGGGATCGTCGTGTCGATGCAGAACGAGAAGTCGCAGATCCAGAACCGGGCGGCGGCGCTGCGCGTGCTGCAGTCGCGGCTGCTGCTGCTGAAGAAGCAGGAGGAGGCCGCCACGAAGAAAGAGATGGCTGGCGACATCAAGGCCAGCTGGGGCGAGCAGATGCGCTCCTACGTCCTGCAGCCCTACCAGATGGTCAAGGACCTGCGCACCGAGTACGAGGTCGGCAACCCGTCCGCCGTGTTCGACGGGGACATCGACGGCTTCATCGAGGCCGGCATCCGCTGGAAGCGCAGCGCCGAGCGCGACGCCTGACCAACACCGCGTCGAGTGGTCAGCAGATGCTGGTATTCAGGCCGAATGACAGCATCTTCTGACCTTTCGGCGAGGGTGGCTCGTGGGCGGCCGGCTCTCCGCACGCCACGCCAGTCCCATCGGTAACGTGCGCTTCCTGCGCAACACCCGTACCCTCGAAGACGCGCCGGGTGTGGAGGTATGCCGGTGCCGCCCGAGTCCCCGAGCGAAGAAGCCGGCATGATCCTCTTCGACAACGTCACCAAGACCTACCGAAAGACCTCCCGACCTGCGCTGGACCAGGTCAGCCTCGAGGTCGGGCGGGGCGAGTTCGTCTTCGTCGTGGGTCAGTCGGGGTCGGGCAAGTCCACCTTGATCCGCCTCGTGCTCAAGGAGGAGAACGCGACCTCGGGGTCGGTGCTCGTGGCCGGCCGGGAGCTGTGGCGGCTGCCTGAGCGCAAGGTGCCCATCCTGCGCCGCGAGATCGGCACGGTCTTTCAGGACTTCAGACTGTTGCCGAACAAGAACGTCTACCACAACGTGGCGTTCGCCCTGCAGGTGATCGGCCGCTCCCGAGGCGCGATCCGCCAGACCGTCCCGGAGACGCTGCGCATCGTGGGGCTCGACGACAAGGCCAAGCGGATGCCACACGAGCTCTCCGGCGGCGAGCAGCAGCGGGTCGCCATCGCGCGGGCCATCGTCAACAAGCCCGCCATTCTGCTGGCCGACGAGCCGACCGGCAACCTCGACCCGTCGACGAGCCGCGACATCGTCGCGCTGTTGGAGCGGATCAACCGGTCCGGCACGACCGTCGTCATGGCGACGCACGACGACGAGATGGTCAACGAGTTCCGCAAGCGAGTCATTGAGCTCGACCGCGGCGTCCTCGTGCGCGACCAGGCGCGAGGCGAGTACGGCACGACGACCTCAGCGATGCCGGCGATCCGCCTCGAGCAGGAGCGGGGCCTCGAGCTGGAGGAGGCTCTGGAGGAGAAGGCGGTCAACGCCGCGGCTCCCGTGGCAGCCGGTATGCCGTCCGCCGAGCGCGACTAGAGGGGGTCACCGCGATGCGAATGAGCTTTGTGCTGGGGGAGATGGCAGGCGGCCTGCGGCGCAACGTCTCCATGGCGGTCTCCGTCGTCCTCGTGACAATGATCTCGATGTACCTGCTTGGTCTGGGGCTGCTCGCCCAGCGGCAGGTCGACACCATGAAGGACTACTGGTACGACCGGGTGCAGGTGTCCATCTTCCTTTGTGTCGAGGGGTCGCAGTACCCCGCGTGTGGCGGCAAGGCGACCACCCAGGCCCAGCGCGAGCAGGTCAGAACCCAGCTGGAGCAGATGAAGCCGCCGGTCAAGGACGTCTACTACGAGTCGCAGGCGGACGCCTTCAAGCGGTTCAAGGAGCAGTTCAAGAACTCGCCGCTGGGCGAGCAGGCCACCGAGCGGGCGTTCGCTGACTCCTTCCGGGTGTCCCTCACCGATGCGGGCAAGTACGACGTCATCGTGAGCTCCTACCAAGGGGCTCCCGGAGTCGGTCGGGTGCAGGACCAGAAGCAGCTGCTCGACAAGTTCTTCTCGTTCATGAACGTCGTCTCGTGGGCCGCCATCATCCTGTCGGGCCTGATGGTCGTCTGTGCTGTCTTGCTCATGGCGACGACGATCCGTCAGACGGCCTTCGCCCGACGCCGCGAGACGGGCATCATGCGCCTGGTCGGCGCCTCCAACGTCACCATCCAGCTGCCCTTCGTCATGGAAACCGTCGTGGCGGCGCTGCTCGGCGCGGGTCTGGCCATGGGGATGCTGTGGGCGACGGTGCGATACGGCGTCACTGGCTACCTGAGCACTGCGCTGCTGGACACCGCCTTCATCGGGCTGCCTGACGTTCTGGTCGTCGCCCCGTGGGTTGTCGTGGGGGTTGTTCTGCTGGCGGTGCTGACCTCCGGGTTCACGCTGCGACGGTACCTGCACGTATGAAGGGGCTGATGGTGTTCGTGCGACGCAGGGGTCATTGTGGGCCGCGCCGGGTTCTGTCGCTCGGGGTGGCGCTGGGCTGCGTCGTGGCGTTGGGGGTGACCCCGCTCGCCCGGGCTGACACCGACGACGAGAAGCGCCAGGCCGACCAGCGCGTCGCGGAGCTGCACAGCTCCCTGGAGGGAACGTCCACCGAGCTGGCCAACGCCTACCTGTCCTTGCAGCAGACCCAGGCCCAGGTGCCGGCAGCGGAGGCGGCGCTAGCCGATGCCAACGCCAAGGCCAAGGCAGCCGCGGCGCATCAGGCGGAGGTGTCCACCAAGCTCGCCGTCGCCAAGGCGAACGAGGCCCGGGCCGTCGAGGCGGCCGCGAAGAACGCTGCGACCTTGGACGCCACCCAGCGCACCCTCGACGCCTTCGCCGCGGACATGTTCCAGGGCGGCACCTCGTCCGAGCTGTCGGTGGCCCTGGGGGCGACCAGCCCGGACGACTTCGCGACCCGGCTGGTGCTCGCCGACACGGTCACCGCGACGACCAACGAGACGCTGCGCAACCTGCAGGCCGTCCGTGCCGACGGGCAGGCCCAGCAGGCCTACCTCGTGGCGGTCCGCGCGGAGATCGCCGAGCTGAAGCGCCAAGCCGACGAGGCCCTCGCCGCCGCCAACGCGGCCAAGGCCAGCGCCCAGTCCGCCAAGGACTCCCTCGACGCCCTGGTCGCGCAGCGGACGGCATACACCAACGACGTCGAGTGGCGCAAAGCTGCCGAGCAATGCCCAGCTGGCCGCTGCGGAGGCCGAACAGGCTCGGCTGCAGGCGGTGTTGGCCGAACAGGCCCGCAAGGCCAGGGAGGCGCAGGCCGCGGCCGAGGCGGCTGCAGCGGCGGCGGGCAAGACCTACGTGGCCCCGAACTCCGGCACGAACGCCAAGGGGTCCAACTACCTGGACTACCCGGCCGACGGCCCGATCACCTCAGAGTTCGGGCAGCGCTTCCACCCGATCCTGCACATCTGGAAGCTGCACTCGGGCACGGACTTCGGTATCCCGTGCGGGACCCCCGTCTACGCCACGGCCCCGGGCTCGGTCATCAGTGCCGGCTGGGGCGGCGGCGACGGCAACCGGATCATGATCGACCATGGCATCCAGCGCGGCGTGGACCTGGTGACGACCTACAACCATCTGTCCTCGTTCGTCGTGCGCGGCGGCTCGGTCAGCCGCGGCCAGCTCATCGCCTACTCGGGGACGACCGGCTACTCGACCGGCTGCCACCTGCACTTCGAGACACTCGAGGATGGCCAGTTCGTCAACCCCCGCACCTGGATCTGACCGCACCTGGATCTGACCCGGGCCCGAGCGGCCCATCTCACGCGGCCGCAGTCCGGCCGAGCAGGTAGCGTGGCCGATGCCGGACACCGAAGAGCCAACGCTGTGGGCCGGCCGGGATCGGAAGGACGCGCGAGCAGTGGTCAAGCAGCAGGGCCGCAAGGTCGTCGCGAGCAACCGCAAGGCCCGCCACGACTACCACATCGAGGACACCTTCGAGGCGGGCATCGCGTTGCAGGGCACCGAGGTCAAGGCGCTTCGAGCCGGGCGCTGCTCCCTGGTCGACGGGTACGCCCAGTTCAGCGGCGACGAGCTGTGGCTGGAGGGCGTGCACATCCCGGAGTACACCCAAGGCACGTGGACCAACCACGCTCCCCGGCGCCGGCGCAAGCTGCTGCTGCACCGCGAGCAGCTGCGCAAGCTCGCGTCCAAGACCCGCGAGAGCGGACGGACCATCGTGCCGCTCGCCCTGTACTTCAAGGACGGCCGGGCCAAGGTCGAGATCGCCCTGGCCACCGGTAAGCGGTCCTACGACAAACGGCAAGCCCTGCGCGAGCGTCAGGACCGGCGAGAGGCCGAACGGGCCATGCACACGAGGGGAGAGCGATGAGCCAAGGACACCGCAGGAAGACAGCCCTGCTCACCCTGCTGCTGGCCACGGTGGTGCTGCTGGCACTGCCCGTGGTGGGTGCCGCCGGCGCTCTGGGTGCGCCTGTCGGGGCAACGCTGGGTGCCTGGGGGGCCGGCATACCCGCCGCCGACGTCATGCCGTCCTTCCAAGGCAGCTACACCCTCGACAAGGACGGCGGGGTGAGCGTCACCGAGACGATCAGCTACCGGTTCGACCCCGCGCAGGGGGTCCGGCACGGCATCTACCGCAACATCACCGTGCGGCAAGGCCTCGACGACCAGCCCGACTCCTACCGCTACTACGCCATGAGCGGCGTGTCGGTCTCCAGCCCGACCGGAGCCAACTCGGAGTACCAGCTGACTGACAACGGCTCGACCACGACGATCAAGATCGGGTCGGCCAAGGTCGACGTCAGCGGCACCCAGACCTACGTCGTGAGCTACCACCTGGCCAACGTCATGAACCCGTTCACCGACACCCAGACCGCGGAGTTCTACTACAACATCTTCACGAGCGAGCCGATCGCCAAGGACGAGGTCGACCTGCAGGTCAAGGCCCCAGCCGCGGCCACCGAGGTGCGCTGCGCCCGCGGCACGGCGGGCACCGACTGCGACCTGGCCGAGGCCGGCGAGACGTCGCAGTTCACGGTGTCCTCCCTGGCCAGCCTGGAGAACCTCACCATCGCGGCGAGATACCCGCTGGCGGCGTTCGACAGGATCGCCCCTGACATCCGCACCGGCGGCTCGCCCCTGGGCGAGACCCAAGCTCGGGCCGCCTCCTACGCCGCCCTCGCCGGGGCCCTGCTCGTGCCGCTGCTCGCTGGCGTCGGCATGGGAGCGCTCGTGGCCACGCGGGGGCGCGACGAGTGGTATGCCGGCCTGACGCCTGGGTTGACCCCGGGACGCGAGGCCGACGCCAACGCGGCGCCTACCGAGCGAGGTGGCCCGCCCACCATCGCGGTGCAGTTCAACCCCCCACCTGGCGTTCAGCCTGGCCTGGTCGGCACGATCATCGACGAGTCCGCCGACACCCTCGACGTCTCGGCGAGCGTCATCGACCTGGCGGTGCGCGGGTTTCTCACGCATCGAGGAGGTCGACGGAGGCGGCTTCACCAAACGCACCGACTGGCGGCTGACCCGGCTGGTGCCGCCGGAGGGCGAGGTGCTGCGGCCCTACGAGTCCACCCTGCTGGAGGGCCTGTTCGCCACGGCCAACCCGGTGCTGCTCTCGGACCTGAAGAACCACTTCAGCAAGACGCTGTCCAGCGTCAAGGACCAGATGTACGACGAGGTGCTCAGCCGCGGCTGGTTCCGCAAGTCCCCCCAGCGCCAGCGCGCGCTGTGGCTGGCCCTGGGCTTCCTGCTCATCGGGGCCGGCGTGGTGCTGCTGTTCGTCCTCGGGGCCGCGATGCGGGGCGTCGACCGCACGGCTGGGCTGTCGCTGCCGGTCCCGTCCGGGCTGCTGCTGGGGGCCGGCGTCCTCATCGGCGGCATCATCGTGGTCATCCTGGGCCGGCGGGTGCCCGCCAAGACCGCGGAAGGGTCCGCGGTCCTGGCCCAGTCGCTGGGTTTCCGCCAGTACCTGGCGACGGCCGAGGCGAACCAGATCCGCTGGGAGGAAGCCCAGGAGATCTTCAGCCGGTACCTGCCCTACGCCATCGTCTTCGGCGTGGCCGAGCGGTGGGCCAAGACGTTCGAGCAGGTCGCGGCTGCGGCCGCCGCCGCGGGACAGCCGGTCCTCATGCCGACGTGGTACATCTGGCACGGTGCGGCGTTCCCCGACTTCGGCGGCATCGTCTCGGGCGTGGACAGCTTCTCCTCGACGGCGGCCGGGACCTTCCAGTCCACACCCGGCAGCTCCGGCGGGTCGGGCTTCGGCAGCTCGGGCGGCAGCTTCTCCGGCGGCGGCATCGGCGGCTCGAGCTCGGGGTCCTGGTAGGCCGACGGCATACCGGCCTGACGGCGACCGGGGCCGGCGGGCGGTAGGCTGGGCCCCTAGTTGATGACCGAGCCAGCACGGCATGACAGACGGGGACGCATGACCGCCCTCGACACCCGAGACGTCGCGCATCAGACCACCACGTCGGTCCTTCGCAAGCTGCGGCGCGAGGTCCAGGACATCCGAGAGTCGTGGGGTGTCCCCGCGACGCGGCGCGGCATGCTCGCCACCACCCTCATCCTCGTGGGGAGCTTCAGCCCGGCGTCGCTGCCCAACCAGAACCCGTTCCGCAGCGTGCCGGTCATCGGGTCGATGCAGTACTGGCCCGGGATGGCCCTCGCCGCCACGCTCACCATCGTGGGGGCCTTCCTGCTGTTGGACTCGTGGCTGCGGCTGCGGCCCTCGGCGGCCCACCGGCCGACGACGAGGGGAACGCTGTGGCTGTGGGTCCTCCCGTTGCTGCTGGCCCCTCCCTTGCTGTCCTTCGACAGCTACAGCTATGCCGCCCAGGGCGCGATGGTTTCCCAGGGCCTCAACCCGTACACCGACGGCCCGGGCCTGCTCGACGGCGACTACCGGCTGCAGGTCGACCCCCTGTGGCAGTACACGCCCGCGCCGTACGGGCCGTTGTCCCTGCAGCTGCAGCACCTGCTCGTCGATGTGAGCGGGCACAACGCCTACCTGTCCGCAGTGCTCATGCGCATCCCGGCGACGATCGGCGTCGGGCTCATCGCGGTCTACCTGCCGCGGCTGGCACGCAAGCTGGGCTACGACCGCGAGACGACGATCTGGCTCGCCGTGCTCAACCCCCTCGTCGTGCTGCACCTGGTGGGCGGTGCCCACAACGACAGCCTGATGATCGGGCTCATGGTCCTGGCCCTGTGGGTCGCCGTGGAACGCCACCTCATGTGGGCGGCCGTGGCCGTGGCCGCCGCGGCGAGCGTGAAACAACCGGCAGCCGCCGCGATCATCGCGGTCGCCGCGCTGACGGTCTGGCGGACCAAGGGGGAGAAGCCGACCAACGCCGAGGTGCTGCGCGCGCTCCTGCCGGCCACGGCCGTGTTCGCCGTCGCCTTCGCTGCGATCAGCCTGGTGAGCGGGCTGGGGTTCGGGTGGGTCAAGGCGATGGGGGTCCCCAACACCGTCCGCTCGATGCTCTCGCCCTTCACCATGGTGGGCACCGGCTTCGAGTGGCTGCTCAACATGATGGGGTTCTACGACACCGCCGGGGCGGCGGTGCCGTTCCTGCAGCGGATGAGCCAGCTGCTGGGGGCCCTGGTCATCGTCTGGCTGCTGTGGAGGTACAAGGCCAGCCAACCGGTACGCACCCTCGGGTGGGTGCTGCTCGTGTTCGTCATCAGCAGCCCGGTGGTGCACCCGTGGTACCTGCTGTGGGGTGGGCTGATCTTCGCGATGACCGAGTCGGCGCCAAAGGCCCGGCGATGGGTCATCTGGGTGACGGCCGCCATGGTCATCTACAGCACCGTCGATGCCGCCTCACGCAACTACGCCCTCTCGGTCGGGGCCACCGCTGTCGCCGCGCTCATCTGGCTGGCCACCGGGCACGACCGTGACCTCAACCGAGGCAGGCGCCTGGTCAGCCGAGCCCGACCCGCGCCGGTCGACCAGGACCCGGACCGCGACTCGGCCCGGGCCGCGTGACGGGCGCGACCCACTGCGGGAATCGCATGGCCCGCGTCAGCGTTGACACGGCATACTGATGCTCTGCATCGACACAACTGAACAGCGTGATGTGGCCTGCCCCTCGCGGGGGTGATCGGTTTCGACGGTGGTCGTCGTCGCAGGAGAAGCGGGCCGAGGATGCACGGTTATCTCGTTAACGACCCGTGCAAACGAATAGCTGCCGAAAACGTTAAGCAGCAAGACGTCGCCCTCGCCGCCTGAGCGAGCTCCGACGTCCGTCAGCCTGAGCTAGTTCCCGACTCAGTGCCTGGCGTCAGCTAGGGAACTCACCGTGTCGTCACGTCGGGGGGCGCCGCGGGAATCGCACCCGACTGGGCCTGTCAGGAAACGCGTGCGTGCGAGCCCTGGGGCCGAGAAACGCCTTAGCGCACTGCGCCCGGAGAAGTCCTGCCGCCACGTCATCGGACGCGGGTTCGATTCCCGCCACCTCCACCCACGCGGGTCACATCACATCGCACGAAAAGCGCCCCTCGCCGGGGCGCTTCTCGGTTGCCGGTATGCCGCCCGGCTCAGTCGGCCGTAGCGGTGGCCGGCTCTTCCCGCTGTGCGGCCAGGTGGGCGCGCACCTGGTCCATGTCAAGGGCGCGGACCTTGCCGATGATGTCCTCCAACGCAGGCGCCGGCAGGGCACCAGGCTGGGCGAAGATGAGAATGCCGTCGCGGAAGGCCATGATCGTCGGGATCGACGTGATCTGCAGGGCGCCCGAGAGCGCCTGCTCGGCCTCGGTGTCGACCTTGCCGAAGACGATGTCGGGGTGCTTCTGGGACGCCGCCTCGAACACTGGCGCGAACTGCCGGCACGGGCCGCACCAGGCCGCCCAGAAGTCGACAAAGACGATGTCGTTGTCGAGGACGGTGCGCTCGAAGGTCTGGACGGTCAGCTCGGTGGTTGCCATGCCCACTGAACGCAGTGAATGGGCACGGCATTCCAGCCGGCGGTTGCTCGGCGGCGCGACGAGTCAGCGTCGGGACGGTCAGGTGGGCGGCTCGTCGAGCGCCCAGGCCACCTGGACGGTCACGGTGACGGTCTGCTCGCCGGCCTCGACCGGCATACCGGCCGAGTCGGCCGCGGAGCGCGCCATCGCCATCGGCATCGGGCCGGGGCGCGGAACCGCCCCGGCGACCTCGACGACGCTGAGCACCCGCCCCAGCGAAGCGCCGCGCGAACTGCGCGTACTGGGCGGCCTTGGCCTGCGCGTCGGCGAAGGCCGCGGCTCGCGCGGCCGCCTGAAGCGGCGCGCGATCGGCGAGGTCGAGGGAGATCGAGTCGATGACCAAGGCGTTGCCGGCCGACGCCGCCACCGCATCGACCAGGTCGTTGAGGCGGTCGAGCTGGCGAACCCGCAAGGTGAGCTGGTGATGCGCCGTGTAGCCGGTGACCCGGTTGCCGTCGCGGTCCCAGCGCGGCTGGACCGACGCCCCGGTCGAGGCGATGTCAGCATCGGCCAACCCGTGCGCCCGAGCCGCCGCGGACACGCCCCGGACGGCCCCCGCCGCCTGAGCGAGTGCCGGCCCTACGCCTTCGGCCTCACAGCGCACGCCGAGGGCGAGCCGGATGATGTCGGGGGTCGCCGAGGCCGTGCCGGTTCCGACAACCTCGACCCTGGGGGAGCGTCCAGGCCGGCGATGCGCGTGCTCGGTCATGGGCTCACCCTAGGCTGGACGCCCACCGGTCGGAAGCGACGCCAAGACCCGACGAATGGGACGTTCCGCTGTAAGTAGTGGGAAAGTCGGTGCATGTGGGGCTGGTGATGCCTTGTGTCATCGAAAGGTGACCGAGACTGCCCGAAAGTCCGCTTACGGGGCGGCCCCTCAGCGTTACGGTAGTCAGCGTTGGCAACAGGACGCGGTCAGCGAACGGCCGCACAGCCGGGGTCCAGGGGGCGGACGATGGGCGGATCGAGCTGGCGGCGACGCGCCGTCGTCGCACTGCCAGCCGCCCTGCTGCTGGCGGTGGGCGCCGGCTCGCCATCGCGCGCCGAGGACACCGGCTCGCAGGAGCCGGTCCTGCAGATCGACCGGGTCCTGCAGATCGACACGGTGATCGAGCTGCGCCGCGTCGACGCCCTCGCGGCCGAGGTCGCGGCTGCTGAGTCGGCGGCCAAGGCGGCCAAGGCGGCCCCGGTCTCCTTCGTGTCGGCCGGCCAGTCCGGCATACCCGTCACGGTGCTCGCGGCGTACCGCCAAGCCGAGGCCAACCTCGCGGCGAGTATGCCGGCCTGCCACCTGCCGTGGTGGGTCCTGGCCGGCATCGGCCGTATCGAGTCCGGCCACGCCGGGGGCGGTCGCGTCGATGAGACCGGCACGACTCGCGGGCTCATCCTCGGACCCCGCCTGGACGGCAGCCTGGCCGGTTCCGCGGTGATCAGGGACTCCGACGGCGGCGCGCTGGACGGCGACCCGGCATACGACCGTGCCGTCGGCCCGATGCAGTTCCTTCCGGGCACCTGGAAGGCCTACGCCCGCGACGGAAACGGGGACGGGGTTGCCAACCCGCACAACGTGTTCGACGCGGCGACGACGGCGGGTGTCTACCTGTGTCGCAACGGAGGTGACCTGAGCGTTCCGGCCAACCTGGCTCGGGCGATCCTGGCCTACAACCACTCCGACTCGTACCTGCAGTCCGTTCTGAGCTGGGGCATGGCCTACCGCGACGGGGTCACGCCGGCGGCCGACGGGACCGGGGCGATTCCTGCGACGCCGGTGCGCCAGCCCGAGACCCCTGCGCCGGCCGCTGCCTCCGAGACGCCGGCCTCGACCCCTGCGCCGACCCCGACACCTGCCACTTCGAGCACCCCACCGCCGAGCACGCCACCGAGCACCCCACCGTCGAGCCCGCCACCGACGAGCCCGCCACCGACCACGCCACCAACCACGACGCCACCGGCATCGACCACGCCACCCCCGACGCCCGAACCCTCGCCGACCGAGTCGTCCTCCACCACGACGCCTCCCAGCGCAGGCTCGACCACGTCGACGGCGACCACTTCCGCGACAACGGCCACGACGACCTCCACAGCCACGACCACCCAGACGAGCGGTGCGGGCAGCCAGGGCACCAAGACGTCGAAGTCCCCATGAGCCGCACGTGAGGTCCGCGACCGGCTGGCGCGTCGCGTTCGCCGTCGTGCTGATGGTGCACCTGGCCGCGTTGTACTGGCCGCGAGTCGACCTTTCGGGGGCTCCCCAGGACAGCGACAAGCTCGCTCACGTGCTGCTGTTCGGCGTGCCCGTGTTCGTGGGTGTGCTCGCCGTGCGCCGGTGGTGGCCGGCGGTACTGCTTGTGGTGCACGCGCCGCTGAGCGAGAGCATTCAGGCTGGCTGGCTACCGGGCCGCTCGGGCTCGGTCGCGGATGCGGTCGCCGACCTGGTGGGCGTGGCGCTCGGGTCGGTGTTCGCCGCGGTCGTCCTGCGACGGTGGGCCAGGTCGGCTGATGGGGGCGGCCCAGCGCTTCGGCTGCCAGCGGCGCACCGAAGAGCGGCGAGCAGGCGCGTGCCAGGCCCCGAGGTGTGACAATCGTCGGGTGAGCACCGCGTACCTCACGGGCAGGCTGCTTGTTGCGACGCCCCAGGTGGAGGGCGCGATCTTTCGCCGCTCGGTGATCCTGCTGCTGCACCACGACGACGACGGAGCCCAGGGCGTCGTCCTCAACCGGCCCCTGGAGGCGTCGGTCGACGCGGTCCTACCCGGCTGGCAGGCCGTTACCACGGTGCCCCAGACCCTTTTTCAAGGCGGCCCGGTGAGCACGGACTCGGCGATCGGCATCGTCACGGTTCCCGGCGACCACGCCGACCCCATGGGCGTGCGCAAGCTCTTCGGGGGGATCGGCGTCGTCGACCTCGACGCCCCGCCGCCCCTTGTCGCGGCTGAGGTCGCCGGGTTGCGGATCTTCGCCGGGTATGCCGGGTGGTCGGATGGCCAGCTGGAGAACGAGATCCGGCGCGGGGACTGGTACGTCGTCGAGGCCGAGGCCCGTGACCCGTTCACCGAGTACCCGGCCCGGCTGTGGAGCGACGTGCTGCGCCGCCAGCGCGACAACCTCGCGTTCGTGGCCTTGTTCCCCGATGAGCCGGACCTGAACTGACGGGGTTCGCTGGCAGATGGACTGGTACGAGTCGCTCGCCGAGCGGCGCATCCGCGAGGCGCAGGAGCGCGGCGAGTTCGACAACCTGCCAGGCGCGGGCAAGCCGCTCGACCTCGGTGACCCGTACGACGAGGACTGGTGGCTGAAGTCGGTGCTGCGCCGAGAGAACCTCGACGGCTCCGCCGTGCTGCCGCCAGCCCTGCTCCTTCGCAAGGAGGCGGCCGGGTTCCCCGAGTCGCTGTCCGGGATCGCGTCAGAGGGCGCCGTGCGGGAGGTCCTGGCGGACTACAACCGCCGAGTCAAGGCCGATCGCCTCCGCCCGGCCGTGGGCAGCCTGCCACCCTTGCTCGCCAAGACCGTCGACGTGGAGGCGATGGTGGCGGCCTGGCGGGCCACACGGCATACCGCCTGACATCCTGCACACCTCACCACCGCATTCGGAGCCGATGTGACCGTCTACGCGATAGCCCAGCTGCGCATCACAGACCGTGCCGCGTACGGCCGCTACCAGGCCCAGTTCATGGACGTGCTGCGCCAGTACCACGGTCGGCTGCTGGTCTCCGACGATTCGCCGGTTGTCGTCGAAGGCGAATGGAGCTACCGGAAGGTCGTCGTGCTGGGGTTCGCCGACGCAGCGGCGTTCACCAGGTTCGCGCAGTCGCCCGAGTACGAGCGGATTTCGGTTGACCGCAAGGCCGGCTCAGTCAGCGTCGTGCTGCTGGTGCACGGAGTCGGAGGCGTCCTGTCCACCTCAGAGCCAGTCCTGCCTGCGGAACAGCAGGTAGAGGCCGACGGCTAGGACGGAGATGGTTCCGGTTGCCAGCCAGAGCCCGAGAGGTTGGGCGAATCCCGGGTAGGGCACGTTCTGGCCGAACCAGCCGGTGACCGCCGTCGGCACGGCGATGATGGCCGCCCAGGCGGTGAGCTTCTTCATGATCGTGTTGAGGCGCGCGTCCTGCAGGGACAGCGTCGTCTCGAAGATCGTCGTCACCATGTCGCGCAGCGACTCGGTCCACTCGGCGGCTCGCAGCACGTGGTCGTAGAGGTCGGCGAACCACCCGTCCATGGCGTTGCCCTCGTGACCCAGCTCGGAGCGGTGCCGCAGGATCGTGTTGATCACCTCGCGCATCGGCAGCACGACCCGCCGCAGCTCGACCAGCTCCTTGCGCATGCGAAAGGTCAGCTGCTGGGTCTCGCGGGTGAGCACGTCACCGTCGAAGAGGGCGCCCTCCAGGTCCTCGATCGCGTCGTCGAGCTGTTGGACGGCGTCGAAGTGCCCGTCGACCACGACGTCGAGCAGCCCGTGCAGCAACGCCCCTGGCCCCAGCTTCAGCAGGTCGGAGTTCTCGTCCCATCGTTCGACGACGGCGGCCATGTCGAACCCGTCGTCGGAGCGCACCGTCACCAGACCCCTGGGTAGGACGAAGGCCGAAATCCGCGTGAGGTGCAGCCGGGACTGGAACAGCTCGGTGCTCTCCGGCGCCTGCTCCAGCCGAGTCGCGTAGGTCATGACGAAGGTGTGGTTGGTATGCCGGGTCGCCTTGGGCCGCTCGCCGAAGGACACCGCGTCTTCCACGGCATGCCCGTCCAGGCCCAGCTCATCGGCCAGCTGCTGCAGCTGCTCGTGATCGGGGCCGCACAAGTCGAGCCATACCAGGGCGCCGTCCTCGGCCAGGTGCTCGGAGACCTGATCGAGGGGGAAGTCCTCCACCTGCCGCACGCCGTCACGCCACAGCCGGGTTGTCACGTCGCGGTCCACATTGACATCCTGAGGCCGAAGGACGCCCCGTGTCACACCGCGTGCGGCAGCGCCGGGATACTCGGGCTCCGGCAGTAAGGGCTTGCTCGGTCATGCCAAACGCGTGGTATTCCGCGCGTTTGGCATGACCGAAGCGTGGACTGGGGACCGGCGGCTGGCGCGGGACAACACCGGATCGCGGGTCGTTACGCTAGCCGGCATGAGCTACGCCGGGGACGTCACACCGACCGACACGTATGCCGCGCTGCAGGCCGACGAGCGCGCCGTCCTCGTCGACGTGCGCACCGAGGCCGAGTGGGCCTACGTGGGCACGCCCGATGTATCGGAGCTGGGCAAGAAGACGGTGCTCGTCGAATGGCAGCGTTACGCCGACGGCACCCGGAACGCTGGGTTCGTCGACGAGCTGCGGGCGGCCGGAGTCGACAGCCGCCCGCTCTACTTCATCTGCCGCTCCGGGGTGCGCTCCCGCCATGCCGCCGAGGCGGCGACGGCCGCTGGTCTCGGCCCGGCATACAACGTCATCGACGGCTTCGAGGGCCAGCTGGACGCCGACGGGCACCGCGGGGTCGGAGGGTGGAAGGCCGCCGGGCTGCCGTGGACCCAGTGACAACAGGCGGCGAGCCACCAGTGACAACAGGCGGCGAGCCGTCCGCTCGCCTCCGCCGGCCCGACACGCTCGCCGTGCGAGGAGGGCTGGCGCGCAGCGAGTTCGACGAGACGGCCGAGGCGCTCTACCTGACGTCGGGCTTCGTCTATGACAGTGCCGAGCAGGCCGAGGCGGCGTTCAAGGACGAGATCGACAAGTTCATCTACTCCAGGTACGGCAACCCCACCGTCGCCATGTTCGAGGAGCGTCTGCGCCTGCTCGAAGGCGCCGAGGCGTGCTTCGCCACCGCCTCGGGCATGGCGGCGGTCTTCACCTCGCTCGCGGCGCTGTGCGCGCAGGGCGACCGGATCGTGTCGTCCCGGGCCCTGTTCGGCTCGTGCTTTGTCATCATCGACGAGATCCTGCCGCGCTGGGGGGTCGAGGCGGTGTTCGTCGACGGGCCCGACCTGCAGCAGTGGCAGGCGGCTCTCGCCGAGCCGACGACCGCGGTCTTCTTCGAGACGCCGAGCAACCCGATGCAGGAGCTGGTCGACATCCGTGCCGTGTGCGACCTGGCCCACGCGGCGGGCGCCCAGGTCGTCGTCGACAACGTGTTCGGCACGCCGGTGTTCTCGCGGCCGCTCGAGCACGGAGCGGACATCGTCGTCTACTCGGCGACCAAGCACATCGACGGGCAGGGCCGAGCCCTCGGCGGGGCCATCCTCGGCCCGGCCGACTACATCGACGGACCGGTCAAGAACCTCATGCGCCACACCGGGCCGTCGATGTCGCCGTTCAACGCCTGGGTCATGCTCAAGGGGCTGGAGACGCTGTCGATGCGCGTCGAGCGCCAGCACCAGAACGCCCTGACCGTCGCGGCATACCTCGCATCTCACCCTCGGGTGGCTCGCGTCCTGCACCCGTGGCTGCCCACCCACCCGCAGCACGACCTGGCTCGGCGCCAGATGCTCGGAGGTGGCACGGTTCTCACGTTCGGCATCGACGGCGGAAAGGCAGAGGCGTTCGCCGTCATGAACGCGCTGCAGATCGTCGACATCTCCAACAACCTGGGCGACGCCAAGTCGCTCATCACCCACCCCGCGACGACGACGCACCGGCGGCTCACCCCCGAGGCGCGCGCCGCCGTGGGGATCACCGACGGGACGATCCGGCTGTCGGTCGGGCTGGAGGACCCTGGCGACCTCATCGAGGACCTCGCCAGCGCGTTGGGCTAGGTCTGGCTAGCGCTGGTATGCCGTCGGGCCTCGCGAGAAGGAGTGATCCACGTGGTTGCCAGCCTGAGCAACATCACCTTCGACTGCCATGACCCCCAAGCGGTGTCGGCGTTCTGGGCGGCCCTGCTGGGTAAGGACGTCGACCCAGGCGGCAGCCCGTACTTCTGCACGGTCAACCACCCGGGCACGCCGTCGTACTTCTTCGCGAAGGTGCCCGAGGGCAAGACGGCGAAGAACCGGGTGCACCTCGACCTGTCCACCGAGGACCGCGAGGCCGAGGTCGGGCGGCTGGTCGGGTTGGGCGCCACCCGGGTTGCGGACAAAGACGAGTACGGCCATCGGTGGACGGTCATGCAGGACATCGAGGGCAACGAGTTCTGCGTGGGTTAGGTTGGAGCATGGCGTCGACGGACCCGCTGCCCCAGCCCACCGAGCCCCGCACGCGGACCAGCGTCCTCGAACGCGAGGAGGTCCTGCCCGAGGTCCAGGAGCCGGGCGACCACGAGCGGTTCAGCCACTACGTGCGCAAGGAGAAGATCCTCGAGAGCGCGGTGTCCGGCACCCCGGTCGTGGCGTTGTGCGGCAAGGTGTGGGTGCCCGGGCGAGACCCGCAGAAGTTCCCGGTCTGCCCTATGTGCAAGGAGATCTACGACGGCCTCAAGGGCGGTGGCGAGGGCGACGAGGGCCAGTAGCGCGCGGCGAGTCACGAGCGCACCCGACCCCTGCCCACTATCGCGCCCACGCCCACGCCGAGCCCGCGCCGAGCCCACCATCCCGCGCCCACGCCCACCATCCCGTCGAAAGGTCAGTTGTTGCTGTTATCCGGGCCGCTTAACAGCAACGACCGACCTCTCGATGCAGGCAACCAGATCAGGAAGGCGAACGTATGCCGTTGGTGCGCATCTCGACGATCAAGGGCGCGGGTCCCGACGGTCGCAAGGTCGGTGACATCGTCTACCGGGCCATGGTCGACACGATCAACGTGCCCGAGCAGGACAACTTCCACATCGTGACCGAGCATGAGCCGGGCGACCTGGTCTACGACCCGGCATACCTTGGGATCGAGCGCAGCGATGGGATCGTCGTCATCGAGGTGACCCTCAACCAGGGCCGGACCACCGAGCTGAAGCAGGCCTTCTACGCCACGGTCGCGCAGCGGCTGCATGAGCGCCTCGGGGTCCGCCCCCAGGACGTCTTCATCAGCCTGACCGAGGTCGCCAAGGAGAACTGGTCGTTCGGCAACGGCGAAGCCCAGTACGCCTGAGCCGTCCAAGGATCGCCGCCACATCAGCCCCAGCAGTCACACGGGCGATGAGCCGGCACGATATTCCAAGAAGCGCATCGGATCCGGTGACCTTCTCGGAATTCGGTGACCCTCGTGAAACCAGTTGTCACTGGCGTGAGTTGGGGGAAGTTGGCGAGCCCGCTCAGCCGACCGGCTCGAACGTCGCGGTGAAGTGGCGCAGCACCGGGGGTTCGTCCACGATGCGGTACCCGGGCAGGTCGGGCGCCAGCCGCACGACCCGCTCGGCGACCTCGATGACGTAGTCCATGTGGCTCTGCGTATAGGTGCGCCGGGGAATGGCCAGGCGCACGAGCTCCATGGCGGCGGGGTGCTCCGAGCCGTCGGGGTGACGGCCGAACATCACGGTGCCGATCTCGCACGAGCGGATCCCGCCCACCTCGTACAACGCCACGGCCAGGGCCTGTCCGGGGTAGCGCAGCGGCGGGATGTGCGCCAGCAGGGCGCGAGCGTCGATGTATACCGCATGCCCCCCTGCGGGCTTGAGGCACGGCATACCGACCGACTCCAGGCCGCGGGCGACGTAGGCCGTCGAGGTGATCCGGTAGTGCAGGAAGTCGTGCGATACCACCTCGCGCAGGCCCTGGGCGAGGGCCTCGAGGTCGCGCCCGGCGAGCCCGCCGTAGGTGGGGAAGCCTTCGGTGAGGATGAGCAGCGTGCGGCACTGCTGCGCCAGGCCATCGTCGTTGAGAGCCAGCCAGCCGCCGATGTTGCCCAGCGGGTCCTTCTTGGCCGACATCGTCATCCCGTCGGCGAGCGCGGCCATGTCCCGGACGATGTCGGGCACGTCGCGGTCGGCCTGGCCCGCCTCGCGTTCGCGGATGAACCAGGCGTTCTCGGCGAACCGGCAGGCGTCGAGGAAGAGCGGCTTGCCGTAGCGGTGGGCCACCGCGCTGACCGCCACGCAGGTTCTCGAGGGAGACCGGCTGGCCGCCGCCGGAGTTGTTCGTCACCGTCATCATCACGCAGGGGACGTCGTGGGCCCGCTGGCGCAGCAGGGCCTCCAGGAGCTCGACGTCCATGTTGCCCTTGAACGGGTGGTATGCCGATGGGTCACGGCCCTCGGCGATGACCAGGTCGACCGCGTCGGCCCCGGTGAACTCGATGTTGGCCCGGGTCGTGTCGAAGTGGGTGTTGCTCGGGACCACCTTGCCCTTGCCGCCGATGGCCTGGAACAGGATGCGCTCGGCCGCCCGCCCCTGGTGGGTGGGGATGACGTGCTCGAACGGGAACAGCTCGCGGACCGCGTCGCGGAAGATGAAGAACGAGGGCGAGCCGGCATACGACTCGTCGCCGTGCTGGATGGCCGCCCACTGGTCACGGCTCATCGCCCCGGTGCCGGAGTCGGTGAGCAGGTCGATGAGTACGTCGTCGGCGTGCAGCTGGAACAGGTTGTATGCCGCGTCGCGCACCGTTCCTCGCCGGTACTCCTCGGTGGTCATGCGCAGCGGCTCCACCGAGTGGATGCGGAACGGTTCGATGACGGTCCGGAACGGCTCCTCGCTCATGGCGGCACAGTATGCCGTTCGGCGAGCGCGCGCGGGACGGCCAGCCGGCGGTGACGGCCGGCGCCGTTCGGCCAGACCGTGGCTGGACATCGGGCTCTTGGCCGGAATCGGCGCTCTTGGCCGCATATCTGAGGCCAAGAGCACCATGGTGGGGGTAAGAGTGAGCGAGTGTCCCTATGAGCGAGACCCAGAAGTCACGTCATTCACTCTGGTTCCACACGGTCACGGAGTCCGCGAAGTTCGTCAGTGCCGTCTGCGTGTGGCCGTCCGGGCCGGTCGATGCGGTAGACGTAGTGGAGCGGGTCGTCCACGGGGTTGTCCGGCGCCATCGGGCCTTCGGCCATCCGAGTCAGCCCGGCCTTCTCAAGTGCGCGCCAGGACGCGACATTTCCCGCGACGACAGGAACAATGACGGCGCTCGCGTCGGGGTAGTCGGCCCAGGTCCGCTCGAGCGCGAAGGCGATCAAGCGGGCACCCAGACCCCGACCGCGCAGGGCGGGGTCGGCGATGAGGTAGTCGACCATGACGGCGCCCGGCGGAACGTCGGCCAGCGCTGCGAGCTCGTCCAGGTCCTGGACGTAGTCACGGATGCGAGCCCGCTGCAGCAGACCCACCGGGAGACCGCCGAGGAGGACCACGAGGTCCTCGCCCGGCTCCTCCCCGCGCACGCTGGGCCCGAAGTCCCGTTCGACGGCGGCCGTGTCCGTTTCGTGGTTCCACCACCGCCGCACCTGCGGCTCGGCCAGCCACCCCGCAAGCATCGGCAGGTCATCGGCCGCGAGAGGACGCCAGTCGAGCGCCGGCTGGGCTGCGTCATCAGCCGGCACACTCACCGCACGATCATGGGTGATCCGGCGAACCCTCGTCCAGGAGCGTCGCGGGTTACGCCACGCTGCGAACGGCGGGGCGAGCCTGGCGTGGCATGGTTGAGTCATGAGCCAGCCATCGGGGTGGTATGACGACCCCCGCACCCCGGACCAGCTGCGGTACTGGGACGGTGTGCTGTGGACCGAGCACACGACGCCCAAGCGGTCGTCTCCGGCCGCTGCGGAGTCCGCGCCGTGGATGGCAGGCGACAGCCCGGCATACGACGCGCCCTCGCCCGAGCAGTCCTCTTGGGGCGCTCACCCGGGTCAGGTCCCGGGTTACTCGACAACGCAGCCGGGCTTCGACCGGCCGCCGGACGGGTTCGGCTATGGGGCCGCTCCCCAGACCGCCTGGCACAGCGGCGGGCGCACTGCCCCCGACGGCGTGCCGCTGGCTGACTGGTGGCAGCGGCTATTGGCGCGCATCATCGACGGGTTGATCACCGGGGTACTCGTCGCGATGCTCGGGTTTCCGTGGGTCAGGGGCATCGTGACCACGATGACCGACCTCACCGGCGCAGGTGATCCGCGACGCCGGGGCGGGCCTGTCGACCCAGATCGACCAGTCGGCGTTCCAGGACCAGCTCATGCGCGACGCGGTTCCGCTGACCCTGCTCATGGTGGCGGTCGGGGTCGCCTACGAGACGTTCTTCCTGGTGCGCTCGGGAGCCACGCCCGGTAAGAAGGTGCTCGGCATCACGGTCCGGCGGGTCAACCGGCCCGGCCCGCTCACCGTGGTCGAGGCGCTCAAACGCCAGTCGATCCAGCAGGGCTGCAACCTGCTCAGCCTCGATACCCATCGCCAGCCTGATCGCCTTCGTCCTGCAGCCGCTGGACGTGCTGTGGCTGCTATGGGACCCACGCCGTCAGGCGCTTCACGACAAGGTCGCCGACACCCTGGTCGTGCGCGTCCCGAACCTGCGGTGACCCAGCCGGGCGCCGACCGGCCAGGCACCGGCGGCGAGACGTCGCAGACCCTCGACCGGGGTCTGCGCATCCTCTGGCTGCTCGCCAGGCGAGAGAACGCGGGCGGGCTGACCATCACCGAGATCGCCCATGAGCTCGGGGTCGGTCGGCCGGTCGTCTACCGCCTGGTCGCCACGCTCGAGCGCCACCAGCTCGTCACGCACGCGCCCGGCGGACGGGTCCGGGTCGGCTTGGGGCTCACCGCACTGTCCGGCTCGGTGGCCCCGGTCGTCCAGTCGACAGTGGCCCCGGTGCTGCGCGAGCTCGCCGAAGCGGTCGGGGCGACCGCGCATCTGACCGTCGAGGACGGCCACGAGTCCCTGGCCGTGGCAGTTGTCGAGCCGTCCTGGCCGAGCTTTCACGTCGCCTACCGGCGCGGCTCGCGCCATCCGCTGGACCGTGGTGCCACTGGACGGGCGATTCTGGCGGCCCGGGACGGCCAGCGCGAGCTGATGACGAGCGAAGGGGAGCTGCAGCCCGGTGCGCACGGGGTCGCCGATGCCGGTCGTCCTGCGCGACGGTGCCCTGCCGGCCGCCGTAGGGGTTGTCGCACTGGAGGCCCTCGAGCCGGCCGTCGTCGGCCCGCACTTGAGGAAGGCGGCCAAGCGGGTCGTGGCCCTGCTGGGTTGAGCCTCAGCGCGCCGGAACGATGGTCCCTGTCACCTCGGAGATGCCGATGCGCGCGCCGTCTGGGCCGGGGGCCCACGCCGTCATCGTCACCGTGTCGCCGTCCTGCAGGAACCCGCGCGTCGAGCCGTCGGCAAGCATCAGCGGCTCGGTGCCGTTCCAGGTGATTTCGACCAGGCTGCCGCGCTGGGAGGGTTCACGTCCACTGGTCGTCCCCGACCCGAACAGGTCGCCGCTTCGCAGGCTCGCGCCGTTGACGGTCATGTGGGCCAGCATCTGAGTCGGTGACCAGTACATCGACGCGTACGGCGGCCGGGTCACGACCGTTCCGTTGAGCGCCACTTCGATGCGGATGTCCAGCCCGTATGCCGCGTTGCCCGCCGACCGCAGATAAGGCAGCGGCTGCGGGTCGTCCTGCGCCGGCAGCGGCACCCGTGCGGCATACAGAGCCGACATCGGGGTGACCCAGGCCGAGATCGACGTGGCGAAGGACTTGCCGAGGAACGGCCCGAGCGGGACGTACTCCCAGGCCTGGATGTCGCGGGCGCTCCAGTCGTTGAGCAGGACGACGCCGAACAGGTGCCCGTCGGCCTCGTCGACGCTGACCCGCGTGCCGAGCGGGGTGGCGCCGCCGACGACGAAGCCGAGCTCGGTCTCGATGTCCAACCGGATGCTCGGCCCGAACACCGGGGCGGCGTCCTGCGGGCTCTTGCGCTGACCCGTTGGCCGGACGATGTCCGTTCCGCTCACGACGACGGTTCCGGCCCGACCGTGGTAGCCGATGGGCAGGTGCTTCCAGTTGACCGGCAGCGCGACGCCCGTCGGGCCGGCAGAATGCGTCCCGACGTTGGTGGCGTGGTTCTCGCTCGCGTAGAAGTCGACGTAGTCGGCCACGTCAACCGGCAGGTGCATGGTCACGTCGGCAAGGTCGTGAAGGTGCGGTTCGACCGTGGGCCGGTAGGCCTCGTCGCTGAGCACCGTGGTCAGCCAGGCGCGCCCGGCCTCCCAGGCCGCCTGGCCCTGGTCCAGGAAGCCGTTGAGGGACTGCCCTTCCCAAGCTGTCCACGACTCCATGCCAACGTCGCGGGCAGCGGCCGCCACGTCCAGGACGCGCTCGCCGATCCGCACGCCCACTCGGCGCGGGCCGGACCGGCTCGAGAACACGCCGTAGGGGAGCGTGGCAATGCCAAACGGATGGTCCGCGGGGACATCGGTCCAGGTGCGCGGCAGGCTCGGCACGGGATGCTCCTCAGGCACTCAGGCGGGCAGCAGGTCGAGCTCGGCCAGCTCGCCCAGTGGGTCGGTCACGGTGCAGCACCCGTATGCCGTGAACACTTCGCGCACGCGCGCAGCCTGCTCGTCGTGCAGGGCCCGCAGGGGAGCAGCGAGCTGCTCGAGGCTGCGCTCGGCCAGCACGTCGGCGACCGCTGCTGCGTCGGCGCCGCAGCGGGCTCGGTGCACGCCCAGCAGGATGTTGAGCAGTCCGTGCTGCGGATCGGCTGCGTCCGCGCTGCCGTGCTCGGCCCGCACGACGTGGTGCAGACCGCCGGTGAGCTTGAACGGCATACCGCGTTCGAGGCAGCCACACATGAAGCCGGCCAGCTCCACCTCGTCCGGCCAGGCCCAGCTCTCGGTCGCTCCGGTACGGAACTTGGCCTGGACCGCGGCGCCTTCGCGCCGGGCGAGTGCGACGTCCTCCAGGGCGTCCTCGAAGCCGTCCCGGGGGATCTCCACGGTGACCGGAAGCTCGGTGTCCAGCAGCTCTTGCCATGTCGCAGACCAGCCGGCTTCCACCCCGGCGAGCACGACGTCGGTGCGGTCCTGCAGGAGCTTGACCCCGTCGAGCATCGGCTCGACCGGCGAGCCCGGTCGCGAGATGAGGCCGGCCCGCAGGGACCGGCCGGCGGCGAGGTCGATCAGCTCGGCGGCCGATGCGGCGGGCACGAGCAGCGGGCCGACGAACCGGCCGAGCCGCGTGCCGGCCCGGTGCAGGTGCTCCTCGACGGCCGCATCGAGAGGGCTGTTGCCCGGAGGGAAGACCGCGGCGTCGTCGACGAGAGCGGTGAGCAGGGCCGGGCGCAGCGCCAGGGCGGGCAGGGGGGAACTTGACATGGCGCTGAGGATAGCGGAACCTTACAGAAGCGTGACAGATGCGTCCGATAATCGGACGCATCTGCTGGGACATGCGAGCGCAGTGTGGCGAAGGAGCGATGGTGGCCCATTACCGGATGGTCGGGAACGTCCCCGCGAAGCGGCATGTCCAACATCGGCGCGAGGACGGCAGCCTGTACTTCGAGGAGCTCATGGGCGAGGAGGGCTTCTTCTCGGACTCCTCGCTGCTCTACCACCGCTACATCCCCTCGACCGTCGACGAGGTGCGCGAGTGGGACCTGGGCAACCTCTCACTCACCCCCAACCAGCCACTGCTGCCCAAGCACCTGAAGCCGCACCAGCTCTTCGACGAGGCGGCGGTCGCCGCCTCGGACCCGGTGACCAGCCGGCGGCTGCTGATGGGCAACAAGGACGTGCGGCTGGGCTACGTCGTGGCGTCACAGACCAGCCCGTGGTACCGCAACGCGACCGGTGACGAGCTGCTGTACATCGAGCGAGGCAGCGCCCGCGTGGAGACCGTGTTCGGTGCGCTGGAGGTCGGTCGGGGTGACTACGTGATGATCCCGCGGGCCACGACCCACCGGTGGATCCCGGCACAGTCCGCGGACGAGCCGCTGCGGGTGATCGCCATCGAGTGCAACTCCCATGTGTCGCCGCCTCGGCGCTACCTGTCCAAGTACGGCCAGTTCCTCGAGCACTCGCCGTACTGCGAGCGCGACCTGCGCCTGCCGGTGGCGCCGTTGCTGGCCGAGGACGTCGGTGAGTCGGCCGACCAGGTGACCGAGGTGTTCATCAAGCACCGCGGAAACGGGGAGTCGGGGCTGGCCGGCACCGTTCACACCCAGCCGTTCCACCCGCTCGACGTGGTCGGCTGGGACGGGTGCCTGTACCCGTACGCCTTCAACATCACGGACTACGAGCCGCTGACCGGGCGGATCCACCAACCCCCGCCGACCCACCAGGTGTTCGAGGCCAACAACCTCGTCGTGTGCAACTTCGTCCCGCGCAAGGTCGACTACCACCCGCTGTCGATCCCGGTGCCGTACTACCACTCGAACGTCGACAGCGACGAGGTCATGTTCTACGTCGACGGCGACTACGAGGCGCGCAAGGGCTCGGGGATCGTCAAGGGCTCGATCTCGCTGCACCCGGGAGGGCACGCCCACGGACCGCAGCCGGGCGCCATCGAGCGCTCGCTCGGCATGGAGGCGTTCGACGAGACCGCCGTCATGGTCGACACGTTCGCCCCGCTGGACATGGGTGAGGGCGGGATCGAGTGCGACGACGGCGTCTACTACCGATCCTGGAGCCGGAAGGCCACCTGACCGCGCTCCCTGTTCGTCGAGTGGTCAGAAGATGCTGTTAACCGGGCCGCGTTTCAGCATCGTCTGACCCCTCGACGAGGGTCCGGCCGACAACGGGTTCGCCGACCAGCTCGACCCCGGCGCCCTGCATCTGGTGCAGCGCATCGTTGGTGCTCGCCGGTGCCACGCCCGCCGTGAGGTCGAGCAGCACCCGGGTGCGGAACCCTTCGGCGACCGCGTCGAGCGCCGTCGCCCGAACGCAGTGGTCGGTGGCGATCCCGACGATGTCGACCGCTTCGATGTGGCGCCCTTGCAGCCACTCCGCGAGGCCGAACCCGGTGCCCGGCTCATCGGCATACCCCTCGAACCCGCTGTATGCCGCGCTGTGGAGTCCCTTGCGAAAGACCGCGTCGGCTCGGGCGATGGCCGGCTGCGCCGCGGGGTGGAACGCCGCGCCTTCGCTGCCGGCCAGGCAGTGCACTGGCCACGTGTCGAGGTAGTCCGGCTGCTCGGCGAAGTGCGGGCCAGGGTCCTCGTGCCAGTCGGCCGTTGCGGCCACCGCGGCGTACCGGTCGGCGTGCTCGTCGAGCCAGTCCGTGATCGCTGCCGCGACGCTGCTGCCCCCAGCGACCGCCAGCGAGCCGCCCTCGCAGAAGTCGTTCTGGACGTCCACGATGATCAGCGCACGCTTGGTGAGGGACATGGGGCCATTATCCGCCCGCCTCCGCCCCCATGCTTGTCGCCGAGGGTGCGACGATGCGCAAATGAGGCCTGGTTGACAGCATCTGCTGACCTCTCGGCGAAACGGGGTGGGCGCCTGCGTCAGTCCAGGTAGATCGTCGGGATGCAGACCTCGCCCCGCTGCAGCTGCAGCGCGACGCGGGGCAGCTCGGCCCGGGAGGCATGGTGGCGCGCTCTCGCGTCGGCCAGGGTGGACTGGTCGACCACCTGCCCGTCCCGAACGAAGTCGACCATGAGGGGTCGGTCGTTGTCGTCGCCGGCCGGAGGATGACCCACCCCAAGCACCTCCGCGTCGGCGTGGCCGTCCTCGCCGATCCGACGGACCGCCCACTTGCGCCCGCCGATCGAGCGCTTGTCCTTGCTCTTCTTGGCTACCGGCACCACCGCGCCCGTCGTATCCTCGCGGGCGACCAGCTTGTAGACCATGCTGCAGGTCGGGGCTCCCGACCCGGTGACGAGCTGGGTTCCCACGCCGTAGGCGTCGACGGGCGCCGCCCCCAGCGCGGCGATAGCGTGCTCGTCCAGGTCCGACGTGACGACGATGCGGGTCTTCGTCGCCCCGAGGGCGTCCAGCTGGGCGCGCACCTCGCGGGCCTGCACGAGCAGGTCGCCGGAGTCGAGACGCACGCCGCCAAGGGCCGGCCCGGCGAGCTCGACCGCCGTCGCGACCGCGGTCGGCACGTCGAAGGTGTCGACCAGCAGCGTCGTGCCCGGGCCGAGCGCGTCCAGCTGGGCCCGAAACGCCGCACGCTCGCTGTCGTGCACCAACGTGAAGGCATGGGCCGCGGTCCCGGCCGTGGGGACGCCGTAGCGGCGGCCCGCCTCGAGGTTGCTGGTGCGCTCGAAGCCCGCAATGTATGCCGCGCGCGCGGCAGCGACGGCAGCCTCCTCATGGGTGCGGCGGGAGCCCATCTCGATGCATGGTCGCCCGGCCGCCGCGCACGTCATCCGGGACGCAGCGGAGGCGATCGCGCTGTCGTGGTTGAGGATCGACAGGACCAGGGTCTCCAGGACGATCGCCTCGGCGAACGTCGCCTCCACGACGAGGACGGGCGACCCGGGGAAGAAGCACTCGCCCTCGGCATACCCGCTGACCCTGCCGGTGAACCGGTAGCTCGCCAGCCACCGGCAGGTCGGCTCGTCGACGACGGCCCGCTGACGCAGAGCGGCCAGCTCGTCCGGCCCGAACCGGAACCGCGTGATCGCCTCGACCAGCCGCCCGGTGCCTGCCAGCACGGCATACCGGCGCCCCTCGGGCAGGCGGCGGGTGAACGTCTCGAAGACGCACCGCCGCTGCGCGGCGCCGCTGCGCAGCGCCGCCTCCAGCATGGTCAGCTCGTAGTGGTCGGTGAGCAAAGCGGTGCTCGCGGTCCGGTTCGCGGTCACCCCGACAGCCTAGAGTGGGGGCGTGACCACTCCGGTTCGGGAGCGCGAGACCTACGAGCGCGAGGTGCTTGAGCCAGCGTTGCCCTGGATCACGTTGGTGTGGAACGACCCGGTCAACCTCATGTCCTACGTCACCTACGTTTTCCAGACCTACTTCCGCTATCCGCGCAGCAAATCCGAGAAGCTCATGATGGACGTGCACACCAAGGGCAAGGCCGTCGTCTCCCACGGCAGCCGTGAGGAGATGGAGCGCGACGCAGAGGCGCTGCAGGGCTACGGCCTCTGGGCCACGTTCGAGAAGGACCAGTAGCCGATGGCCCACGCGTTCCGGCGCAAGGGAGACACGTTCGTCGCCCGGATGGACCCCACCGAGGTGGCTGTCGTCGCTGGGCTCATGGACCAGACGCGCGCCGTGCTGCGGCCCGAGGTGACCCCGACCGGCGACGCCTTCACGGACCTGATCGCGTCCATGGAGCGGGACGCCCAGCCGGGCCACGACCGCCCCGCCCCCGAGGAGCGCGACCCGGCCCTGCGTCGGCTGCTGCCCGATGCCCACCGCGGAGACCCCGACGTGGCAGCAGAGTTCCGTCATCTCACCGAGCAGGGGCTGCGTCAGCGCAAGTACACCACCCTGACGACGGCGATCGACGCGTTGGCAGCCGCGACGCCCGAGAAGGTGACCTTGACGCGCGCGCAGGCCGAGGCGCTCCTTGTCGCGCTCACCGACACTCGGCTGCTGCTGGGCGAACGCCTCGGCCTGCAGACCGAGGAGGACACCGAGCGGCTGGCCCGCGAGGCGGCCGTCGCCGACCTGGACGACCCGCTGGTGTATGCCGTCTCCGTCTATGACTTCCTCACCTGGCTGCAGGACTCGCTCACCGGCGCGCTCATGGGGCGTCGGCTGTTTCGCTGACCACCGGGCGGTGACGGCTACCAGAGCGGTGGTCGCAGTTTCAGCGGTCGATCATGCGCTGCATCTGCTCGGGTAGCGCTCGCCGTGTACCTGGATGCGGGCCGAGGCCGCGTCGAGCTCGGCGACGTCGTCCGAGGTGAGGGTCAGGCCAGCGGCGCCCAGGTTCTCGTCGAGCCTGCTCGAGGCGGCGGGTGCCGGGGATGGGTGCGATCCACGGCTTCTGCGCGAGCAGCCAGGCGATGGCGACCTGGGCTGGGGTGGCGTGCTTGGCCTCGGCGATCCGGCGGATAAGGTCGACGACGGCCTGGTTGGCCTGCCGGGCTTCGGGGTGAATCGGGGGATGACCGCGCGGATGTCGTCAGCCGCGAAGTCCGTGCTGGCGCTGACTGTGCCGGTGAGAAACCCCTTGCCCAGTGGGCTGAACGGCACCAGGCCGATGCCGAGCTCAGCCAGGGTCGGCAGTGATCTCCGCTTCTGGCTCGCGCCACCACAGCGAGTACTCGCTCTGCAGTGCGGCCACGGGGTGGACGGCGTGGGCGCGTCGGATGGTGCCCGACCCCGGCCTCGGACAGGCCGAAGTGCGCGCACCTTGCCGGCTGCGATGAGCTCGCTTGACGGTGCCGGCGACGTCCTCGATCGGCACCTGCGGGGTCGACGCGGTGCTGGTAGAGCAGGTCGATCGTGTCGACGCCGAGCCGTCGCAGGGACCCGTCGACGGCCCGGCGGATCGAGTCCGGGGCGGCTGGACAGCCCGGTCTGGACGGCCCTGCTCGTCGAAGGAGAAGCCGAACTTGGTGGCGATGACGACCTGGTCGCGGACGGGTCGCAGGGCCTCGCCGACGAGTTCCTCGTTGACGAACGGGCCGTAGACCTCGGCGGTGTCGAAGAAGGTGACGCCGCGTTCGACCGCGGTGCGCAGCACGGTGATCATCTGGTCACGGTCGCCGGGATTGGGGCCGTAGCCCTGGCTCATGCCCATGCAACCGAACCCGATCGCCGAGACCTCGAGCCCGTCGCCGAGGGTGCGCGTCTCCATGGGGGTTGCCTTCTTTCTCTGTTGGTCAGGACCGGATGAGGACCTGGCTCGCAGCCGGGGCGGTTGGTCAGTCGTGGATGCGGCTCGTGATGGCCGCCTGGGGGACGGTTCGTGCCTTGAACGACAGCTGTCCCTGCAGCCCCCAGCTCACGATGCGTTTGGGTGTGATCCTGAACATCTGCGGGTCGAAGCCGGGACCCATGTCACGTCCACCGCTGTCGAGCACCTGCGCCTCACCGCGGATTTCGATCCCTCGGACACGCCACGGGTTCACCGAGGCAAGGTCGTCGACGACGAACGCGACCTTGGGGTTTCGAAGCACGTCCCGGTACTTCTTGCGCTTGGCGAAGTCGTGCCCCCCGATGTCGATCGTGTCCAGGGCGGTGTTGTACCGGAAGCCCGTCGGCACGACGTGCGGCGTCCCATCGAGACCCACCGTGGCCAGGCGGCCAAGACGGATGCCCGACAACAGGTATTCGCGCTCGTCGTCGTCGAACACGGTCATGATGCGACTCCTTCCGGCCCAGGGTTGACCCCCTGCAGCGTCGGCGAGAATGCCGCTGTCGCCCGGCGCCCTGCGGCAGTCAACGTCACGTTGATAGTACGTTCCACTTACAAACGTCGTGTCGGTCGGGATCACGCCAATCGTTTGCCCCGCCGCTGGCGCTGGGCGTACACGGTGTGACGGAGGCGACGCCGCGTGGTGGGCGACGGGTGTCCGTGCCGGTGCCTATTCTTTGGCCGTGGCAGACGCGCCGATCGGAATATTCGACTCGGGCTACGGGGGGCTGACCGTAGCGCGAGCGGTGTTCGACCAGCTGCCGCACGAGAAGGTCGTCTACTTCGGCGACACCGCCCGCACTCCCTACGGCCCGCGGCCGATCGCGCAGACCCGCGAGTTCGCGATCGAGTGCCTGGACCGCGTCGTTGACCGGGGCGTCAAGGCGCTCGTCATCGCCTGCAACACGGCCAGCGCAGCGGTCCTGCACGACGCCCGCGAGCGGTATGCCGTGCCGGTCATCGAGGTGATCCGCCCGGCTGTGCGCCGGGCCGCCCGGGCGACGCGCAACGACCGGGTCGGGGTGATCAGCACGCAGGGCACCCACACCTCCCGCGCGTACCCCGACGCCTTCGCGGCGGCGCCGCACGTCGAGCTGCTGTCGGTGCCCTGTCCGAGGTTCGTCGAGTTCGTCGAGGACGGCGTGACCGGCGGGGACGAGCTGCTGGGGGTGGCTCGCCGCTACCTCGCGCCGTTGCTGCAGGCCGACGTCGACACGCTCATTCTCGGGTGCACCCACTACCCGCTGCTCACAGGCGTCATCAGCTACGTCATGGGGGAGGGGGTCACCCTCGTGTCCTCCGCGGAGGAGACCGCCAAGGACCTGTTCCGCCTGCTCGCCGACTCCGGCCAGCTGCGCTCCAGCGGCAACGGCCAGCCGCTGCACGAGTTCATCACGACCGGCGACCCGCTCGTCTTCGCGCGGCTGGCTCGACGGTTCCTCGGTCCGGAGGCGGCCGTCGAGGCCCACCGCGAGCCGGTGGCCGCGGGATGAGGCTCACCGTCGTTGGCTGCGCTGGCTCCGTTCCCGGGCCGGCGTCGGCCGCGTCGTGCTACCTGCTCGAGGCCGACGACGAGCGGCGCACCTGGCGGTTCGTCGTCGACATGGGCAGCGGGAGCCTGGGGCCGCTGCAACGGCATACCGACCCCCTGGGCCTCGACGCGGTGCTGCTCACGCACCTGCATGCCGACCACTACCTGGACCTCAACGGCCTCTACGTCATGCACCGGTACCGCCCTGGCACCGACGCACGCGGCCCAATCCGGGTCGCCGGGCCGGCCGGCACACCGCAGCGGCTGTCGCTCGCCTACTACGGGCACATCGTCTCGATGGCCAAGCACTTCCATTTCGAGACGCTCGTCGACGGACAGCCGCTGTACATCGGCCCGTTCACGGTGACCCCGCTACGCACGAACCACCCGGTCGAGTCGTACGGGTTCCGCGTCGAGGTCGAGGGGACGGTCCTGGCGTTCACCGGCGACACCGACTCCTGCCCGGCTCTCGGACCACTGCTCACCGGAGCCGACCTCGTGCTGGCCGACTCGGCCTTCATCGACGGTCGCGACGCCGAGCGCGGCATCCACCTCACCGGGTCGCGCGCCGCCGAGGCAGCCATGGCCGCCGGAGGGGTCAAGCGGCTGGTGCTCACCCACATCCCGGCGTGGAACGACCCGGAGGTATGCCGTGCCCAGGCTGCCGCGGTATGGGACGGCGAGGTCGAGCTCGCCGCACCGGGAGCTACCTACGAGTTGCTAGACGCGCGCGGCTTCAGGCGCTTGCCTGCTGGTGACCCGACACGACGGCCGTGCCCCCGACCAGACCCGCCCGGTGACGATCACGCGCAACTGGCTCGACCACGCCGAAGGGAGCGTTCTGGTCGAGTTCGGCCGCACGCGGGTGCTGTGTGCGGCGTCGTTCACCGAGGGCGTGCCGCGATGGCTCAAGGGGCAGGGCCGCGGGTGGGTGACCGCGGAGTACGCCATGCTGCCGCGCGCCACGAACACCCGATCGGACCGCGAGTCGGTCAAAGGCCGCATCGGCGGGCGCACCCATGAGATCTCCCGGCTGCTCGGGCGGTCGCTGCGCGCCGTCATCGACCTGCGGGCCCTCGGCGAGAACACCATCATCCTGGACTGCGACGTCCTGCAGGCCGACGGCGGCACCCGGACGGCCGCCGTCACCGGCGCCTACGTCGCCCTCGCCGACGCTGTCACGCAGGCCCGCCGCCTGGGGCTCGTCGACGCCGATGACGAGCCCCTCACGGGCTCGGTGGCGGCCGTTTCAGTCGGGGTCGTCGACGGGGAGCCGGTGCTCGACCTGGACTACGTCGAGGACGCCGACGCGGACACCGACATGAACGTCGTCATGACGGGCGACGGGCGCTTCGTCGAGGTGCAGGGCACCGCGGAGGGGGAGCCGTTCGACCGCGCGGTGCTGGGGCGGCTGCTCGACCTCGCCGCCGTCGGCTGCACCCAGCTCGCCGCAGCTCAGCGGGCGGCGCTGGCCGCCGAGCCGAGAGTGCGAGCATGACCGGCCTGGTCCTCGCCACCCGCAACGAGCACAAGGTTGGCGAGCTGCGCCACATCCTCGCCGAGGTCGCCGAGGACCTGGGCCTGCAGCTGCTCTCCGTCGCGGACTTCCCCGACGCCCCGGACGTCGCCGAGACGGAGGTGACCTTCGAAGGCAACGCCCGGCTCAAGGCCACCGCGTTGGTCGAGGCGACGGGGATGGCGGTCGTCGCGGACGACTCCGGGATCACGGTCGACGTGCTGGGCGGTAGCCCCGGGGTCTTCAGCGCCCGCTGGTCCGGGTCGCTGGGTGGGTCCAACCTGACTCGCCCCGAACGCGACCAGGTCAACGTGCGGCTGCTGCTGGACCAGCTTGCCGACGTGCCCGACGCGTACCGCGCCGCGTCCTTCACATGCGCCGCCGTCGTGGCCCTTCCCGACGGGCGCAGCGCCGCCACCTACGGCCGGCTGCTGGGCCGGCTGGCTCGGGATCCTCGCGGCACCAATGGTTTTGGCTACGACCCGATCCTCATCCCATACGGCGACACCCGCACGCTGGCCGAGCACACCAAGGAGGAGAAGAACGCCATCTCCCATCGTGGCCGGGCGTTCCGCGCACTGGCGCCGCACCTGGGCCGGCTGCTCGGGCCATGACCACTCCGTCGGGCACCGTGCCGCCCGGCGAGGCCGAGCGGGTCCGCCGACGTCGGCTGCGCTGGGCGCTCCGGGGCCTGGCCGCGGGGGCCCTCGGGCTCGCGGTGGCGACCGTGCTGGCGGTGGTGGTGTCCGCGCTCGGGCTCACCGGCGGCAACCCGTCGCCGATGCTCGCGGTCGGCGCGGCCTTTGTCGACGCGACCCCGCCGTGGCTGAAGGACTTCGCCGTGGCCACATTCGCCACGGCCGACAAGGCAGCGCTGTTCGTCGGGATGGCGATCGTGCTGGCCGCGCTCTTTGCCGTCCTGGGTCTGCTCGCGCGCACCCGGCCCACTCTCGCGCAGGTCGGGATGGCGCTCATCGCAGGGGTTGCGCTGTGGGCGGTGCTGAGCCGGCCGAACGCCGGCCCGGTTGACGCGGTGCCCACCCTCGCGGGCGGCGTGGTCAGCGTGTGGTCGCTGCACAGCGCGGCGACCCGCGAGCGCGGGCCGACCCGGCGCAGCGTGATCGAGCTGGCCTGCTCGCTGCTCGCACTGGGGCTGTTCGCTCCCGTGTCCGGACGGGGCGGAACGGCCGCCACCGCTTCGCGCGACGCCCTCCGACTGCCCACCGACGGGCTCGCACCCCCGGCCGGGGACGCCGACCTGCACGTCGCCGGGGTGACGTCGTGGATCGTGCCGAACGCGGACTTCTACCGCATCGACACGGCCCTCGTCGTGCCGCGGCTGACTGCCGAGGACTGGTCGCTGCGGGTGTGGGGCGAGGTTGACCACGAGGTGCGGTTGACCTGGGCCGAGCTGCTCGCCAAGCCGCTCGTGCAACGGCATACCTCCTTGTCGTGCGTGTCCAACGAGGTCGGCGGCCCGCTCGTCGGCAACGCGCTGTGGCTCGGATGGCCGGTGCGTGAGCTGCTCGCGCAGGCCGGCCCGCGCCCCGGCACGGACATGGTGCTGTCCCGCAGCGCCGACGGATGGACCGCGGGAACTCCGCTGTCGGTGCTCACCGACGGGCGGGACGCGCTGCTGGCGATCGGGATGAACGGCGAGCCGCTGCCGTTCGAGCACGGCTTCCCGGTGCGCCTGGTCGTGCCGGGTCTGTACGGCTATGTCTCGGCCACCAAGTGGGTGACCGAGCTCAAGGTGACCCGGTTCGCCGTCGACGAGGGGTACTGGACGCCTCGCGGCTGGTCGGCCTTGGGCCCGGTGAAGACCCAGTCACGAATCGACGTGCCGCGGGCCGGCGCGCAGGTGAGCGCCGGCCAGGTGGCCGTGGCCGGGGTTGCCTGGGCGATGCACCGCGGGATCACCGGTGTGCAGGTTCGCGTTGACGACGGGAGGATGGCAGGACGCCCGGCTGGCCGGGGAGCCCACGGTCGACTCGTGGCGGCAGTGGGTGTACCAGTGGGACGCCCCGCGCGGGTCACACACGCTGACGGTGCGGGCCCGGGACAATACCGGGGAGTGGCAGACCGACCAGCAGGCCCCGCCCGCCCCGGACGGCGCGACCGGTTATCACAGCGTCGTCGTCCGGGTGGGCTGACCTACATCGCGGCTCCCGGCAGGCCTTTTGGCCCGGTTTACCACACCCGTCGCTCGGTACAGTGTGCGGGGGGCGCACGTGGTGGAACTGGCAGACACGCAGGATTTAGGTTCCTGTGCCTCGGCGTGCGGGTTCGACTCCCGCCGTGCGCACGTGGTCATGAGGGGTGGGCTTGGCCGGGGGGACGGTATGCCGTGAACCGGTTGCTCCGTGACGCGCTGCCCTTGCTGGGGATGGAGGCCGGGTATGCCGCTGCGCACCTGGAGACCGGACCAGGGCGCTTCCTCCCCGGGCGGCTGCCCACCGACGAGCTCGCGGTTGGGTCAGTGGCGGCCGCCGGACTGGCCGCCGAGGCGCTGCTCAACACCGGCCGCATCGACGTGAACCCCGCCCAGGTGCGGGTGGCCATGCTCGGCGAGCAGGTGCAGACCATCGACGGGCGTCGGTCGGAGGGCTTCGGCCCATGGTCGGGGTTCTTCCCCACAGCGGAGGGTTGGCTCCGCACCCACGCCAACTACTCCCACCACCGCGCCGCGCTCGCGAACCTGCTCGGGTTGGACCCGGATGCCGGGCGCGAGGAGCTGGCCGCAGCGCTGTGCTCCCAGACAGCCCAACAGGTCGAGGAGCGGCTCATGGCCGCCGGAGGCGTCGCGGTGCGGGCTCGTCAGCAGGCCGAGTGGACTGCGTCAGAGGCGGGTCGGGCCGCCTCCGGTCTGCGGCTGGTGAACGTGCGTGCGGTCGGTCGGGCCCGCCCGAGGCCCTTGGAGCGGCCCAAGGTGCTCGACCTGACCCGGGTGGTCGCGGGGCCGGTGGCCACCCGAACCCTGGCCTACCTGGGGTGCGACGTGCTGCGCGTTGACGACCCGAACCTGCCCGAGGTCCCGGAGGTGCATCTGGACACAGGTGCGGGCAAGCGCACCACCTTGCTGAACCTGCGTCGGCCCGCCGACCTCGCTCGCCTGCATGAGCTGCTGGCCGAGGCCGACATCCTGGTTACCGGTTACCGGCCAGGAGCGCTGGCTCGATACGGGCTCGACGCGGAGACGGTGGCCGCCCGCTACCCGTCGGTCATCCACGCCTCCCTCTCGGCGTGGGGGCCGACCGGGCCGTGGGCGAACCGGCGTGGCTTTGACAGCATCGTGCAGGCCGCCTCTGGGATCGCCTGGGCCGAGTCGGCCGACGGCGTCACGCCAAGCGTCCTGCCGGTGCAGGCGCTGGACCACGCCACCGGGTACCTGCTCGCCGCGGGGGTGCTCACGGCGTTGTGGCGTCGCGAGTTCGAGGGCCGGACGTGGCGGGTCGACGCGCACCTGGCGGCCACGGCGAGCTGGCTGCTCAACCACGGCCCCGGGCCGCTGGAGGCAGACATCCCGCCCGAGTCCGAGCCTTACCTCACCGCCAGCGACACGGCATACGGCCGGCTGGTGCAGTCGCGGCCGGCGTTCTCCCTGCCGGGGCTCGACGCCTACCCGTTCGCCCCGCATCCCTGGGGCTCGGACGAGCCTCGCTGGGAGAGCTAGCGGTGCGGCGGCTGGGGCCGTCAGCGGGTCAGCGAGGGATCGAAGCCGTACGGGAGCTCGAGCCGGTGCGCTGCCATGAGCTCGGCGTCGGAAAGGACGTCGCGAGTCGGTCCGTCCGCCACGATGACGCCGTCCGAGAGGATGACCGACCGCTCGCACAGCTGCAGGGCGTAGGGCAGGTCGTGGGTCACCATCAGCACGGTGACGTCGAGGCTCGTGACGATGTCGGCGAGCTCGCGGCGCGACGCGGGGTCCAGGTTGGACGACGGCTCGTCCAGCACCAGAATCTCCGGCTGCATGGCCAGCACCGTGGCAACGGCGACGCGGCGGCGCTGGCCGAAGGACAGGTGGTGCGGGGGCCGGTCCGCGTATGCCGTCATCCCCACGACGGCGAGCGCGTGCGCGACGCGGCGGTCCAGCTCGGCGCCGCGCAGCCCGAGGTTCATCGGGCCGAACGCGACGTCGTCGCGCGCCCTGGGCATGAACAGCTGGTCGTCCGGGTCCTGGAAGACGATGCCGACCCGGCGGCGGATCTCGGGCAGGTTGGCCTTGGTCACAGGGAGGCCGGACACCGCGACCGACCCGGCACCGGGAGTGAGGATGCCGTTGAGATGCAGCACGAGCGTGGTCTTGCCGGCCCCGTTAGGACCGAGCAGGGCCACCCGCTCGCCCCGGTGGACGTGTAGGTCGACACCGTAGAGCGCCTGATGGCCGTCGGGGTAGGCGTAGCCGAGGCCACGTACGTCCAGGACGGGCGTGCTCACCGCAGGCTCCACGCCAGCGCCGTGGTCAGCAACGCCGCGGCGGGAAGGAGCGCGGCCACGGCATACTGCCCTGGCGGCAGGGCAGCGGGGGCCGCGACGGGCAGCGAGCCGGTGTAGCCCCGGGAGAGCATGGCCAGGTGGACCCGCTCGCCCCGCTCGTAGGAGCGGATGAACAGGGCGCCCGCCGAGCGGCCCAGCACCGGCCACTGCTGCGGCGAGCGGGCCCGAAACCCGCGAGAGGCCCGGGCGATGCGCATCCGGCGCATCTCCCCGGCGATGAGGTCCAGGTAGCGCACCATGAAGCCCATGATCTCGACCAGCTGGCGCGGGACTCGCAGCCTGGCCAGCCCGGCGAGCAGGTCGCGTGGCTCGGTCGTGGCGGCCAGCAGCAGTGCGGCCAGCACGCCAAGAGTCCCCTTGGCGAGCAGTGCCCAGGCGCCCTGCAGCCCGGGCTCTGACACCGACAGGCCGAGCACGGTGATGCGCGGACCGGTGGCGACGAACGGTAGTAGCGCCGCGAAGACGACGAACGGCACCTCGATGACGAGACGGCGCAGCAGGTATGCCGGTGGCACGCGCGAGACGAGCACCGCGACGGACAGGGTGGCCAGGTGCACGGCATACGGCCACAGCAGCTCGCGTGGCGTGGCCACGACGAGCAGCACGTAGCCCAGCAAGGCAACGATCTTCAGGTGCGCCGGGAGGCGATGCACGAGCGAATGGCCGTGGTAGTAGACCGTGTGACCGTGCTCAGCCCCCATGAGGTGACGCTGTCTGCTCCGACGTGACGGCAGCGAAGTGGTCGTCCGTGCCGCGACGCCGGACCGCCCACATGAGCCCGGAGCCGAGCACAAGGACCACGCCAACCCCGATCACGCCAGCGAGACCGCCGGACAGGCGTTCGTCTTGGACCCCGCTGGTCTGGTAGTCAGCCAGTGGCGACCCCTCCGCGGGGTGCTCGCCCGCCTGCTCGGCGATGCCGTGGTCCTCGGCGACCCGTTCTAGACCGTCGGGCGCTGCGGAGGCATAGAAGCTGACGACGCCCGCGACGAGCAATGCGGCGAGCAGCCCGGCCACCCAGAGCAACCGGCCTCGTGCCCGGGCGTTCATGCTGTCACCCCCGGACGGGACGGCAGCTGGCGGGCGCGGAGGACGCCCCGGGCGCCGTAGACGAGATCGGGGCGGACCGCGACGACGCTGCCGACGACGACTGCCGTGATGACCGCCTCCCCGACGCCGATGAACGCGTGGACGCCGACCATGGCGGCCGCCAGGGCGGCGAGGGGAATCGGTGCGGTCCCGCCGATGGCGTACAGGCCCGCAAACGCGAGCGCGGCCACCGGCACGGAGACGAGCCCGCCGACGGCGGCAGCGACCGGGACGCTGGAGATGCGCTTGGGCGAGGCCAAGAGCGCGAGCCGGAACACGGCATACCCCACCCACACCCCGATGACCCCCATGAGCGTGATGTTCGTGCCGAGGGCGGTCAGGCCCCCGTCCGCGAAGAGCAGCCCTTGCACGATGAGGACGACGGTGATGCACAAGGTGGCGGTCCACGGGCCGACGAGGACCGCCGCGAGCGTGCCGCCGAGCAGATGCCCCGATGTCCCGGCGGCGACGGGGAAGTTGATCATCTGGGCGGCGAAGACAAAGGCTGCGACGAGGCCGGCGAGCGGAGCGGTGCGGTCGTCGAGCTCACGTCTGGCACCACGCAGTGACGCGGCGACCGCGCCCACCGCGACGACGCCGGTCGCGATGGAGGTGGGGGCGTCGAGGAACCCGTCGGGCACGTGCATGATGGCCTCCTCGAGTGCGGGTGCGCCGGCGGGCGTTCGGTACGGTGTGCTCGCGCGTTCGACGCGCGCAATCTTATTGCGAACACTTTGCAATAAGCAACCACGAGGAGTATGCCGTGACCGACCGCTTGGCGGTGGGCGACCCTGCCCCCACCTTCACCCTCACCGACGACACGGGAGCGCAGGTTTCGCTTGCCGACTACGCCGGGCGCAAGGTCATTGTCTACTTCTACCCGGCGGCCATGACACCTGGCTGCACCACGCAGGCGTGTGACTTCTCCGACTCGCTGGACGCGCTGGCCGCCAAGGGGTATGCCGTGCTCGGCATCTCCCCGGACTCCCCCGCGAAACTGGCCAAGTTCCGCGCGAAGGAAGGCCTGACGATCACGTTGCTCTCCGACCCGGACAAGGCGGTGCTGCAGGCGTATGGCGCGTTCGGCGAGAAGTCGATGTACGGCAAGACCGTCCGGGGCGTGATCCGCTCGACCTTCGTCGTGGATGAGTCCGGAACCATTGTCGACGCCCGGTACAACGTCAAGGCGGGCGGCCATGTCGCCAAGCTGCGCAGCGACCTCGGTCTGTAGGGTGGCGGTGAGGACGAAGGGAGCCTTCGGATGAGCGGGAACCGGTCGATGGCCCAGATCGAGGCCGAGATCGCTACGACGCGGAAGCGGCTGGCGGCAACCATCGACGAGCTGGCGTACCGGGCGAAGCCGCGGACCATCGTGCGCCGGGAGGTGGACTCGGCCAAGGTGCGGTTCACCCGGGCTACTCGCAATGAGGACGGCACGCTTCGGACCGAGCGGATCTCGGCGGTTCTTGGCGCCTCGGCAGCCGTGCTCCTGGGCATCGGCCTGCTGCGGCGGATGCTCAGCTGACGCAGGCGCGCACGTGGGTATGCCCCGCCCCGAGGCCGCAGGCGAGCGCCTGCCCATCCGCATGATGTGGGACCGGGTCCTGGTCTCGGTCGATGCCGAGAAGGGCGAGCGCACGTCGGGCGGCGGCATCCTCATCCCCGCCACGGCGTCGGTCGGCAAGCGGCTCGCGTGGGCCAGCGTCGTCGCGACCGGCAACGCCGTGCGTCACATCCAGGTCGGCGACCGGGTGCTGTTCGACCCGGAGGACCGCCACGAGGTGGAGCTGCAGTCCAAGGACTACATCCTGCTGCGCGAGAAGGACATCCACGCGGTGGCCGCCACGCGCGTCGAGGACGGCACGACCGGGCTGTACCTGTGAGCGAGCGGCTGTGGGCCCTGGCAAGTCGGCAGTTATCGAGCAAGACGGCAGTTCATGGCGCAAGGCGGCAGTTGTAGCTGCCGACTTTTGGCAGATCTGCCGACATGGCTCGAACTGCCGCGTGGCGCCAGACTTGAGTTGTGCGCCGCCAGGGATTCGAACCCCGAACCCAGTGAGTAAGGGTCCGGGCCTTTCAACAGTTGGCATCAACGTGCAGAGGTGACCGTCTTATGCCCACTGACCTGGGAGGATGTCTTCCTGATGCTGACATCGATTCTCAACCGTTGGCGTCCATCGCCTTTGTTTTCGATGACTAAATGATGACTCTGACCGTACTATTGTGGCGTGGCCAGAACCGGACGTCCTCAGCTCGCCATGGGCACAGCGGGCAAGGTGCTCACCAACAAGACCGACGGCGGGTGGACCGCCCGAGCGCTCTACCGTGACATGGACGGCAGGAGCCGGCTCGTTCAGCGCTCGGGCTCAAGCCAGAGCAGAGCACAGCAGGCGCTCGCCCAGGCACTGCGAGACAGGACGCATGCCAACGACCGCCAACGCATCACGCCCGAGACCCGGCTCGGCGTCCTCGCGGAAGTGTGGTTCGACGAGGTCCGGGGCAGCGACCTCAGCCCGAGCACCATACAGCTCTACCGCGACCGCCTCGATAAGCAGAATCCTCCCAGCCCTGGGCAATGTCAGGATCCGCGAGCTGAGCGTCGGCCTCATCGACAACCACCTGGCGGCAGTCAAGGCCAACCACGGACCAGCACTCGCCAGGACATGCCGCTCCGTGCTCAGTGGCATGTGCCGCCTTGCCTGCAAGCACGACGCGATGATCTCCAACCCCACACGCGACGTGACCCGACTGAGCGCGAAACCTCGCAAACAACCGATGGGCCTGTCCCTCGTTCAGCTCAAACAGTTGCTCGCATTCTTGAGCTACGACCAGGCCGCCGCAGCAGAGGACATCGTTGACGTCATTCGGCTCCTGGCCGCCACCGGAATGCGCATCGGCGAGGCACTCGCACTCGAGTGGGATGCCGTCGACCTGCAGCGCGGAACAGTCCAGGTCCGCTCAACGGTCATCCGACTGCGCGGCACCGGTCTGATCATCAAGCCCACACCGAAGTCAACTGCCGGCGATCGGACCCTTCTGCTGCCCTCGTGGACCGTCACGATGCTGAAGAAACGAAAGACCCGCTCGCACACCAGCCTCGTGCTGCCCAGCCAGCTCGGCCATCTACGGGACCCGAGCAACACTCGCCGATCCATGCGGCGGGCATTCGCCAGGGCCGGCTACGCCGGGCTCACCAGCCACGTGTTCCGCAAGAGCCTCGGCACGCTCTTACTCAAGAGCGGTCGATCACCCGTCGACGCAGCCGATCAACTAGGCCACGGCGACCCCAGCCTCACACTGCGGGTGTACGCCGACCGCACCATCAGAGAGACCGGCGCATCCTTGCTCCTGGAAGAACTCGGATACGGCTAAGCGAGACGATGTGGCGCGAGTCCACGCTTTATAACTGACGTTAGGGCTCTCCACTTAACCGGAGTCGTGCTGGTCATGGCGTCGCCAGGGGCGGGTAGCGCGGGGCCGGTCGATGCTGGGCGGGTGCCCGGTCGCTCCGGGCGGCCGTGGCGGCGCCTTGCGTGGCTGGTGTCGTTTGATCAGTTGCCGGTAGCGGACCGGGTCGTGACCGACGGCGAGTTGGAGTAGTCGCAGGAAGACCAGGCCGCGGCTGCGTGAGCGGCGACGGTTGAACCGGAAGCAGAACTCGTCCAGGTAGCCGGGCAGGTGCTCGATGCCCACCGCGCCCTGGTGGGTGGAAAGCAGCCACCGTTTGGCCAGCGACGCTACGCGGTGCACGCCGGGCAGCAGTTTGCCGATGTCCTCGCCTAGCGCCTTGGCGGCGCGCTGACTGCGCCGATCATGGGTGTAGCCGACTTTGTCGATGCCCAGGTAGCCGGACCATCCGTCGGTGATCACCGTGGACCCTGGGGCGACATTGTCGGTGATGAACATGTGCAGCACGCTGGCGGAGCCATCCGGGATGACGCGCATCCGGCACCGCCCGAAACCCTTGGGAGGCTTGACTTCCACGGCAACGGCGACCAGCGCCTTCTTACCCTTGGCCCGACCACCGGCCAGCCCGTCCTCCTCACCGCCGATGTAGGTCTCGTCAACCTCCACCTGCCCGGACAGCAGTTCTCGACCGGGCCGGAGCAGCACCGAACGCAGCCGGTGCAACATCGCCCACGCGGTCTGGTAGGACCCGATCTGAAGTGTGCGCTGCAGGCCCAGCGCGGAGATACCGTCCTTGGCGGTAGCGAACGACCAGCATGCGTGGAACCACACCGTCAACGGCGTGCGCGTTCGGTCAAAGATCGTGCCCGCGGTGACCGACGTGCGGTGCGAGCACACGACGCATTCCCACCGGCCGTCCGCCAGCTGCCAACCGTCGACGTGCCCGCACTCATCGCAGACGAAACCGTCCGGCCAGCGCAACCACGCCAAGTAGTCCCGGCAGTCCGCGTCCGTGCCGAACCACGACAGGAACTCGCCCACCGACCGTGGATAGTCTTGCCCGCCTCGGAGCGCGACCACAGTCCAAGTCTACTCCGGTTAAGTGGA
>CAVYKM010000035.1:0-11970 GCA_963769085.1 uncultured Actinomycetota bacterium | reverse complement strand
GTCCGTCTGATGCCGCACCGGCGCAACGGCAGCCTCACGGCGAATGCGAAAACGCACGAATTCCCCCCTGAAAGTACGCACAACCCCCCGGGCTTTGCACGTGATCGCACCCCCGCAGGTGCTTCGACACTCGGACGAACCCCACAGACCGCGACTCTGTGACGCACTTCCGCGCTTGCCCGTGGGTAATCTAACACCTCATCGATCACCTGTCACCAAACGGCCAGAATTGCCCTGACAGTCGGAAACGGGCGGACTAGTCAGGACTAGTCAGACTAGTCAATCCATGATCAACGACATTTACCCCCTTAGCCGTGGCTATAACCCCAAACTGTACGGAAGTTGTTTGGTTCAACCAGGGCATGGCCCGGACCCTCGAGGCACCAGGAGGTAACGGAGGGATCCGACCGGCTGCTTGACACCGATCCCGTCGGCGCCGCTGCCCGCCAGGTCATCCTCGCCGGTCCTGCGCAACGTGACGCCCTCAGCGAGTGCCCAGCGTGAGCTGATGAGCCTGCAACCGGAATGCAGATTCAGTCCCACCACGGCGGCCAAAATGCACAGGAATAGACCTCGGGGAGGTAGGCGTACGTACGGGCGAACTTCGGGCTTCGCGAAATCTCTTGATCCGCCGGGATATGTTTCCGTCAGCCCCCTGGCCCAAGGCTTCGCGCCGATGTCGCAGGTATCTACATATCTACCGATATGCAATTGGAAGAATCAAGACCGCGATCGGCACGCATCACACCCGAAGGCTGACTCGACTGGGGCCAGAATCAGGCCAGAATAGGCAGCGAGCCTCGAAAGCACGGACACAGCTTCTGCGCTCAGGATGATTATGTTGAACGGGGCGGTTGGTGTCGCACAAAGGCGACGTCGCGACCTGAGCGCACAGGTGTTCGATCAAAAGGGCATTGGCTCCACGCGGCGAGGGGTGTTGGTGGGATCGGCAAGCGAATTTGGCCGGGATTGGCCGCAGCCCGACCGTCTGACCGGTAAATCCAGGTGACCGGCGGCAGCACGCATTGACCGAGGATTTCGTGGTCTCGGGGGCGTGGTGGAGCGGGCTTGGTGGAGTGGTTGAAGTCAGGCGGCGTTGCTGAGGGTGACCTGGTAGCCGAGCGCTTGGAGTTGACGGACGTGGTTGCGGGTTCGGCGTTCTCGGTCGATGCGGTTGGTGAAGTAGTCCGAACCGAGGTCGCGGTAACGCTGTCCGGGGTTGGATAGCAGGTGCCAGACGATCACCAGGGTGGAGCGGGCGACAGCGACGAGGGCCTTGAGCTTGCCGCGGCGTTTGACGATGCGCCGGTACCGTTCGCCCAGGAAGGTGTTGGTCTTGCCCGCCCCGGCGGCGGCGTCGCCGAGCACGGCCTTGAGGTATCGGTTGCCCTTGCCGGTCTTGCCGGCCGCGGTCTTGGCACCGGACTGGATCGTCCTGGGGCACAGCTTGGCCCAGGACACCAGGTGACCGGCGGTGGGGAACCGGCTCATGTCCAGCCCGATCTCGGCGATGATCACCTGGGCGACGTGTCGGCCGATGCCGGGGATCTCGTCGAGGATGTCGATCACCTCTGTCGCCGATCGCACCCTCGGTGGCGGGGTGGGTGCGCTCGGGTCAGGGCCCTCCGGGGCGGCGGGCACCGCCGATGGCACGTCGTTGGGCGCCGTGGTGGCGCCGCCAGGTCCGGGGCCGTCCGGGCCTGGCGGTACGGGCATTGCGGCCAGCAGCGCGTCGATGCGGGCGGTGAGCGTGTCGATCTGCGCGGTGAGTGCGTCGATCTGGTCCAGCAGCATGCGAGCCAGTTCGGCGTGGTGGTCGTCGAACTGGCCGGTCAGCGCCTGCACCAGGTCGGCGTGCTTGAGCCTCATCCGGGCCCGGGCCAGATCGGCCAGCACCCGTGGGCGGCGCTCCCCGGCGATCAGTGCTTCGACCATGTCGCGCACCGACACCGTGTCGATGCGGGAGGCCACCGCCGAGACCTTGATCAGGGCGTCTTCCAGCAGCTTCTCCAGCCGTGCCCAGTGCCGCACCCGTTCGGCGGTCAGGTCCACCCGCAGCCGGGTGTAGTCCCGCAGCACCCGGATCTGCCGCGGCGGCACGAACGAGGGCCGCAGCAGCCCCTTCTCGGTCAGCTTGGCCAGCCACACCGCGTCCAACTTGTCGGTCTTGGGCCGGCCCGGGACGTTCTTGACGTCGCGGGCGTTGACCAGCTGCACGTCCAGGCCGGCTGCCTCCAGCAGGTAGAACCAGATCCGCCAGTAGTCCGAGGTTGACTCCACGGTCACCTTCTCGACCCCCTGGCACACCAGGTGATCGGCCAGCTCAATGACCGCCCTGGTGCGGGCCGGCACGTCCCACACCCTGCTGACCCGCCGCCCCGTCCCGGTCTCGGCCGGCACCCGCACGCACACCTTGCCCGAGTCCTTGGCCACGTCGATCGCGCATACCCGGTGCAGAAGCTGCTCGTGCGCCTCATCGAGGATCTCCTCGGGCTCTCCCTTGGCCACCACGCTTCCCTCCCTCCAGATCGACTGCGAAACGGTGGGATGCCTGGGGGCCTCGGTCGGGAATCGAAAGTCTGACCGGCGTGCTCGAAGCAACAGTGCGTGACCCGTCAAGGTCGGGCCCCGGCGCCAGACTGATCCACGAGCTCAAGCCCAAGAAAACACCGGCGTCGGCAGGCAACCCGCCCCCATTTTCACGCCTGCGAGGCGTCACCCGAAGGGACAGGGGGACTGATCTGACCCCATCTGCGCGCCACGCAGTGGTGCGGCTCCGAAGGTCGTGAACGGTGTCTTTGTGCCGTTGCCGGGTGGCGATATCGCGGCTTCATAGGCGAAAGGTGATACATCATCTAGGCCATGCTGTGACGGTTGGTGCTCTGGAAGGGAGTCACCCGGCCAGTTCGCGACGATCTTCCTGGCGTGCTCGCAGTTGCGGAATTGGTGACATGACGACAGTTCCCATTCCCGGCTACATACCACCCCTTCCTAGCGGAACGTCGACTCTGGCCGCCTACCCAGGCTGGCCAAATCCATTGCGGCGCTTGACGGCTCGACGCCGCTGGCGGTAGGTCGCCACTGCGGCTCGATTGCCGCAGGTGCCTTCGCAGTACCGTCGGGAGCGGTTCTTGGACAGGTCGACAACGACGTCGTCGCAGTCCTGGGCTGCGCAGATCCCACGCCGGTCCAGCTCGCTGAGCCGGATCAAGTCGACAAACGCCATGGCCGCTTCGACGGCCATCCTCGTGGCCATTGGGGCTGACGGCTGGGAGGCGTGCAGGTGCCAGCCCCACCCGTCGTGGTCGACAAGCTGGGGCACAGCCTGGGCGTTGGCCAGGGTGGCATTGACGGCCATGACCAAGCCGGCCTCGTCGAGGCTCCACCACGAGCGCAGCTGTGGGCGCAGGTCGCGGACCGCGTCCAATTCGGCTTGGTCGTGAGTCCGGCTGCCCGTCCAGCGCCACGCCGCGACGAAGGCATCGAGCTCGGCGACCGACGTGAGACGGTCTACGTCGGTGTCACCGGGCACGGACCCGGCCATCGTGTTGACGAGCGCGGCCGTACCACGCAAGACATTGGTGGTGTCATTAGCTAAACCGAGGTTGACCCCTGACATGACCACTCACTAGGCTGTCATTGGCATACAAGGTGTTCACTCATGATAGGCGGTGACTGCGGTGTCCAGGACGATGCGAGCTCCGGTATCGGCGCGTCCCGCCGCGGCATCGCTGGACGTCGGTCTGCTCTGCGCGGTGACAGCCGCCGCCATGTTCGGCAGCTCCGGCCCGTTCGCCAAGGCGTTGCTCGCGACGGGCTGGACCCCCGGCGCGGTAGTGCTTGCCCGGATCGGGGTCGCGGGCCTGATCCTGCTCGGGCCTGCCTGGTATGCCGTGCGCGGTGACCTTCGTGCGCTGCGCGCCCAACTTCCACTCGTCGCAGCGTTCGGCGCGCTTGCGGTGGCGGGCGCACAGGTGGGGTACTTCAACGCCGTGGCGCGCATGCCCATCGGCGTCGCGCTGCTGTTGGAGTACCTCGGGATCGTGCTGGTGGTCGCCTGGGTCTGGCTCAGGAGCGGCCGTCGGCCCGGTGCCACCACGATCCTTGGCATCGTGCTAGCCCTCGGCGGTCTCGTCCTCGTCCTCGATGTGGTCGGCGGGCTCCGCGTCGACGCTGTGGGCGTCGCGTGGGGGCTCTTCGCGGCGACCGGCCTGGCTGCGTACTACGTCCTCATCGCCAGCTCGGCTGGCCGGTTGCCTCCCGTAGCCCTGGCCTCCTTCGGCATGGTCGGCGGCGCCGCGATCCTGCTCGCGTTGGGCCTTGTCGGGGCCGTTCCGTTGTCCGTGGCTGGTTCCGACGTCGCCATTGGTGGGGTCGCCCTCCCATGGTGGGGAGCCATTGGCGAGCTGGCCATCGTCGCCGCGGCCGCGGCATACGTGCTCGGCACCATCGGCGCGCGCCGGCTCGGCTCGACGGTTGCCTCGTTCGTCGGGCTGACCGAGGTGCTGTTCGCGGTCCTGCTCGCCTGGCTGCTGCTCGGTGAGCTGCCTGGGAGCGCCCAGCTTCTCGGCGGTGCGCTCATTCTCGGTGGGGTTGCCGCTGTCCGTCTCGGCGCGGCGCGCGGCAGCTGAGGTGACGCGGGGCGGGTTGCCCCACATCGGACTTCGCGTCGCTGCACGATCTGCCGTAAGATCGACGGGTTGCCTCGGCGAGGGACGCGCCACGACGGCGCTCCGTGATCGACGCGGTGGATGATCCTCCGCCAGCGTGCCGCGCCCCGCGTCGAGGCCCCCTAGGAGGCTGGTGCCAAACGGCCAAATAGCTCCGATGCGCCGTGCATCATGCCTGGTCAGAGGCCTGCCAAGACGCTGATTTCGAGAAAAACACCAGCCACCTAGACCTTCGTAGGAGTCCTCATGTCCGAGATCAGGCTCTCCGCCGAGCGGCGCACCGCCTTCGGCAAGGGTGCGGCGCGTCGGATCCGCCGCGACCACAAGATCCCCGCCGTGCTCTATGGCCACGGCACCGCCCCGGTGCACATCACCCTGCCGGGCCACGACACGATGATGGCGCTCAAAACCGCCAATGCCCTGCTGTCCATCGAGCTCGACGGGCAAAGCCAGCTGGCCCTGGCCAAGGACGTGCAGCGAGACCCGATCAAGCCGGTCATCGAGCATGTCGACCTGGTCCTCGTCCGCCGCGGTGAGAAGGTCACCGTGGACGTCCCCGTGCACACCGAGGGCGAGGCCAGCCCGGACACCATCGTCACGCTCGACTCGCAGACCCTGCAGCTGCTGGTCGAGGCCACCCGCATCCCCGAGTCGATCACGGTCTCCGTCGAGGGGCTGCCCGCGGGCACCCAGATCCACGCCTCCGACATCACGCTGCCCGAGGGTGCCGAGATGGTGTCCGATGCCGAGACCCTCGTCGTCAACGTGTCGGCGATGATCTCCGAAGAGGCCCTGGAGGCCGAGCTTGCCGAAGCCGCTCCCGCCGCATCGGCCGAAGCCGCTCCCGCAGCCCCCTCCGCGTCGCCCGCTGACACCGAGACACCCGCCCCGGCCACGGCCGAGTAGCCCCGGCCCGCCATGTCGGCGTGGCTCGTCGTCGGGCTGGGCAACCCCGGGCCCAGGTATGCCGCTACCCGCCACAACCTCGGCGCAGTCGTGGTCTGCGAGCTGGCTCGCCGGTATGCCGGTGGGTCCGGCGCGAGGCCCGCGACCGAGCCACCCGTCACCACGACCAGCACCGAGTACTTTCGCGCCCACCGCACGCGCGCCCTCGTGGCGCAGGTTCGCCTGGGCACGCAGCCCGGGGGTGCCCCTGGCCCCGCCGCGGTGCTCGCCGTGCCGACGGCATACATGAACGAGTCAGGTGGACCGGTGAAGGCGCTCCTGCGCTTCTACGGTCTGGCCCCCGATCGTCTCGTCGTCGTCCACGACGAGATGGACATCCCGTCCGGGGCCATCCGCCTCAAGCAGGGCGGCGGCGAGGGCGGGCACAACGGCCTGCGGTCGGTCACCGCCGCCCTCGGCACTAGGGACTACCTGAGGGTACGCGTCGGCATCGGCCGTCCCCCTGGACGAATGGACCCGAGGGACTTCCTGCTCCACGACTTCAGCCGAAGCGAGCGCGAGCGGCTCCCGCTGGTCGTGAGCGACGCGGCGGACGCCACCGTTGCTCTGGTCACGCTAGGGCTGGTCGCAGCGCAGCAGGTGTACCACCCAGCGAAGCCAGAAAAGGGGGGATAAGGCCACATAAGCGGCAGGTGAGTCAGTTGGTTTCCGGAAATCCAACCCTTTCGGGCCAGCCTTTACTATCGTCTTACGCAGCGAAGGTGGTCCCAGTATCTGGGTTCGACCGCCGGGGGTCTTTAGGACAGCAAGGGGCGATGCCCTCACCTGTGGTGCATCGTGCGCCTTTCTGCGCCCAAAGACGCGTCATCGGGGACGTGGGGAACGTGTTGCGCGGTCCCAGCGAAGTATGGGGGGATGCCGTCATGGCGGAGAACGTCAGGTTTCATGTGGGCTCTCGGGGGCGAGCCCGCGGTCGACGACCGATCTCGGTGACCGTCGCCAACCTGCAGCGGCTGGGCATCACCCAGCCCTACCCCGAGGGGGTCGCGCGCCCGAGGGCAGCCACGGCCTGGGCGAGGAGCTACCTCACCACGGCGATCGTCATGGACGTGGTGATCACCGTCGTCGGGTTCTGCGTCGCCTACTTCCTTCGCTTCGGTATGAATCCGACGAGCGACCTGCCGCTGTTCCTCGCGGCCCCCGTCGCCTGGCTGGGGTTTCTCGCCCTCAGTGGCACCTACAACCGCTACCGCCTCGGCAACGGCACCGAGGAGTACCGGGCCATCGGCCGCGCGGCGCTGCTGTCGTTCTCACTGCTGGCCGTCGTGGACTACCTCATCGACGCTTCGCTGGCGCGGGGGCTGGTCCTTCCGACCGTGCTGATCTGGCTGCTGGCTACCCTGGGTGGGCACTGGTTGCTGCGCCAGCGCCTCAATGCCCGGCGGGCTCAGGGCGACTGCATGCTCAACACGCTCGTCGTAGGCCGCGAGGACGCCGTCGCCGACATGATCAACGAGTTTCGTCAGGCGCCGCAGTCGGGCTATCGCATCGTCGGGGCTTGCGTGTCCGGGATGGACACCACGTGGTCGCGTCGGCCTGAGGTTGAGGGGGTGCCGGTGCTCGGTGACCCTGAGGAGACCCTCAAGGCGGTCGACCGCACCGGGGCCGACGTCGTGGCCGTCTCGAGCCATCCTGACCTCACCGGGCAGCCGCTGCGCCGGCTCGGCTGGGCTCTGGCCGAGCGTCAGGTCGAGCTCGTCGTGGCACCCGGCATCGTCGAGGTCGCGGGGCCGCGCCTGAGCCTGCGTCCAGCAGCGGGCCTGTCCATGCTGCACGTCGAGCGCCCGGCGGACGGCCTGGCGCGCCTGACCGTCAAGCGAGTCATGGACCTCGTCCTGGCCGCGATCATCACGCTGCTCGTCCTGCCGATCGGCCTGGCCATCGCCGCGGCCATCAAGCTGACCAGCCGGGGCCCGGTGTTCTTCCGCCAGGAGCGCGTAGGCGAGCACGGCCGGACCTTCCACGTCATCAAGTTCCGCTCGATGGTCGTCGATGCCGAGCAGCGCCTGGAGACGATCAGCCGTGACGGACAGGTCAACTCGGTGCTGTTCAAGGACCAGAACGACCCGCGCATCACGTCCGTCGGCCGGTTCATCCGCAGGTACTCGCTCGACGAGCTGCCCCAGCTGCTCAACGTGCTCGCTGGCCAGATGTCGCTCGTCGGGCCGCGGCCCAACCTCACCCGCGAGGTTGCCCTGTACGAGTCCGACGCCATCCAGCGGCTGCGCGTGTTGCCGGGCATGACGGGCCTCTGGCAGATCAGCGGCCGCAGCGACCTGAGCTGGGAGGAGTCCCTTCGGCTGGACCTGTGGTACGTCGACAACTGGTCACCGATGCTGGACCTGCAGATCCTCATCGGAACGGCGCGAGCGGTGCTCAGGGGGTCCGGGGCGTACTGAGTTCGAAGGGCCCGTGGCCCCACCAACCTCGACCCTGGCTCGCCCCTGAGGGAACGCCGTAGCCGGACCGGTATGCGAGAGTTCTGACCCATGAACTCCGACCATGCGCTGGCTCGCCTGCTCGCAGACGAGGCGGGTGAGCGACTGCTGGCGATCCGCCGGCGTCCCGCGCTTGCTACGGACCCCGCAGCACTCAGGGCCGCGGGCGACTCCGAGTCCCATGACCTGCTCGTTAGCCGGCTCGGCGAGCTGGCCCCTGGCGACGCCGTGCTCAGCGAGGAGGGCGCCGATGACCGGCGCCGACTCAGCGCGCAGCGGGTCTGGATCATCGATCCCCTCGATGGCACGCGCGAGTTCAGTGAGGTCCCGCGTAAGGACTGGGCGGTCCATGTCGCCCTGTGGGTCGACGGCGATCTGGCCGCGGGTGCGGTCGCGATGCCGGCCGCCGGCGTCACCCTTGGCACCGACAACCCGTCGCCAGCCCCGAACCGGCCCGTGGACCGCATCCGCCTCGCGGTCAGCCGCACTCGGCCTCCGGCCTTCGTCGAGCAGCTGGCCGAGGCTCTCGACGCCAAGCTGGTGCCGATGGGTTCGGCTGGGGTCAAGGCGATGTCCGTGCTGTGCGACGAGGCCGACGCCTACGTACACGCGGGTGGCCAGTTCGAGTGGGACTCGGCCGCCCCGGTGGCTGTCGCCCGGGCTGCCGGGCTGCACACCAGCCGGATCGACGGCTCCCCGCTGCGCTATAACCAGCCGAACCCGAGCCTGCCCGACCTCGTGGTGTGCCGGCCTGACCTGGCCGAGCGCATCCTGGAGGCGATCGCGAGCGTGCGGTCGTCACCCTCGCCCCTTTCGACGAAGGGACTCTTCGCGTGAGCTACGCCACCTACCAGCTCAGCCAGCTCGCCACTCTCGAGGCTGAGTCGATCTTCATCTTCCGCGAGGTCGTCGCCGAGTTCGAGAAGCCGGTGCTGCTCTTCTCCGGCGGCAAGGACTCGATCTGCATGCTGCGCGTCGCCCAGAAGGCGTTCTGGCCCAGCCGGATCCCGTTCCCGGTCATGCACGTGGACACCGGCCACAACTTCCCGGAGGTGCTCGACTTCCGCGACCGGCGCGTGGAGAAGCTCGGCGTGCAGCTCGTCGTCGCGAGCGTGCAGGAGGGCATCGACTCGGGCCTGGTGCGCGAGCCTCCGGACGGAACACGCAACAGGATCCAGACGCCGGTGCTGCTCGATGCGCTGGAGAAGGGCGGCTACACGGCGATCTTCGGCGGGGGGCGGCGCGACGAGGATAAGGCGCGGGCCAAGGAGCGCATCTACTCCTTCCGTGACGACTTCGGCCAGTGGGACCCAAAGAACCAGCGCCCCGAGCTGTGGGGCCTGTACAACGCGCGGATCCACCCAGGCGAGAGCATCCGGGTCTTCCCCCTGTCGAACTGGACCGAGCTGGATGTCTGGCACTACATCGAACGCGAGGCGATCGAGCTGCCCTCGATCTACTTCGCCCACGACCGCGACTGCGTCCTGCGCAATGGCATGCTTTACGCGGTCAACGAGTTCATCCGACCCAAGGACGGCGAGTCGGTCATGACCCACCGGGTGCGCTACCGCACCGTCGGTGACGCCAGCCTCACGGCAGCCGTCGAGTCCGACGCCGACACGGTGACCAAGGTCATCGAGGAGGTCGGCGCGACCCGGATCACTGAACGGGGCGCAACCCGCGGCGACGACAAGTTCAGCGAAGCGGCCATGGAAGACCGCAAGCGCGAGGGGTACTTCTAGACCGTGGACATTCTCAGGTTCGCCACCGCTGGGTCGGTGGACGACGGCAAGAGCACCCTCATCGGGCGCCTGCTCTATGACACCAAGACGGTCTTCGAGGACCAGATCGAAGCCGTCGAGCGGGTCAGCCGGGACCGAGGCGAGGGCTACACCAACCTCGCCCTGCTCACCGACGGCCTGCGCGCCGAGCGCGAGCAGGGCATCACGATCGATGTCGCCTACCGCTACTTCGCCACGCCGTCGCGCAAGTTCATCATCGCCGACACCCCAGGACACATCCAGTACACCCGCAACATGGTGACTGGCGCCTCGACGGCCGACCTCGCGCTCGTCCTGGTCGACGCACGCAAGGGCATCGTCGAGCAGAGCCGCCGGCACGCCTTCCTCGCCACCTTGCTGCAGGTGCCGCACCTGGTCCTCGTGGTCAACAAGATGGACCTCGTCGACTACGCCAAGGAGGTCTACGACGACATCCACGAGGAGTTCACGACGTTCGCAACCCGGCTGCGAGTCCCCGACCTGACGATCATCCCGGTCTCGGCGCTCAAGGGTGACAACGTCGTCAGCCGCTCGGACAACATGCCCTGGTACGACGGGCCGTCGCTGCTGCACCACCTCGAGAACATCCACGTGGCCAGCGACCGCAACCTCGTCGACGTGCGCCTCGCGGTCCAGTACGTCATCCGGCCGATGTCGGACGAGTGGCACGACTACCGCGGGTATGCCGGGCAAATCGCCGGAGGTATTCTCAAGAAGGGCGACCGGGTCATGGTCCTGCCCTCAGGCTTCACGTCGACCATCGCCGCCGTCGAGACGGCCGATGGAGCGGTCGACGAGGCGTACCCGCCGATGTCCGTGACGATTCGGCTGGAGGACGAGATCGACATCAGCCGCGGCGACATGATCTGCCGCCCGCACAACCAGCCGGCCGTCGCTCAGGACATCGACGCCATGGTGTGCTGGATGGACGAGAGCGCCACGTTGCAGGTCGGCCGCAAGTACGCGATCAAGCACACGACCCGCACGGCGCGCTGCGTCATCCGCGACGTGCAGTACCGCCTCGACATCAACACCCTGCACCGTGACGAGGCGACTCGAACACTGGGCCTCAACGAGATCGGCCGCGTTCGCCTGCGCTCGACCGTTCCGCTCATGGCAGACGAGTACTCCCGCAACCGCACCACGGGCGGGTTCATCCTCGTCGACGAGGCGACTAACCGCACGGTCGCTGCAGGAATGATCACCGAAGCGAAATGAGTCCTTCAGGGCGTTCGGGATTGCAGGTAACCCCGCTTGGTCAGGTGGTCGTAGACGACGTCGACCGCCGCATCCGCAGACATCGAGGACGTGTCCACCCGCAGGTCGGCGTCGAGCGGCTCCTCGTACGGGTCGGACACCCCCGTGAAATCGGTCAGCACGCCAGCCCGGGCCTTGGCGTAGAGGCCCTTGCGGTCGCGCCGCTCGCACTCGGCGAGGGGGGTGTTGACGTGCACGAGGACGAAGTCGCCGACCGCCTCAGCCATGGCGCGCGCCTCGTCGCGGGCCGCGGCATACGGCGCGATAGGCGCGCAGATCGCGAGGCCACCGTGCCGGGCGATCTCGGCGGCGACAAAGCCGATCCGGCGGATGTTGAGGACGCGTGACTCGCGGTCGAACCCGAGGCCTGCCGACAGCAGCTGGCGCACAACGTCGCCGTCGAGGAGGCTGACCGTGCGGGTGGACTCCGTCGCGGATTCCGCTGGGCGAGGGCGCGGGCTACCGTCGACTTACCCGAGCCGGAGAGTCCGGTGAACATGAGCACCAGGCCCCGATCGGGGACGTGCTGGCCGCCAGGTGGCAAGCAGGTCGGCGTCCGGCAGGTCCAGGCCGCGGTCGCTGGTACGCGCGTCGAATGCGGCTCGGACGTCGCGCCAGCAGGCCCCGTTGGGGTCCTCGGGGGCGTCCCGGATGGCCTCGACATGCTCGGCGCCCAGCCAGGCGCGCAGCTGGCCGAGCAGGAGGGCGTCGCTGTCGGCGTCGCGCCACCACCAGGGGGACCGTGCGCACGGGGGCACCTCCCAGCCGATTAGCCAGCCGGTGGGCCAGCGCGAGCATCACCTCGGTGGGCACATCGCCGGTCGAGGCTGGCCAGTCCGGCACGAGAACCGCGTCGAC
>CAVYKM010000034.1:0-39079 GCA_963769085.1 uncultured Actinomycetota bacterium | reverse complement strand
GCTCGTGACGGCGCTCGACGGCGCACCCGCCCTGCTGGTCGTCGACAACTGCGAGCACCTCATCGACGCGACTGCGCGGCTCGCCGAGCACCTGCTGCTGCATGCCCACGACCTTCGCGTGCTCGCCACGAGCCGAGAACCGCTGGCCCTGGACGGCGAGTCGCTCTGTCTGCCCCTGCCGCCGCTCGAGCCTGCCGCCGTGGGATGTACCGTCGAAGACGCGTCCGGGTATGCCGCAGTGCGGCTGTTCCTGGAGCGGGCGACTGCGGTGCGGCCCGGTCTCGTGCTCAACTCAGACCACTCTCCCACCGGTGGTCGAGATCGTGCGCCGGCTCGACGGGCTGCCGCTCGCCATCGAGCTGGCCGCCGCGCGACTGCGCACGCTGCCGGTCGGCGAGGTCGCGCGCCGGCTCGAGCGACCGGTTCCGGTTGCTGACCCGCGGGCGCCGCACCGCCCTGCCCCGACACCAGACGCTACGCGCCGTCGTGGAGTGGAGCTGGGACCTGCTCACCGACGGCGAGCGCCTGCTGGCCGAACGGCTCGCGGTGTTTCCGGCCGGCGCGACACCGCACAGCGCTGCGGCGATCTGCAGCGACGACCGCCCTGCGCCGCGCAAGACATCCCGGCGCCTGCTCGACACCCTTGTCGACAAGTCGCTGCTCGCGGTCGCGGAGGGTCCCGGGTCCTGCGCTACCGGATGCTCGAGACGATTCGCGAGTTCGGCGTCGACCGACTCGCCGAGCGCGGTGAGGCCGAGGCGGCCCGTGAACGACACGCACGTGGTTCGCCGACCTCGTCCACGAGCTTACCTAGCGGCTCTACCGGCCCCGGCCAGCTCCACGCGGCGTCTCGCCTCGACGCAGAGCGGGAGAACATCCTGGCCGCGCTGCGCTTCCTCGGCGACTCAGGCGAGGCTGCGACCGCCCTGCGCCTGGCGGTCGAGCTCAGCTGGTACTGGGTCATCCTCGACAACGATTCCGGACGCCTATCGATGGCTGACGTTCGCGCTGGACGTGCCGGGGGAAAGCGACCCCGGCGATCGCGCGCTCGCCGCCGCGACGTCACTCATCGCCGGCGCGATGAGCGAGTCGCCGAGCGCGCTGGGCATCGACGATGTGCCCGCCCGGCTCGCTGAAGCCAGCCAGGCCCTCGAGGGGCTGGCCGGTCGGCGGGCTCTACCACCCCCGGCCATGGTGGTGCGCTGCTGGGTGGCGCTGTTCTCCGGTGTGGGCGGGCTGGCCGAGCAGATCATCGACAAGGGGCTTGCCGACGAGAACCCATGGGTCCGAGCCGCGGTGCGGATGTTCCGTGCCAACGTGGCCGAGAACGCCGGTGACCTCGACCGGATGCGCTCCGACAGCGAGATCGCGTTGCGGGAGTTCGAGACGATCGGTGACCGCTGGGGTCAGGCGTCCGCACTTTCGGTCCGCTCGCAGGTTCAGACCCTCGACGGGGACCTGACCGGCGCCATCGGTTCGCTCACCCGGGCCGCCGAGCTCATGGGCGACCTCAAGGCGCGCAACGACGAGGCGCAGACGGTGATGCGCATCGCAGGACTGCACATGCGCCTGGGCGCCTTCGACCAGGCGCGCCGTCACATCGAGAGCTCCTCGCTGGCCCACCTGCGCGGGTTCGGGCCGCTGCTTCACCAGGCCATGGTCGCGGCCTTGGCCCTCGCCGAGCGCGACCCGGTGGCGATGCGGCGGTCCCGAGAGCAGCTGACGGTCCGCTCGGAGGTCGGCACGACGCCGGCGCAGCTGCAGGGTCACGCCACCGCATTGGTCCTCGCCGTTCTCGCGTTGCTCCAGGCCGAGGAACGCGACCTCGAGGCTGCCCTCGGCTCGCTGCGCTCGGCCTACCCGATCGCCGTTGCCACCGAGGACATGCCCATCGTGGCCACCTACGGCGTCGCGGCCGCTCGAGTGGCCGAGGGGCTCGGCCGACCCGAGGACAGTGCGGCGCTGCTCGGCGCGGCTGCGCGGCTGCGCGGAGCCGAGGACCCGACCGACATCACGGTTTCCCGGCTGCGCCCCATCCTCGTCGAGCAGCTGGGTGCCGCGGCGTTCGAGACGGCATACGCGACGCGGTCACGACCTCTCCAAGCCGGACGCGATCGCCCGGCTGGACCCCGCCCACGTGGGCGAGACCCAGCCGGGCCGGCGTCGGTCAGGCGCGGCGACGGTAGGCCCGCAGCGCCAGCGGCACGAACACCACGAGCAGGCCCGCCATCCAGACGAGCGTCCACATCAGGTTGGTCGCGACCGGGCCACCGATCATGAGGCCGCGAACCGTGCTGACCAGGTAGGTGATCGGGTTGTGCTCGACGAAACCCTGCATCCAGTCCGGCATCGTCGCCGCGGGAACGTAGGTGTTGCTGGCGAAGCCGAGCGGCAGGACGAGCAGGAACATGATGCCCTGCACGGCCCCGGAGGTGCGCGCGACCATTCCGACGAAGACCGACACCCAGCAGAAGCACAGCGCGAAGGCCATCGAGATGCCGAGCGCCCCCAGGACCCCCCACGCGCTGGTCTGCACCCGGAAGCCCATGAGGATGCCGGTGGCCATCGTGACGACGAACAGGATCAGGTAGCGCGCCACGTCCGCGAGGACCGCGCCGGTGAGCGGGCCGGACCGAGCGATGGGCAGCGACCGGAACCGGTCGAAGACGCCCTTCTCGATGTCCTGGTTGAGGTTCACCCCGATGCTGACGCTCGCCATCGCGATGAGCTGGCCCACCATTCCGGGCAGGAGGAACTGCAGGTATGCCGACTGCGAGCCGCCCGCGATGGCCCCGCCGAAGATGTAGGTGAACAGGGCGAGGAAGATCACCGGCTGCAAGGTGACGTCGATGAGCGCTTCGGGGGTGCGGAAGGTCTTGATGAGGCTGCGTTTGGCAAGCACCAGCGCGTGCCAGATGCCTGAACCGCCGCCGGTCGACGCGCGCCACGCTCATCACGTCGCGACGTCGCTGCGGTGTCGGCGACGGACGTCTTGCGTGGGGCCATCGTGCGTCGTGCTCATGCTGCCGCGCTCCTCGGCCGTCGTCGGTGGTGCGGTGGCCGGTCAGGGTCATGAAGACCTCGTCGAGGCTCGGCAGGTGAAGCGAGAGCTCGCTCACCCGGATCGCCGCGTCGTCGAGGCGGCGCACCACGGCGCCCAGGGCGGCATCGTCGTCGACGGCCACCGTGACCTCGAAGCGGCCCGTGCGCTCGGAAGCGCGGCCCGGCCGTCGTCGGCGAGGATGCGAGCCACCTCGTCGATGCGGTGGTGGTCGCTCGGGACCGCGCGGATGCGCTGTCCGCCGATGACGCGCTTGAGCCCGTCGGGGGTGTCGTGCGCGATGACCCGTCCGTGGTCGATGACGGTGATCGCGTCGGCGAGGGCGTCGGCCTCGTCGAGGTACTGCGTCGTGAGCAGGACGGTGGAGCCGTCGTCGACCAGACCCCGCACGACGTCCCACATGTCCTCGCGCTTGGCCGGGTCCAGCCCGGTGGTCGGCTCGTCCAGGAAGATGACCTCGGGGCGGCCGACCAGGCTCGCCGCGAGGTCGAGCCGCCGCCGCATGCCGCCCGAGTAGGTCTTCGCCATCCGACCCGCCGCCTCGGTGAGGTCGAACCAGTCGAGCAGCTCGCCGGCCCGCCGCTTGGCCGCGGCCGTGCGCAGGCCGAGCAGCTGGCCGATGAGGACGAGGTTCTGGGTGCCGGTGAGGTCCTCGTCGACCGACGCGTACTGGCCGGTGAGCCCGATGGTCCGGCGCACCTGGTGGGCCTGGGTCGCCACGTCGTAGCCGCCGACCCGCGCGTGCCGGCATCCGGCCTGCAGCAGGGTCGCCAGGATGCGAACGGCGGTCGTCTTGCCGGCGCCGTTGGGACCGAGGACGCCCAGCACGGTGCCGGTGGGCACCGACAGCGAGACGCCGTCCAGGGCTTGGGTGTCGCCGAAGCGCTTGCGTAGCCCCTCGGCTTCGATCATGACATCTGTGGTTGCCATGGTCTGCCCCCTTTCGTTCGTTGGTGGTCTCAGCGTCGCTGCCCGCGCTGACATTCCCCGCACACCGTGCTGGCGTGGGCTGACACGGGCTGGCACGGGCCCACCGGTCAGAGACCCGCTCGGCCCTCCACGCGCTCCCACGCGAGCGCGTCGCGGATGGCGTCAGCGACAGAGCGTTCGGCACTCCAGCCGAGGACCTGAGCGGCCAGGTCGCTGCGCGTGTACGACCCGACGACGTCGCCCGGTCGCGGTGGCCCCGTCCGCACGGCAAGCGGCGCCCCGGTGACCTGCTCGAAGGCGCGCACCAGCTCCCACACGGTAGTGCCGAACCCGGTTCCCAAGTTGACGGCCCTGCTGGCCTCGCCGGCTGGGACCGCCTCGTCGAAGCGCAGGAGGGCCGCGACGTGCGCCTCGGCAAGGTCCCACACGTGGATGTAGTCACGGATGGCGGACCCGTCCCGCGTCGGCCACTGCGTGCCGGTCACCGTGAACGGTCCGCCGTGGCGGTAGGCGTGCATGAGCTGTCCGACGACATGAGTCGGGTTCGTGTCGTAGGGGCCGGTGCGCAGCTGCGGGTCGGCACCGATCGGGTTGAAGTAGCGGAGACTGAGGACCCGAAGGTTGCTCACTGCGGCGACATCGGCGAGGATGCGCTCGCCCATCGCCTTGGTCGCCGCGTAGGGGCTGGCCGGCGCGATGGCGGAATCCTCGTCGACGTCGAGGGTGTCGCCGGGAAGGTAGATCGATGCCGAGGAGCTGAAGACCAGCCGCCGAGCGCCAACCCGCAGCAGGTGGCCCAGGAACTCGACGAGACCGCCCACGTTGTTGCCGTAGTAGTCGAGCGGGTCCCGGGTGGAGTCGGGGACCACGGCGCGAGCGGCGCAGTGCACGACGGCCGCGATGTCCGGGTGCGCGGCATACACCGCGTCAATGACCTGCCCGTCCGCGATCGACCCACGGACGAAGGTATGCCGGGTGGCGAAGCGTTCCGGCCCCTTGCTCAGGTCGTCAAGGACGACCGGGGTGATGCCACGGTCGGCGCACGCCGACGCGATGGTGCTACCGATATAGCCGGCTCCCCCCGTGACCAGGACTTTCACCGGCCCGGTACCCGCGCCACGAGCAGGTGATGCGGGTGCAGGCGGCGGGAGTCCAGGCGCTGCTCGCTCGTCACGGCACCGAGGTCGGCAAGCCAGCCGGCAAGGCGTCCGGGCGGCAGGAACGTGAAGGACCCGCCTTCGGTGATGCCGAGCAGCTTGACCGAGAGGGTCTCCTGGGTGGTGTTCCACCGCGCTTTCCACGCCGGCTCCGGCGCCATCTCCTTGACGACCAGCACCCCGCCAGGCGCAAGCGTGGCCAGCGCGTCGGTGAGCAGCCGGCGCTGCGCGGCCTCGTCGAGCAGGTACAGCACGTCGACGATGACGACGGCGTCCCACGGCCCTGGGGGCACGGCTCCGGAGGGCGCTTCGGCGAAGCTCAGGCGGCCGGCGAGGTTGCCGGCCGCGGCTTTGGCCTGCGCGATCTTGTCGGCGTCGATGTCGACACCGTGAACGGTGCGGTGCGGACCGGCCAGGGCGGCATACAGGCTGAACAGCCCATGCCCGCAGCCGATCTCGAGGATGCGCCCGGATGGCGGCAAGGCCGCCTCAACGGCAGGGAAAGGAGCGCTCCACCACCGGACCACGGTGTGCAGCCGGACGGCCGGTGAGGCCTGGCGGTAGTACGCAAGCGCGAGCCGGCCGGCCCGGTCAGGGCGCCGCGGCGTCACCGAGATCACCACGGCCCGGCCAGCTCCGCGAACGAGGTCAGCCGCATGCCATGCGCGGCAAGGCAGCGGCGGGTCGCCGCGTCGGTCAGCATGTCAAGCTCGCTCTCCCAACGGTAGTTCCAGGTGAACCGGGCCAGGTCCGGGTCGGCGCCCTCGCCTGGGTGGACGTTGATCTCGGCCGTGTCCGCGCCGGCGAGGGCGGCGAGCGCCGCGCCAAAGTATGCCGGTTCCATGCGGCCCGCCTCGTCCAGGCCGGCATACGCGGCGGTGGTGTGCAGTGCGGCAGCCTCGAGCCGTCGACCGAGCCCGGGCGGACAACCGCCGGACCGCCATCCCGACCACGCCTCGGGCCCGGCTGGTCGGCAGCCGCACCCACCGCACCCCCGATGCGGTGGCCAGCTCGGCCACCACGGATCCGATGCTCGGCCAGAGGTGCAGGTGCTGGTGGGTGTCGAGATGGCTGACCGACAGCCCCGTCGCCTGGATGCGCTCGAGCTGGGCCGCCAGCTCGCGGCGCACATCGCCCGGGTCGATCCGGCCGGCAGCACTGCGGGCGACGACGGTGCGGTAGGACCGCGGGAAGCGGCCCCGCCGGGTGAGGAGGGTCGGCACCTCCGCGGCGGTCAGCAGCGGCGGGTCCTCGCCGACGATCGCTAGGTGGGCCCCGACGTCGAGTGCCGGGTGCGAGCGCAGCAGCGTCACCGCGTGGTCGAACTCACGCCCGACGCCGAGCAGCGACGTCGAGGTCACGATGCCCTCGCGGTGCGCTCGCATGATGGCGCGGTTCACGCCGCGGGTCAGCCCTAGGTCGTCGGCCGTTGACGACCAACGCCGTGGCGCCGTCGGTCATGTCCTCTCGACGGGGCCCAGCGACTTCAGCTCCCGTCGCAACGAGCGCATCTCCCGGAGCATCGTGCCGATCACGGCTGGGGAGGAGAGCGTCGAGACCCCGCGCGTGCGGGGGAAGTAGTCGACCCCGATCTGCACGATGTGAAACCCCATGCGCTGGGCCCGGATCAACAGCTCGGCGTCGACGAACGACCCCTGGCTCACCAGGTCGATGTGCTCGAGCATGCGCCGTCGGCACAGCTTGAACGCGAAGTTGACGTCGCGCACGCGAGACCCGAAGCCGTACTGGACGAGCCGGTTGTACCCCCACGAGTACACCGCTCGCCGGGTACCTTCTCCAGTGCGGTCAAGGCGGTAGGCGCTGACCATGTCGGCGTTGTAGTGGCGCAGCACACGGATCGCCCGGATCAGCTCGAGCATCTCGAAGGGCAGGTCGGCGTCGGTGTAGAGGACGACGTCGCCTTGGGCGCTCGCGAACCCGGACTTGATGCTGCCGCCCAGCTTGCGGTTCTCGCGATGGTGGACGACACGCACGTGCGGGTCTGCATGAGCGAACTCGTCGGCCAGCTGGGGGGTGGCGTCGGTCGAGGCGTCGTCGATGACGATGAGCTCGTAGTCCTTGATGTCCTCGGCGGCGAGGAGCTGCTCGCACACCTCCTTGGCGGCGACGAGGGCCCGGTGGATGTAGGCCTGCTCGTTCCACATGGGAAAGAAGATCGACAGCAGGGCGAACCGCTCTGGTTCCAGCGCTGGGATCACGACAGCTCGTACCCCCTCGCGTACAGCCCTGCGCCGCACCAGCACCCCGACCGCGCACACGGTCAGGACCACGGGCCGCAGCCAGCGGGTATGCCGGGTGCTCGCCAGCCAGTCGCCGGCGGCCGCCATCACCGGAAAGGCCGCGAGCAGGTAGCGCCCGGTGCCCATGAAGTCCTTGGTGCCGATGAGTGGAATGGCGACGACGACGAGGCAGAAGGCAAGATAGCCCCAGCCGAACCGGCGGAAGACCCGCCGCAGCAGCAGCACTGCCAGCAGGCAGACCACCGCCTGGAGGATGAGCGTGGCGGTCACGCGAGCGTCCCAGTGCCGCAGGTGGCCGAAGAAGCCCACCTTGAACCACGTGCGTGGGCCCGCGCCCTGGTCCCAACCCGGGGCCGACTCGGCGGCGACAAACGCCAACGGGTTGCCGAAGGTCACCCACAGGTAGACGCACCAGGCACCGAGGCCGGACAGCGAGACCAGAACGCCGAGCTCCGGCCAGCGCAGCAGCCGGGTCGCGTGGGCCAGCTGGCGCAGGCTGACCCGAGTCGCCGGCTCGGCCACCCGTTCGGCGCGCAGCTCGAGCGCCCGCACGATGAGCCCGATGGCTACCGCGATCCCCACCGGCCGTCCCGCCGTGGCGAAGGCTCCCACGATCCCGGCGAGCCAGAAATGGCGCTGTTCGAGCAGGACGAACGACGCGATCACCGTGAGCAGGAACAGCGCGTCGGCATACATCGCGCCGTAGAGGAAGTAGGCGTACGGGTAGAGCAGCAAGAGCACGACCGCGGTCCTCGCGCTGCGCGCGGGCAGCAGCCGGGACGCCCAGACCGCGAACAGCGCGATCGCGCCGGCGCCCGCCGCAATAGTGACCAGCGTCCCGACCAGCTGGTAGTCGCCGGTGAACCAGCCGAGACCGCGGACCAGCAGGGGGTAGGTGGGGAAGAAGGCGACCGAGGACTGCTGGCCCGGAACGAACGAGTAGCCGCTCGTCGCGATCCCGTAGTACCAGCCCGAGTCGAACTGGAACCATCCGTCGAGCCAGCTGGGCCCGTGCAGGAAGGGCTCACGACCGGGGGGGCGGCCATAGGCCAGCGCGACGACGGTCCCGGCAAGCACGACCATCACGGCGAACCCACCGAGGGCCAACGCGATGGTGCGTCCAGAGGTGTCGACGGACTCAGTCGTGTCTGGACTGGCTAATCTCGTCACACCACCTCACCCCAAGCCGAAAGTCACGTCACTATAACGGTGGGGCCCGCTGCGGTCTTGGGTTCCGTGCTTCGACACGAGGGCCGCGGCCCACGGAAGGAGACCGCAGTGACCTGGGCGCTGGCAGCCGTGCTGCTCTCCGCGGCGTGCGCGGGGACCGCGAACGTCCTGCAGGCCAGGGAGGCACGCCAGTTCCGTGCTGCGGAGCGTCTGAACCCGGGGCTGATGGTGGGGTTGGTGCGCCGAGGTGGCTACCAGGCCGCGTTGGTGCTGCTTGGCGCAGGGATGGCTCTTGCCCTCTATGCCCTGCGCTTGCTGCCGGTGTTCCTCGTTCAGGCCGGCCGGGCCGCCAGCCTCGGGGTGACGGCCGTGCTGTCGGTGCTCGTGCTCGGCACCCGGCCCCGACGGTCCGAGCTGGTGGCGGTCGGCGTGGTCGCCGTCGGCCTGGTGGCACTTGCGCTCTCCACCGGCCCTCAGCTGGTCGCCCAAGTCCCCGACGGGCCCCGACTGGCGCTGGTCGGGGCGGTTCTGGGCGTGGCGGTGCTTGCCGCCTGGGCGTCGCGGGCCGGCATGGATGCGCGGTCAGGGCTGGCGCTCGCCGTGCTCGCTGGGCTGTGCTACGCGATTCTCGCGGTGGGCGCCCGACTCTTGCGGGGCCTGGCTCCCATGACGGCGCTCGCAGACCCGGCAGCGTATGCGATGGCTCTGGCCGGGTTGCTCGGGCTGCTGCTGTCGGCCACCGCCATGCAGCGAGCCTCGGCGGTGACCGTCACCGCGGCCACGGTCGGCACCGAGACGGTGGTGGCGGCCCTGCTCGGTCTGCTCCTCTGCGGCGACCGCCCCGCGGCTGACGGCACGGCATACGCGCTCGCGGGGTTCGTGCTGGTCCTGGGCGGAGCTCTCGCGTTGGCGCGGTTTGGCTCCCCACTCGACAGCGCGGCGGATCCTGCGCAAGGCGGCAGATCTTCCACATAGCGGCACCTACGACTGCCGCTATGTGGAAGATCTGCCGCCTTACGAATCGCTGGCGGCGCCAGGGTCCCAGCAGCGGATCCGCATCGCGGCGCACTGCGGCTAGTCTCAAGCGCATCGAGGTCTGGCCGCCGTGGGAACCGGTGGACCTCGCCCAGTCGACGAGATGGGACGACCATGACGGCTGTTGCACACCGGCTCAACCTGTCGGACCGGTTCACCATCGACGAGGGGCTCGTCTACCTCACCGGTGTGCAGGCGCTGGTGCGGCTGCCGGTCATGCAACGCCGCGCCGACCTGGCCCGCGGCCGCAACACCGCGACCTTCATCTCCGGCTACCCCGGCTCCCCGGTCGGTGGCTTCGACCTCGAGCTGCAGCGCCGCAAGGCGCTGTTCGCCGAGCACCACATCGTGCACACCATGGGCGTCAACGAGGAGATCGCGGCGACATCCGTCATGGGCAGCCAGCTGGCCGCGCAGCTGCCAGAACCGAAGTACGACGGGGTCGTCGGCATCTGGTACGGCAAGGCCAACGGCTTCGACCGCGGCTTGGACGCGATGCGACAGGCCAACCTGTGCGGCACGACCCGGGACGGGCGGCGCGGTGGCCGTCGTCGGGGACGACCCCACCGCCAAGTCGTCCCCCACACCGGGCGCCACCGAGTTCCCAGCGGCCGCCGTCATGATGCCGATGCTCTACCCCGGCGACGTACAGGAGGTCCTCGACCTCGGCGTGCACGCGGTGGCGCTCTCGCGCTGCTCGGGCCTGTGGACCGCACTCAAGATGTCGACGAGCGTCGCCGACGGCTCCGGCTCGGCCTTCGTCTCCCCAGGTCGGGTGACGCCGGTCATGGTGTCGCCGGAGCTCGACGGTCGTCCCTACGTGCACGTCCCGTCCACCCACTTCTACGGCGCCCGCGTCCTGCAGCTGGAACGCTCGCTCGTCTACGCCCGTATGCCGGCCGCGCTCGCCTACGCGCGCGAGAACGACATCAACCGGATCACCCTGCACGGGCCGGACGACCGCCTCGGCGTCATCGCGTCGGGCAAGACGTACTTCGACCTGCGCCAGGCCTGCCGGGACCTCGGGCTGGACGACGACGAGCTGCACCGCCTCGGCGTGCGGCTGCTGCAGCTGCGGATGCCCTACCCGCTCGAGGGACGCATCGTGCGGGAGTTCGCCGACGGGCTGGCGGAGATCCTCGTCCTGGAGGACAAGCGTCCGTTCGTCGAGCTCTACGTCAAGGACGAGCTGTACGGCATGCCGCTGCGCCCCCTGGTGCTGGGCAAGCTCGACCACGAGGGCCGGCCGCTCGTCCCGATCCACGCCGAGCTCGACACCGCCGGGATCGCCCGCCTGCTCGTCGAGCGGCTGCGCCGTTTCGAGCTGGTGCCCGAGGTCGAGCGGCATCTGGCACGGATGACCCGCCCCACGGCGCTGGAGCCACTCACCGTCACCCGCTCTCCCGTACTTCTGCTCGGGCTGCCCGCACAGCTCCTCCGCCGCGAAGGTGCCCGAGGGTGCCGTGGTCGGCGCCGGCACCGGGTGCCACGTGCTCGCCGTCTTCATGCGACCCGAGGAGGTCGGCACGATCCTCGGGATCACCGCGATGGGCAACGAAGGCGCCCAATGGATCGGTGCGTCGCCGTTCGTCGGGCTGCCGCACTTCATCCAGAACCTCGGCGACGGCACCTACGCACACTCGGGCATCCTCGGCATCCGGGCCGCCATCGCGGCCGGTGTCAACATCACCTACAAGCTGCTGTACAACGGCCACGTCGCGATGACCGGCGCCCAGCCTGCGATCGGCATCCGGGCCGTCCCGGACGTCGTGCAGGCGCTGCTCGCCGAGGGCGTCAAGCGCGTCATCATCACCACCGACGACGAGTCTCGTTATGCCGCAACGGCGTTGCCGCCGGGCGTGCAGGTGTGGGACCGCAGCCGCATGGTCGAAGCCCAGGAGGTCCTGCGGCGGGTCGAGGGCGTGACCGTGATCGTCCACGACCAGGAGTGCGCCACCGAGCTGCGCCGCAAGCGCAAGCGCGGCCGGATCGAGGCGCCGGCCAGACATGTCGTCATCAACGAGCGGGTCTGCGAGGGCTGCGGCGACTGCGGGGTCAAGTCCAACTGCCTGTCGGTCCACCCGGTGCAGACCGAGTTCGGCCGCAAGACCCAGATCCACCAGCCCTCGTGCAACCAGGACTTCTCGTGCCTCGCCGGCAACTGCCCGTCCTTCCTCACGGTGGTGGCAGGGACCAAGCGCCCCGAGCGGAGGGCGCTCGGGGCGCTTCGCGCCGACGACCTGCCCGAGCCGCGGCTGCGGGTCCGCGGCGACGAGTTCGGCATGCGCATCATCGGCATCGGTGGCACTGGCGTCGTCACCGTGGCCCAGACGATCGCGGTCGCTGCCCTGCTCGATGGCCGGCACATCCGCGGCCTGGACCAGACCGGGCTGGCCCAGAAGGGCGGCCCGGTGATCTCCGACCTGAAGATCAGCACGGAAGCGCTGGAGCAGTCCAACCATCTGGCGGCTGCGGACTGCGACCTGCTACTGGCCTGTGACCTGCTCGCGGGAGCCCAGGAGATCAACCTCGCGGTCCTCGACCCGGACCGGACGATCGCCGTGGCCTCGACCGCGCGCGTGCCCACCGGTCAGATGGTCGTGGACACGACCCTTGCCTTCCCGCGTGAGCTGGACCTGTTGTCGAGGATCACTGCGTCCAGCAGAGCCGACGCCAGCGTCAGCCTGGACGCCCAGCAGCTCACCGAGACGCTCTTCGGCACCGACCAGGTCGCCAACATCATGCTCGTCGGAGCGGCCTACCAGGCCGGGGCGCTGCCGGTGACCTGGGAGTCACTCGAGCAGGCCATCGAGCTCAACGGGGTCGCGGTCGAGGCGAACCTGCAGGCATTCCGCCGCGGCCGCCAGTTCGTCGCCGACCCGCAAGCGCTGCGGGCAGCCCTCGCTGCGGCGTCCTCGACGCCCGCGCATCCGCCAGTCCCCATGCGGCTGCGCCAGGTCGCTGCGACGGTGCGGGCCCAGCCCGGCACGGAGCTGGAGCGCCTGGTGCGAGTGCGCGTCGGTGAGCTCACGGCATACCAGGACCGCGCGTACGCGAAGCGGTACGCGACGTGGGTGGAGCGGGTTCGCGCCCGTGAGGCGCAGGTGACGTCGGGGGAGGCGCTCGCGGAGGCCGTGGCCGCGAACCTCTTCAAGCTGATGGCCTACAAGGACGAGTACGAGGTCTCGCGTCTGCATCTGGACGCAGAGACGTCCGAGCGGGTTCGGACCCAGTTCGGGCCGGACGCACGGGTGCGCGTCCTGCTGCATCCGCCGGTGCTCAAGGCCTTGGGCATGCAGGGCAAGATCGCCATCCCGCGCCGGGCAAGCACGGTGATGTTCCGCACCCTGGCGTCCATGAAGCGGCTGCGAGGCACCCCTCTCGACCCCTTCGGTCGTGACCACGTGCGGGTTGTCGAGCGCGAGCTCATCGGCGAGTACGAGCAGGTGCTGGAGCAGATCGTCGATAGCCTGACCACCGGCAACCACCAGGTCGCCGTCCGTCTGGCGGGCCTGCCCGACCTCGTGCGCGGCTACGACGAGGTGAAGCTGCGCAATGTCGAGGCCTACCGGGAGCAGTTCGCGCTCCTGCGGTCCCAGCTCGGTCCGGGCGCCCGCTCGTCGGCACCGGCACACCAGGAGGTCTGAATGGCACCGCGAAAGCGAAAGCGGCTCTCCCGGCGCACCAAGGCCGGCCCCGGTCGTCCGGGGGGGTCGCACCCGGAGAACACCACGGCATACCCGCAGCTGGAGGGCCACCTGGAGCCCAACACCGCCGCGCTCATGGACGGGGCCCCACCCGGCGGCGTGAGCGGCAGGATGGGGCCCGACCCTGATCCCATGGCGCCCCGAAGCCAGCAAGGACCGAGCGAGACCGACACCAAGCACCTGCCGGGGTAGCGCGGCGGTATGCCGGACACCCCTGGCAGGTGCTGTCGGGTCAGGCGGCTAGCTGCTCCAGGGTGCTCCCTGGTCGAGGCGTAGCGTGGCCAGCGACCAGATCACCAGCACGTCGAGCGCGATGATGATGATGCTCCACACCGGGTAGTAGGGCAGCCAGATGAAGTTCACGACGGCCTGGATGCCCGCGAGGACGATCCCCAGGGTCCGCGCGGCGATGTTCCCGGTGAGGACGAAGTAGCCCGCGACCCCAACGACGATCCCCAGGATCAGATGGATCCATCCCCAGGTCGTGGCGTTGAAGGTGAGGAAGAAGTTGGGGGTGGACACGTAGAAGTTGCGCCCGTCGATGAGGGCCACCAGTCCGGCGAAGAACTGGAACAGCCCGACGATCATCATCATCGCCGCGGCGAAGACGCTGGTCCAGGCGGCCACCGTCTTGGACGAGCTTTCGGTGCTCATGGTTTCTCTCCTGGTTATCGGGTGAGGCATTGTCCAGTTTGGGCGCTTGAGCGGGCAGCCTCGTCATCCCGCAAGGATGACTTCTGCCGGTGGGGGTAATCACCGTGTGAAGGTCGACACAAAGGCCGCCGACCGCAGCAACCCCACGTCGTCCGTCTTGGGTGAGGCGAACGGTGCCTGTCCCTTGCACTGTGGGGAGGAAGGAGGGCGTCGATGCTTTATCACATCCGGGTGGCCGGTTCCGTGCCGCAGGGCGCCACGCGCGACTTCGGCGACGTGGTCGTCGTCCCCTCAGGTAAGACCAGCCTCATCTCGTGTCGAGTGGCAGACTCTGCGGCCCTCACTGGGCTCATCGCCTACCTGAACGGCCTGGGCTGTCGCATCCTCGACCTGCACGTCATCGAGGAGGGCGAATCCGACACGTCGCCCGCGGATGCCTAGATGAGCCCGAGGTCGAGCCCGCGACGAACCGCCGCGCGCCTGCCCTCGGCGCCCAGCTTGCGGTAGATCGCCCGTTGGTGGGTCTTCACCGTGTTGACTGAGAGGAACAGCGACGTCGCGATCTCCGCGGTCGACATCGAGGAGCGAAGGCAGGCGAGGACCTCCGTCTCGCGGGCCGTGAGCTCGCTCGTCGCGGGCGGGTGGGATGTCTCGTCGTGGGTGGCAAGGACGCGACGGATGAGGTCGGCATGGGAGGTCCCCCAACCAAGGTGCTCGACGAGCAGGGGACGCAGCTGCGGGGTGTGCTCGTGGAAGGGACGCACGATGAGCCCGGCGTCGGCCGCGGCGAGGGCCTGCTCGATCGCCGCGTGCGTCGAGCCGATCTCGCCCTCGTCCGCGTGCAAGAGTGCCTCATGCAGCAGCGCGTCGACCGCCACGTAACCGTGGCGCACTGAGTCGGGGAGCCGCTTGAGTGCGGCCCAGGCGCCAGCCCGGTCACGACACCGCCGCAGCAGCGCCGACTCCCACAGCATGCCGAGCGGGTGACGATCGGATGGACCGGACCGCGCAAGGGCCAGCGCGCCGCCCGGGTCTCCCTCGGCCTGCAGCGTCATGGCCCGCACGACGTCCCGCAGATCCGCCCATTCGGGGGACGACAGCGCGGTCGGGTGCAGGACGTCCTCGCGGGCCTGCGTGCGTCGGGCCTGGGCGAGGTCGCCGTGGGCCAGCTGAACCATGGCCAGGCACAACGCGGCATAGCCACGGATCTCGGAGTATCCGGGCCCTGGCTGGTCGATGGCGTCTTGGAGGAACGGCTGCGCCTCGGTGCGGCGGTCTTGCCAGTGGGCGACGAGACCGCGGACCAGGTATGCCGTCGACAGGGCCGCCGCCCGTTCCCAGCCACGCAGGGATGCCTGGCTGATGGCCGAAGCGGCGTGCTCGTCGGCTTCGTGCACGTCCCCCCGCCGCAGTAGCGCGAGGCTCTGCTCTGCGCGGCAGGCGATCTCGGTGCCGCGCAGTCCGGCGACGCGAGCGCATCGGATGGCGTCGTCGAGCAGGTCCATGCCCGGCTGACCGCCGGGCTCGCGGGCCCAGCCGGTCCCGGCCAAGCACGAACAACCCCACCGCCCGCGTCGCTGGGCGGGCGGTGCTGACCCTAGCGAACAAGCCGTCCTGATCGGCTCCGGCGCGGTCGGAGCCCATGGGTCCCTCAGCCAGCAACAGGCGTACCAGGGCCAGCATCAGCCGATGCCGTTCTCGCGCATCGTCCCGAGTGGACGAGTCGGCCGCTGGCGGGTCCAGCTCAACGGTACCCTCGACGGCGCTCGCCGCGGCAAGGGCAAGGCGGACCTCGGCGTGGCGGTCGTGCGGGGGAGGCAGCTGGCGGCACATCGCCCGGATGAGATCCGTGGCTCCCAGGGCCAGCATGTCGGGCCAGACGTCCGCCAAGATCCGGATGCCGAGGTGGTGGTCCCCGGCCTGGACGGCGTGTGCGAAGGCGTCTGCTGCCTCACGACGGTGCAGGTAGTGGGCGGCCTTGCGATGCAGCGCGGCCGGCATACCCGGGCTTCGCCGGGCGGCGACGCTGCGGCAGTGCGCGGCAAACAGCGGGTTCCACCGGTAGCTGGTCTCCGCCCCGACCGAGGCCGGGCCGGTGAGAAACAACCCGCGCACGACGCACTGCTCGAGCAGCTGCGCGCCGCCCGCAACCAGGTGTTCCGCCAGGCCGGGGGTGATCCGGTCGGACACCGTTGCGCTGAGAACGAAGTCGGCCACTTGCGGCTCGAGCTGGCTGAGGACCTCTTCGACGAGGTACTCGTTGACGGGCACGTCGAGGGTGCGGATGAGGCGAAACTGGGCCGTGTGGTCGACGCTGTCGCGCAACGACATGAGGGCCAAGCGCACCGCAACCGCCCAGCCGTCGGTGAGGGTGCGCAGCTCCTCGGCGGCAGCCAGGTCCATCCGCTGGTCCATAGCCGCCGCCAACGCGCTGACTTCCTCGGCGGTAAAGGCCAGGGCTCCCTCGCGCAGCTCACCGAGCTCACCCTGCAGGCGCAGCTTGTTCACCGGGAGCGCCGGAGGGTCGTACCTGCTGATCAGGACCAGCCGGGCCGAGTCCGGGGAGAACCGCACGAGCGGGCTGAGGACCTGTCGCATGGCTGCGGAAGCCAGCTCGTGCACGTCGTCGAGGACCACGACCAGGCCCGGCGGCGCGTTGGCGAGACGGGCCTGCAGCTGGTCGACTCCCTCCCGTCCAGGGCGCACCTCGCCGGCGGCCCCCAGGCCTAGGGTCGTGGCCGCCTGGCCCAGCAGGTGAACCAGGCGCGCCCCGTCGCTGTCACCCGCGTCCAGGGTGACCCACGCGGTGGGGGCCCCTCGCTGGCTGGCCCAGTCGGCGACAACGGTCGACTTGCCGTACCCGGCCGGAGCCACCACCAGGACGATGCGATGGTCCCGCACCGCACGGGTGAGGGCCTGCAGACAGCGCTCGCGGTGAACGACGTGGGGGGCCGTTCGGGGGACCGTCAGCTTGGGCAGCGACACGCGACTCCTCCCCCCCGGGGCAGCGCTGGCGGGCGCGTCAAGGGAGCCAAGCGAGACACGCTCCACCTTCCCAGGGTATGCCGCCGGGACCGCGCGTGCCCCTACCAACTAGCTGAGCGCCTTGGCCTTCAACGAGTCGAACTCCGCCTGAGAGATCGCACCGCTGTCCAGCAGGCCCTTGGCCTGGGCGATCTGGTCAGCAGGTGTCGTCGTGGCCGCGACGGACTTGATGTACTCGTCCTGGCGGGTCTTCATGTCGCTGAGGGCCGCGGCCTGACGCTCGGCCATCCCGGGTCCGCGGGCGATGACGTAGACGAACGCGGAGATGAACGGGAAGAGGATGAGCAGGATGATCCAGATGGCTTTGAGCCACCCCGACATGCCGCGGTCGCGGAACAGGTCGGCGAAGATGTTGAACAGGATGATCAGGTACGCAATGAACGCGAAGCTGACGATGATGAACCAGATGATCTGCCAGAAGGTCATGCCCGCATTCTGCCGTGTTGAAGGCGCAACTCTCGCAAGGGGGTCGGCGCGTCGTCGCGCAACCGCGTCACACGTCCCCTGACGCAGAGGATTGGTCAGGCCCGCTTGTCGAGGGCCCGGGCGGAGATCCGGCGCTGGGACCACCAGCCGGCCAGCGTGAGCAGCACCCAGGCCACGACCGAGATGCTCGTCTCGGTCGAGGTCTGCGGGCTGCTCAGGGCGTGCATCGGGTCGGCCCAGATGCGCCCCAGCCCGGTGAGGGCGAGGGCAGCCCCACCGATGGCGGTGAGCCAGAGCACCACCCGCGCATGCCAGCGGTTGGCCATCCACCCGCAGATGAAGGCCACGGCCGCGACGAACACGACAGCGACGATCACGCTGTTGGAGGAGCCTGCCAGGACACCGTAGAGCTTGGCCCCGATCACCGTGCCGACGACCGCGCCGACGAAGAACAGGCTGGTGCGGAAGATCAGGGTGACCACGACCCAGGCGACAAGCGCCCCGGCCAGCGGAGATGATGATGGTCGTGCCGGTGCTGGCTCCGAAGGCGTCGGCGAGCAGCCAGGCAAGGCCGAACCCGGAGAGCAGCACCGCGAGGTGCGTCGACGCGATGCCAGCGAAGCACAGCACCAAGCCGATCACGACGGCTGCCCACCCGGTCATGACACCTCCTGGTGACGATGTCTGGTCATTTACTCATATCTGGTGGCTCGTCGTGCTCAACCTGGCCAAGCCCGCGCGCGGCGAGCGCCTCCCCAGTTGCCTGCCCGTACGCTACTGCGCCCACCACGACCGGCGTGACGAGCGCGTGCAGGTTGCGCTCGAGCCCTCGAGCCTTGGCGGCCGCCCGCACGTCGGCGAACGACCCCAGCAGGTACGGCACGCTGCGCACCATGAGCGCGACGGCGAGCGCGAGCGCCTCCGGGTCGACGCCCACCCTGCGCAGCGGCCGAGCAGCGGCGACGAGCGCGTCGAGCAGCTGCGGCCCGGGTGTTGTCAAGGTGAGCAGGCGGCCGGCATACACCGCGATGAGCACAGCCCCCGGGGCGGTGACCGCTGATGCCCAGCTCCCGCTCAGCACGTGGTAGCCGGAAAGGGTCGCCAGCAGCACGACCAGCCCCCACGGCAGCCGGTATGCCGTGCGCGCGGGCACGCCTGCCAGGGCCAGCGCCGCGGCTGCGGCGACCAGGAAGGCGAACGTGAGCGCTGGCTGGCCGATGACGACCGGCGGCACCGTCAGCCCCAACAGCAGCAGGTACTTCGCACCGACCGGCAGTCGATGGACGACCGAGTCGCCTGGCACGTACAGCCCGAAGAGGTCGTGGTGAGCGGTCACGGGACCTCCATAAGCCGCCGGTAGGCGTCCAAAGCCGGCGCGGGGGGCCCGTCCTGAACCACCCGGCCACCGTCCACCACGATGACCCGTTCGGCATCCGCCGCGAACGCCAGGTCGTGGGTGGCGAAGACGACCTGCTGCGTGAGGCCGGCGAGCAGCGCGCGCACCCGGTCGCGGTTGCGCATGTCCAGCAGCGTCGTCGGCTCGTCGGCCACCAGCACCGCCGGGTCAACCGCCAGCACCGACGCGAGGGCGACCAGCTGGCGCTCGCCGCCGGAGAGGTCGTAGATGCTCTGGTCGGCGAGGCCCTCCAGACCGTGCCGGGCGAGGGCGCGGAGCGCCGCTGCCCGGCGGGCTCGCCGGTCGCGGACCGTGCGCCGTAGGCTCAGCTCGACGTCTTCCGCAGGGGTGGACATGAGCAGCTGGTGCAGCGGCTCGGTGAAGACGAACCCGACCCGACGGCGCACCGCCGCCCCGTCCCGTCGGGTGTCGAGCCCGTCAACCAGGATCTGCCCCGAGGTCGGCAGCACCAGCCCGTTGAGCAGCCGAAGCAGGGTCGACTTGCCGGACCCGTTGGCCCCGATGACGGCGATCCGCCGCTCGGTCAGCTCGAGACTGACCCCGTCGAGCACGGCCTTGTCCTGCGGTGCGGAGGGCCCGGCATACACCGGAACCCGCACGCCCACGTCGGTCAGTCGGATCACGCGCGGGTCGGGTCAGGCCGGGACCGCCCTGCGCGGCACCAGCAGCGCCGGGAAGGCCTTGTGAACGGCGAGGGCGATCCCCGCGGCGGCGAGGTTCTTCACGATGTCGCCGGGCCAGAAGGCCAGGTCGGCGAGGAAGGCCGTGCGAAGGTCGACGTGAGTGACCACTGCGATACCGAGGATCCCGGCCGGGTGGACCACCAACAGGCTGGCCCCCATGCCGGCCACGAACAGCCAGAAGTAGAGCGGCCGCAGCCCTCGGCGGACGACGTAGGCCGCGAGGGCGCCGGCGACGAGCGCGGCGACGGGGAAGGAGAGCAGGTAGCCCACCGACGGGCGCTGCAGCACGCTGAGACCGGCAGCGCCGCCGGCGAACACCGGCAGGCCGGCGAAGCCCACCAGCAGGTAGAGCAGGGTCGCGGCGAAGCCCCGCCAGGGTCCAAGGACCAGGCCGGTCAGCGTGACCCCCAGGGTCTGCAGGGTGATCGGCACGCCCACGCTGCCGACCGGGATGGCCGGCACCGCCGCGAACGCCGCGATGAGGGCGGCGAAGACCGCGATGAGGGCCAGGTCGGTCGCGGTCGAGGTGCCCCTGCGTCGGTCGGCCATGGCGTCTCCTTCGGGGCCGCGGCGGCCCGCACCGGTGAGGGTACCGGCACTGGGCATGGATCCGACCCCGGTGGCGTTGACGCCCGTGAGGACGGCATACCCATAGGGGGTATGCTGTGAAGCTCACCCGAGGCGTGAGGAGAGCGGCATGGGCACCCAGACGTTCAAGGTCCACGGCATGACGTGCGAGCACTGTGTGCACGCCGTCACCAGCGAGCTCACCGGCCTCGAAGGGGTCCGCGCCGTGACCGTCGACCTGGTGGCCGGTGGCACGTCGACGGTCCATGTCGACGCGGAGCGCACGCTCAGCGACGTCGACATCATGAAGGCTCTGGACGAGGCCGGCGACTACACCCTGGCCGGACGCTGACCATTACCCGACTTCGGCAGGGCCGGAAGGACTCATGACGACCCAGACGACGCCGACGCGGCAGACCGAGCTGCTCATCGGCGGCATGACGTGCGCCTCCTGCGCGGCCCGGATCGAGAAGAAGCTCAACAAGATCGACGGCGTGACCGCCTCGGTCAACTACGCCACCGAGAAGGCCAGCGTGGCGTTTCCGAACGCTGTCGACGTGGCCCAGCTCGTGGCGACCGTGGAGGCGACCGGCTATACCGCGACCGTTCCCACCCCCGCAGCCGCCGAGGGCCGCGAGACTGAGGCATCGACCCCCGAGGATCCCGAGACGGCCGCGCTGCGCCGTCGGCTGCTCGTGAGCCTGGCGCTGACCGTGCCCGTCGTGCTGCTGTCCATGGTTCCGGCGCTGCAGTTCCCCAACTGGCAGTGGCTCGCCCTCACGCTGGCCTCGCCGGTCGTCGTGTGGGGAGCCTGGCCGTTCCACCGGGCGGCGCTGGCCAACCTGCGCCACGGCGCGACCACCATGGACACCCTCATCTCACTCGGTGTCACCGCGGCGTACCTGTGGTCGCTGTGGGCGCTCTTCTTCGGGGACGCCGGGATGACCGGCACCCGCATGGAGTTCGAGCTGCTGCCCGGCCAGGCCACTGCTGGCGACCACATCTACCTGGAGACCGCGGCGGCCGTGACCACGTTCCTCCTCGCGGGCCGGTACGCCGAGGCGCGGGCCAAGCGGCGAGCCGGAGCGGCGCTCCGTGCGCTCATCAGCCTCGGGGCCAAGGACGTCGCCGTGCTGCGGGACGGCCGTGAGGAGCGGATGCCGGTCGAGCGCCTCGCCGTCGGCGACGAGTTCGTCGTGCGGCCGGGGGAGAAGGTCGCGACCGACGGGGTTGTCGTCGGGGGCTTCTCGGCCGTGGACCAGTCGCTGCTGACCGGGGAGCCGGTCCCAGTGGATGTGGCGGCCGGAGACAGCGTGGTCGGCGCCAGCGTGAACACATCCGGGCGGCTCGTCGTCCGGGCCACCCGGGTGGGGGCGGACACCCAGCTGGCGCAGATGGCGCGCCTCGTGGAGGCGGCCCAGAGCGGCAAGGCGCAGGTCCAGCGGCTCGCCGACCGGATTTCGGCGGTCTTTGTCCCGACCGTCATCGTCATCGCCCTGGCCACGCTCGCCGGCTGGCTGCTGACCGGCCACTCGTGGACCGCCGCCTTCACTGCGGCGGTGGCGGTGCTCATCATCGCCTGCCCGTGCGCCCTGGGGCTGGCCACCCCGACGGCGCTCATGGTCGGCACCGGCCGAGGCGCGCAGCTGGGCATCCTCATCAAGGGCCCGCAGGTCCTGGAGTCCACCCGCCGGGTCGACACCGTCGTGCTGGACAAGACGGGGACCGTCACGTCGGGGCGGATGAGGGTCGTCGGCACGCACGCCGCCCCCGGCCTCGACCCGGCCGTGGTCCTCGCCCGGGCGGGCGCCCTGGAGGCCGCTTCGGAACATCCCATTGCGCGGGCAGTCGCCGCCGCGGCCCAGGCCGACGCCGAGGGACCGCTCTCGCGTGTCGACAGGTTCATCAATGACGAGGGGCGGGGGGTGAGCGGCCGGGTCGACGGCGTGCAGGTGCGGGTCGGCCGGCTCGCCTGGGTCGCCGGCGAGGCGCCGGCGCCGGGCCCGCTCAGCGGCCCGGCCGATGCGGCGATGAGCGAGGGTCAGACGGCCGTGTGGGTCGGGTGGGACGGCCAGGTCACCGGGCTGGTCGTCCTCTCCGACGTGCTCAAACCCTCCTCGGCGCGGGCCATCGCCCTGTTCCGGGCACACGGCCTGCGTCCCCTGCTGCTCACCGGCGATCATGCCGAGGCCGCGCGAGCGGTCGCCGCGCAGACCGGCATACCGACCTTTGATGTGGTCGCCGACGCGCTGCCCGCGGAGAAGGTCTCCGCCGTGGCGACGTTGCAGCACGAGGGACGGGTCGTCGCGATGGTGGGCGACGGCGTCAACGACGCGGCCGCGCTGGCCCAGGCCGACCTCGGCATCGCCATCGGGACCGGCAGCGACGTGGCCATCGAGGCGTCCGACCTGACCCTCGTGCGGGGTGACCTCGTCGGGGCGCTCGACGCGGTGCGGCTGGCCCGCGCGACGCTGCGCACCATCAAAGGCAACCTGTTCTGGGCCTTCGCCTACAACGTCGCGGCGATCCCGCTGGCGGCGCTCGGGTTGCTCAACCCGCTCATCGCCGGCGCGGCGATGGCGTTCAGCTCGGTCTTCGTCGTCACCAACAGCCTGCGGCTGCGTGGCTTTCGTCCCACTCCCGCCTGACACGCAGCGGGTCTCACTACGCTCGCTTCATGACGATCCCTGTGCGCACCGTCGGTTCCGGCCCACACCACGTCTTCTGCCTGCACGGCTGGTTCGCCTGCTCCACTCGATGGGGCAGCTTCCCCGATTACCTTGATGGTGAACGGTTCTCCTACCACTTCACCGACAACCGCGGCTACGGCGCCCGCAAGGCCGAGCCAGGCACGTACACCCTTGACGAGGTCGCGAGCGACGTCCTCCAGGCCGCCGACGAGCGGGGTGCCGACACCTTCTCCCTCGTCGGGCACTCCATGGGCGGCAGCGCGGCGTTGCGGGTGCTCGCCGTTGCGCCGGCCCGAGTCCGCAAGATCGTCGGCATCGACCCGACCGGCGCCACGCCGTTCCCCATGGACGAGTCCGGTCGGGCGCTCTTCTTCGGCGCTCCCGCCAGTCGTGAGAACCGCTACGCCATCGTCGACTTCACAACCGGCAACCGGCTCACTCCGACCTGGGTCAACCAGGTCGTCGACAGCTCGTACGCCAACTCCACCGTCGAGGCGTATGCCGGCGCCCTGGAGGCGTACGCCGGCCCCGACTTCCTCGATGAGGTGAAGGGCAACGACACACCGATGCTCGTCATCGTCGGCGAGCACGACCCAGGGGTCGGGGAGGCGTACGCCCGCGTGCACTGGGAGCCGCACTTCCCCCGCTGCACGATCGAGGTCATGGCCAACGCTGGGCACTACGCGCCGTTCGAGACCCCGGTGGCGCTCGCCACGTCGATCGAGCGGTTCCTGGCCGACTGACGCCGGCGCCCTGATGACCGGCTCGGCGCGCGTCGACACGGCATACCGGCTGCTCACCGAGCAGGAACGGGAGTGGACGCGCATCGTCCACGACCCGGCGACCTACCCGCGCGAGGTCCCGTATGCCGTGCTCGCCGCGCTGCGAGCGCGGCACGCGATCGTGCCGGTGCTCGAGCCCGCCTTGCCGGGCTGGCCGGAGGGCAGCGGGTACTGGCTGGTCCTGCGCCACGGCGACGTCGGGCGCGTCCTGCGCGACTCGGCGGCCTTCTCGTCGGCGCTCGGCGGCACCCAGGTCCGCGACCCGCGCTGCCCCCAGGACCTGGCCTACGTGCGCCAGATGATGCTCAACATGGACCCGCCCGAGCACTCCAGGCTGCGGCGGCTGCTGGCCCGCTCGTTCACCCCGCGGGCGATCGCCAAGCTGGAGAACGGGATCGACGAGCATGTCCGCGGCATCGTCGACCGGATGCTGGGCGACGCGGCCTCCGGCGAGTGCGACTTCGCCAAGGATGTCAGCGCGGACCTGCCGCTGCTCACCGTCGCCGACGTCATGGGGGTGCCGGCGTCGGACCGGTGGCTGATGTTCGACTGGGCCAACCGGGTGATCGGGTGGCTCGACCCGGACTACCGGGTCAGCCGGTCCTTCGACCCGTCGACCGGAAGCGACCTGGCCCGGGCCGCGGTGGCCATGCGCCCCGAGCCAGGGCCGGACGGGCTGATGCCCGACCCCCGCGCACGCGACGGTATGCCGGACCTCTACGCCTACGCGCATGCGCTGGGGACGCTGCGCCGCGAGCACCCGGGCGAGGACGTCATGTCGATCCTCATGGCGCAACGGGACGACTCGGGTGGCCCGGTGTCGGTCGAGGAGTTCGAGAACCTGTTCTGGCTCTTCTCGGTCGCGGGCAACGAGACGACGCGCAACGGCATACCGGGCGGGATGGTCGCCCTGTTGCAGAACCCCGACGCGCAGCAGGTGCTTCGGGAGAACCCGTTGCTCATCCCCGACGCGGTCGAGGAGATGCTGCGCTGGTGGACGCCGGTGATGACCTTCCGGCGGACGGCGACCGGTCCGGTTCACCTCGGCGAGGTCGAGCTGCACCGCGGCGACAAGGTGGTGGTGTCCTTCGCGTCGGCCAACCGGGACCCGAGCGTGTTCAAGGACCCAGATGTCTTCGACATCAAGCGTGCCAACGCCCGGGAGCACCTGGCCTTCGGCGCCGGGCCGCACTTCTGTCTCGGGGCGTTCCTGGCGCGGGCCATGATGCGGGCGATGTTCACCCAGGTGTTGCAGCGGACCGAGTGGATCGAGGCCGGGGCGGACCCGGTGTGGCTGCAGTCGAACTTCCAGCGTGGGGTCAAACGGTTGCCGATCCGGTGGCGCCGGTAGGCGTCGTCACCACCTATGCTCGACCAATGCTCATCCTCGGCATCATCCTGTTCGGCATGCTGATCGGCGCTGGTGCCCAGCTGATCCTCGGGCGCCGCGGCGGCCGAGTCGACTGGCCGATGGCGTTTGCGTCGGGCTTGGTCGGCTCCTTCGTCGGGGGATTGGTGGTCAGCCTGCTCGCCGGTGACGGGCTGGCCCTGCGCCCCAGCGGGATCATCGGCTCGCTCGCCGGCGCGGTCATCGTCACTGCCGGGTGGCAATGGTGGCGCGGCCGGAAGCAGGCACCGGCGCGCTGACGCCTGACGGGCCAAGGGCTTCCCCCGCACCCGCTGACCGGCATACCGCCCGGCCCAACCCGACACAGGTCCCCGTGAGCGACCCCACGACGTTCTCCGTGCCCACCGACCAGGCCACCGTGCGTGCGAACGACCGGGCGCACGTGTTCCACTCCTGGTCCGCCCAGGGGCTCATCGACCCGCTCCCCATCGCCCGCGCCGAGGGGTCCCGCTTCTGGGACGACGACGGGCGCAGCTACCTCGACTTCGCCTCGCAGCTGGTCAACGTCAACATCGGCTACAACCACCCGCGGCTGGTCGCCGCGATCCGTGAGCAGGCCGGCCGGCTCACCACGGTCGCCCCCGGGTATGCCGTGGACGTGCGGTCCGAGGCGGCCCGCCTCATCGCGAGCAAGGCTCCCGATGGCCTGGAGATGGTCTTCTTCACCAACGGTGGCGCCGAGGCCAACGAGAACGCGCTGCGGATGGCCCGGCTGCACACCGGCCGGCACAAGGTGCTGGCCGCCTACCGCAGCTACCACGGCGCGACGGCCGGCGCCCTCACCCTCACGGGCGAGCCGCGGCGCTGGGCCAGCGAGCCCGGCATACCCGGGGTTGTCCACATATGGGGCCCGTACCTCTACCGCTCGCCGTTCCACGCGAGCACCGAGCAGCAGGAGTGTGACCGGGCCCTGCAGCACCTGCGCGACACCGTCATCGTCGAGGGTCCCGCGACCGTGGCCGCCGTGATCCTTGAGCCCGTGGTGGGCACCAACGGAGTGCTCGTCCCCCCGGACGGCTACCTCGCCGGGGTCCGCGAGATCTGTGACGAGTTCGGCCTCGTGATGATCGCCGACGAGGTCATGAGCGGCTTCGGTCGCTGTGGCGAGTGGTATGCCGTGGACCGCTGGGGCGTCGCGCCGGACCTCATCACGTTCGCCAAGGGGGTGAACTCGGGCTATGTGCCGCTCGGTGGCGTGGTCGTCTCGCGGGAGATCGCCGAGACGTTCCGCGAGCGGCCTTACCCGGGCGGGCTCACCTACCAGGGCCACCCGCTGGCGTGTGCGACCGCCGTGGCGTCGATCCGGGCCTTCGAGGAGGACGGCGTCCTCGAGCACGCCCGCCGCCTCGGCGACGAGGTCATCGGGCCGGGCCTTCGCGAGCTGGCGCAGCGCCACCCGTGTGTCGGTGAGGTCCGCGGGCTGGGCGCGATGTGGGCCGTCGAGCTGGTGCGCGACCGGCATACCCGTGAGCCGCTCGTGCCGTTCAACGCGGGCGGGCCTGCGGCCGCCCCGATGCTCGAGTTCGCGACCGCGTGCAAGCAGCGCGGGCTGTGGCCGTTCGTCCACTTCAACCGGACCCATGTCGTGCCGCCGTGCACCACGAGCGACGACGAGATCCGGGAGGGGCTGGCCATCCTCGACGAGGCGCTCACGGTGGCCGACCGGCATACCGCCGGGTAACCACCGCGGGGGCTGGCTGCCGACTCGGGCGCAGGCGCGTGATTGTAGGGCTCAGGCCCGCTCTTGAGGCACTATGAGCGCGTGCAGACATTGCCGCGCTCGGTCCAGGTGATCGAGCCGCGCATGCCAGACCGCGTGCGGCGCCCCTCCGACGCCTACCTCACCCTGCTGCTCGTCGTCATCACCGTCATCGCGATCGCCCTGGGCGACCTCGCCGTCAACACAACGGGCGCCGTTGAGGTGGACCTGGCCCAGGCGACCGAAGGGCTGCCCCGCCTGCTGCTGCAGCTGTTCTCGTGGGCCGGCGCCTTTGGTGTGCTCGTCGTCCCGGTGGGCATTGGCATCGACCTGGTCGTGCGAAGCAGGGGGTGGCAGCTGGTCCACGCCCTGCTCGGTGCGCTGCTGGCCGCCGCGATCGCCCAGGCTCTCAAGGTGCTCATTCTGGACGACCAGTTCACCAGAGTCCTCGCCGCGCTGACCCGGCCGATCCGCGACGAGGGGCACACGTCCCCCTTGGACCTGGTCATCGCCTCGCTGGTTGCGTTCGTCATCGTCGCCAACATCAGCGGGCGGCGCTGGCTCGCGCCACTGTCCTTTGTCGTGCTGGCCTCGATGACGATCACGGCGTTCCTTGCGGGCACCAACACCGCGCTGGCCCTGTTGTGCAGCTTCCTGCTCGGGGCGATCGTCGGCCACGGGGTCCGCTTTGCGTTCGGTACCGCATCCACGCGCCCCACTGGGGCCGACATCGCCAAGGAGCTGGTTCTTGCCGGCGCCCCGCTCTCGCGCCTCGAGCTGGTCGACGAGGACGCGGAGGGCGAACGGCACTATGAAGGCGAGTCCGCAGACGGAGACGTGTACGACGTCCAGGTCCTCGACCGCGACACGTTCGGGCTGGCCTCGGGCCGGCGCCTGCTGCACCGCCTGCGCTTGCGGGGCGCGACCGCGCGAGTTCCCGCCCTGACCGTCCGGGCGGCGATCGAGCACCGCAGCCTCACCGCCCTGATGTTGCGCTGGGCCGGGGTGGTCGCGCCGTACCCCGTGGCGGTCGCCGACGTCAGCGGGTCCTGCGCGATCGCGCTCACGCGGGTCGAGGGCACGCCGCTGCGCGAGATCGGGGAGAAGCTCACCGACGAGCAGGCGCGGGCCATCGTGCGCATGGTCGCCCGGCTGCAAGACCATCGCGTCGTCTTCCGAGGGCTCAACCAGGACTCGGTCGTGCTGCTGCCCGACGGCACCGCCGGCCTGCGGACCACCGGCGACGGCGATATCGGCGCCGAGGACATCACCCGCAGGGCCGACGCCGCACAGACGACCACCCTGCTCGCGCTCTTCATGGGACCCGAACGAGCGCTCGCGGCCATCACGTCGGTCGTCGGCACCGAACGGCTGTCGCGCACCCTGCCGATGCTGCAGCCGTTGGCCCTCGGCCGGCCGGTCCGCCAGGCCCTCAAGAAGAAGAAGGGCCTGCTCGACCAGCTGCGCGAGCAGGTCATGGCCCTGGACACCAGCGCAGGCGAGCCCCGCACCATCGAGCTGCGGCGGGTGAGCGCCAAGACCGTCCTTACGGCCGTGGGTGGCGGGTTCGCGGCATACATCGTGTTGACCCAGCTCGCCCAGGTGGACTTCGGCACGGTCCTGTCCAGCGCCCAGGTGCCCTGGGCGGTCGGTTCGCTCCTGTTCGCCGTCCTGACCTTCGCCGGCGCCTCGTTCGTCATCACCGGCTCGGTGCCGATCCGGCTGAAGTACATCCGCACCTACATGACCCAGCTCGCCGTCGCGTTCAGCGGCTTGGTGGCCCCGGCCGCCATCGGCAACATCGCACTCAACACCCGCTACCTGCTCAAGGCGGGCGTGCCGTCGGCGGTTGCCGGCGCGAGCGTGGGGCTGGCGCAGCTGGCCCAGTTCACCAGCTACGTCACGCTGCTGATCGTCGCAGGGGTCATCGCCGGCACCGGCCCGACGTCCTCGTTCGAGCCGCCCGCCAAGGTCGTCGTGGCGATACCGATCGTCGTCATGATGCTCATCGCCCTGTTCGCCGTTCCCCGTGTCCGGGCGGCCTTCCGCACCAGCGTGCTGCCCCGGGTGCGCGCCGTCGTGCCGCAGGTCCTTGGCGTCCTGCAGCATCCGCTCAAGCTGGCCCAGCTGCTCGGCGGGGCGATGCTGCTGGACAGCGCGTTCGTGTTCGCGCTCTTCTGCGCGACGCGGGCGTTCGGCGCGACGACGCCGATCGCCGCGGTCGCCGTCGTCTACTTCGCCGGGGCGATCATCGGGTCGGCCGTGCCGACGCCGGGCGGCCTCGGGGGCGTGGAGGCGGCCTTGTCGGCGGGGCTCATCGCCGTGGGCGCGGAGAGCAGCGTCGCGGTCTCGGCCGTGCTGCTGTTCCGACTGGTGACGTACTGGGTGCCGATCCCCTTCGGCTGGGTGTCGCTGCACCGGCTGCAGAAGCTGGACGCCATCTGAGCGGCCCGCAGCCGGCGACCCGACGACGCATGCGTCAGGTATGCCGGGTGCCTGGCTCGGGTGAGAGGGTAGGCCTGTGAGCGACATGATCGATACGACGGAGATGTACCTTCGGACCATCTTCGAGCTCGAGGAAGAGGGCATCGTGCCCATGCGGGCACGCATCGCAGAGCGCCTTGGCCACTCGGGGCCGACCGTGTCGCAGACCGTGGCACGGATGGAACGTGACGGCCTGCTCAGCCTGGGCGGCGACCGGCACCTGCAGCTGAGCGAGGCCGGTCGGGTCCGGGCCACGCGGGTCATGCGCAAGCACCGGCTGGCCGAGCGGCTGCTGGTCGAGGTGCTCAAGCTGGACTGGGAGTTCGCCCATGAGGAGGCGTGCCGGTGGGAGCACGTCATGAGCGAACGGGTAGAGCGGCGGATTCTCGAGCTCATCGGCGATGACCGGGAGTCGCCCTACGGCAACCCGATCCCGGGCCTGGGCGAGCTGGGAGGGCCGCCCGGCGGCGCGGACTTCCGACACGGTGTGGTGAGTCTCACCGAGCTCGGGGGAGTGGGCGAGCAGGTCGTCGTCGTGCGGCGCATCGGCGAGCCGGCCCAGGCCGACCATGCCGGACTCAGCGTGCTCACGGCGGCCGGGCTACTACCTGGCCGGCAAACTCGGATCCTTTTGGGAGACAACGGCATCAGCGCCCAGCGGGTGGATGACACCGGGGGCCAGCCCATCGGCATACCGCACGACCTGGCGTCGCATGTGTTTGTCGACGCCCCTGCCTAGGTGGCCCCTCGGACGTCCCAGCAAGCGCAACCCGGCCTGCCTTGGGGACCGCAGTTGACTCGCCGCTGACCGTTCCGTGACCCTGCCGTGACATCGCTTGCCGGGGTGGTATAGCGTGCTGACACCTTCCCCTCCCGGGGAGGTGCCCGGTGCGGACCGCCGAATCCTGCCACCGCAACGGGTTTCGTTCAACCACCGCGGGCAGGAGCGGGGGAACCACTTGCGGGCGTCGTGAGGCGTCCTTGGGGTGAAGCTCCAGGTCCGACCACCGGGCCAAGAGCCGGGTGACACTCCCACCCGAACCCGACAGCTCACCTCGCAGGCGTCTGGAGAGGGTTCACCGTGGCCAAACACGTCGGGCGCCATCGCGCACCTGGTTACTCCCCTGCAACGGAAATCGGCCAGATCGCGTCCGATCGGGCTGCGCCTGCGGCCAAGATCTCCGCGATAGCCGTGCTGTCCGGTGGGCTCGCCGCTGGGATGGCCGTCCCGGCCCAAGCGGCACAGGCGCCGGGCTGCTCTGGAGGGTACGGTCGTGACCGCCCCGTCCACGCCATCGCCCGACAGCTTCGGCACCGCCGCCTTCACGACCAAGGTGGTGGCCAAGCCGGCTGCCGCAAAGTCCACGACGGCGGCTCCCACGGCCAAGGCGACCCGCCCGGCCGCGGCAGCGCCCGCCCAGACTCCGGCCAGCCGCTCGACCACCAGCCGGTCGACCGCTGCTGCCCGCTCCCGCGGCCGCTGCCGCGCCGAGCGTCCCCAACGACGGCTCGATCATCGGCATCGCCGCGAGCCTCTCCGGCATCCCCTACCGCGCCGGTGGGTCCTCGCCGAGCACGGGCTTTGACTGCTCGGGCTTCACCAGCTACGTGTACCGGATGGCCGGCAAGGACATCCCGCGCGTCGCGGAGGCCCAGCGAGCTGCCTCGACCAAGGTTTCCAACCCGCAGCCCGGTGACCTGATGTTCTTCGGCTTCCCGGCATACCACGCGGCCATCTACGCCGGCGGCGGGATGATCTACGACGCGCAGCACCCGGGCACCACCACCGGGCTGCACACGATCTGGACCTACAGCAACGTCTCATACGGTCGCTTCTGACCTCAACGGGCCCGGTAGCCTTCCCGGTCGCGCAGCCCCGCACTTCCCCCCTGGGTGCGGGGCTGCGCTCTACCCGGGCGCCTTCGCAGCGTGTGCGGGTATGCCGTGACAGACTCGTCAGGGTGAGTGACGCTGAGCCCGGCGGCATCGTCGTGGACGTCTGGGCCGACGTCGTTGACCCGTGGTGCTTCATCGGCAAGCAGCGCCTGCGTGCGGCCGTCACGGCATACGAGCGTCCGGCTCTCGTGCGCATCCGCCACCGCGCCTACGAGCTGAACCCGAACCGCAAGCCCGGCGAGCGTGTCCCGGTGGCGGAGTACTTCGAGCGGGTGTACGGAGGCGGGATCGAGGCAGGACGGGCGATGACGGCCCAGGTCGCTGAGGTCGCCTCCGAGGACGGTCTGGAGCTGGACTTCTCCCGCGCGCTGCAGACGTCGACGTTCGACGCGCACCGGCTCATCGCGCTCGCGGGTGAGATGGGTGGGTGGGAGCTGGCCCAAGCCGCGCTCGAACGGTTCTACGCCGCGGCCTTCCAGGAGGGGCTGGCGCTCGACGACCACGGGGTGCTGCTCCGGATCGGTGCCGAGGCGGGCCTGGACGAGCGGCGGGTGGCCTCGGTTCTGGCGGGGGAGGACTACGCCGACGCCGTGCGCGCTGACGAAGCACGAGCCGAAGAGCTGGGCGTGATGGGCGTGCCGTTCGTCCTGGCCAACGAGCGGGCGTCCGCGGCCGGCGCCCAATCCGTGAAGGTGTACCTGCAGTTGCTGCACACAGCCGCCTCGCGGGAGGGGGACGAGCCGCACTGAGGTGGAGGTTGGTACGAACCGAGGCAGAGACTCGGAGGACCCGGTCGTGGCGAAGATCTTGATGGTTGTGGCTCCGGAGCGATTTCGGGACGAGGAGCTCTTTGAAACCAAAGCAGAGCTGGACGCAGCCGGACACGAGACGATCCTGGCCAGCACGAGACGGGGTATCTGCACGGGTTCACGCGGAGGAAGTTTTCACTCTCGGCTGACGATCGACAAGGTCAACACCGACGATTTCGATGGCGTGGTCTTTGTGGGCGGCGGCGGATCCAAGCTCCTCTTTGCCAACGAAGCCGCCAAACAGATCGCGCAGGCGATGCACGGCCAGGGAAAGCTCGTGGCGGCCATTTGCCTGGCGCCGGTCATCCTGGCCAACGCCGGCGTGTTGGCGGGCAGGAAGGCGACCGTCGCCGGGACCGAAGCCAAGACCCTCGAGATGAAAGGCGCGACGTACACAGGACCTGGCGTCACTGTTGATGGCAGTATCGTCACCGCAAATGCTCCAAAGCGCTCGCGGCTGTTCGGCCAGACGATCAACGAGGTACTCACCCAACGGATGCCAAGGAGTCAGGATAGAAGGCTCCGCTGACCTCACGCGACGACCGGGCGATGGTGTGCTGGCTCAAGGATGAAGACCGATATCGTGCCGCCTCTGTCGGCAAACGTTTGGTATGCGGGCCAGAGTTTCGTGAACCTCGGCCAGTAGCTATCAACCTCATCTTGCAATGCTTTCCGCGCCGTCACCCCGTAGGTTTCGCTGCCGAGGGTGACGAGGGCGTGGGGCTCGGCGATGAGGTTCAAGGTCCAGGGGTTGGGCCGTTCAAGGCCAGGGTTCACGTTGCAGACGACAAGGCGGTTGTCATCGCGCAGATAGAAGAGCGGGATTGTCCGCTCGCGTCCTGTTCGCCGTCCGACCGTCGTCAGGAGAAGGACGGGGGCGTGGCCGGTGAGCGAGATCCGACCGCGGGTGATGACATAGAGTCGGCGCTGCAACGGTGAGACGAGCCGGCCGATGACCAGGACTCCGAGTCGAGTGGCACCGAGGCGCCTGGCAGCGGCGAGAACGGCATCGCGGGTCTGGTTCACGCTCTTTTCCCGAGAAGGTGTCGATGACGATCCTTGCGACTTCACTGTGGCTCACTATCGGTGCACGCACGGGAACCGCCTTGGTCACCGTCGAGTTCCTGTCTCAGCGGCTCAACCCGTTTGGCACGTGGGGGTCCGGAGTACAGCCAGTATGGCAAGCCCGGGTCTGGGGGGCATCCCGGGCCCGGCTGTGCTGATGGTGGGGCTCGGCGCGGGCGACAACGTCGCGGACGCGGGTCTTTTCATGCCTGCCGCGACCGAACAGGCAGCGGTGAATGGGGCGAGGGTCGTCGTCTGGCATGAGACGTCCGTCCCGGTCCTGGCCGACGATGAGGCGGACTTTGTCCGCAGTCTTCGTCATTGCGCGGGCAGCGTAGGCGTACACCTGTGCGCGGCCCTCGCCGTCATCCACCTTGAGCGGCCACGTCAGCGCGTGTCGACAACACGGCGCTCCTGATCGCAGCAAGAGGCGACCGGTCCCCGGCGTCGAGTCGAGGTTGACCCGACGCTCGTTGCGAACATCCCCGGCGCGACGACGGTGGGCGGCGCGGCGATCTTGAGCACCTTGGCTGGTAAACGCATCGCATCTTGGCACGCAGCGTCAACCGGTCGGCACGCAGCGTCCGTTCGTTCCGGCCCGCCGTGCCTAGATTCCTGCTGATCCCCACAATCAGGAGCGGTGCGCGGACGTTCGTCCGGACGGCCAACGCGGACCAGCACCTCAGTCAGGAGGGCCAAACCCATGAGCGTTGACGAGCTGTCCCTTGCCGAGCTGAACTACCCGAAAGCCCCGTTGATGCGCACGGCCGTGCCAGGTCCGCAGGCCCAGTCGTGGCTGGCGCGGTCGCTCGAGGTCGAGTCGATGGCCCGCGGGGCCGGGCGGTTCCCGTTGGTGTTCGCGGGAGGCCGCGGCTCGACGGTCCTGGACCCGGACGGCAACGTGTTCATCGACCTGGCCGCCGGTGTCGCAGTCAGCTCGGTCGGTCGGCTGCACCCGCGGGTGACCGCCGCGATGAAGGCCCAGATCGACGAGCTCATGCACGCGGCCGACCTATCCAGCATCCGGCGCACCGAGCTGGCCGAGAAGGTGTCCTCGATCATGCCGAACGGTCTGCGCGACAACTGCATCACCTACTTCACCCAGTCCGGCAGCAGCGCCGTCGAGACGGCCCTGAAGTTCATCCGGATCATCACCGGCCGGCGCCAGATCGTCGCCTTCCACGGCGCCTACCACGGGGTGACCACCTCGGCCGGCTCGTTGACGACCGGCGAGCGCTACCACCAGGGCAACCTGCACATCCCTGACGTCATCCACGTGCCCTACCCCTACGGGTACCGGTGCGCGCTCGGCGGCACGAACCAGCGTGAGAGCGAGGACCGCTGCGCCGACTACCTGGACTACGTCCTCAACACGCCGTACACCGCGGCCGACGATGTCGCCGCCGTCATCCTCGAGCCGATCCAGGGCGAAGGCGGCTACATCGCCCCCTCGCCGTACTTCCTCGCAGCGGGTCAAGGCGATCTGCGAGAAGAACGGCTGCCTCTACGTCTCCGACGAGGTCCAGGCCGGCGCCGGCCGCAGCGGGACGATGTGGGTCGTCGAGGCGTCCAGCGTCGAGCCGGACGTGCTGACGTGGGGCAAGGGCATGGGTGGGGACGCCCCCATGGCCGGGCTGCTCGATCCGCAAGGACCTGGCCCTCCAAGTCCCCGAGACCATCCACCCGAACACCTTCGCAGGCAACGGAGTCGGCGCCGTGACGACGATGACCAACATCGACATCCTCACCGAGGACGACGGCGCTATCCCGGCACGCGCGGCCCTGCTCGGCGAGGAGACCATGCGGTACCTGACCGAGGCCGCCGAACGGTCCCGGATCATCGGCGACGTCCGCGGCCGAGGTCTCATGATCGGCATCGAGCTGGTAGCCGACAAGGCGACCAAGGAGCCGCTGGACCACGAGCTGGTCGGCCAGCTCGTCGGGGCCATGCTGCAGAAGGGCGTCATCCTCGTGCCCTGCGGCCGTTATGGGACGGTGCTGCGGCTCATGCCTCCACTGACCATCACCCGAGAGCTGCTGCGCACCGGCTGCGACGTCCTGCTGGACTGCGTCGCCGAGCTGGAGAAGAGCCTGCCATGACCGAGTCGGTGGCTCCGGGCCAGACGGTGGGCGCGTCACCGGACGGCCCGGGCCCGGCCCACGAGCTGCGCCGAGGCGCGCTCGGCGTGGGGTTCGTCGTCTTCTTCGTGGTGTCCGCTGCGGCTCCGCTGACGGCCCTCGCAGGAGGCGTCCCGGTCGGCATGCTGCTCGGCAACGGAGCCGGTATGCCGGGCCTGTTCGCCTTCGTCACGGTGCTGTTGCTCGTCTTCGCGGCCGGCTACACCGCCATGGCCCGCCACGTGCGCAACGCCGGCAGCTTCTACGCCTTCGCCTCGGTCGGCCTGGGCAAGCCGGCCGGCGGCGCGGCCGGGCTGATCGCCCTGCTGGGCTACAACTGCATGCAGGTCGGGCTGTACGGGCTGTTCGGCGTGGCCAGCGCCGGGCTGCTCGCCGAGTTCGGCGTCGAGCTGCCCTGGTGGGCCTACGCGTATGCCGCGCTGGCGCTCGTCGCGGTGCTCGGGTACCGCCGGATCGACCTGTCCGCCAAGGTGCTGGCCGTCCTGGTCATCGCCGAGTACCTCATCATGATCGTCTTCGACGTGGCCGTCATCGGCCAAGGCGGAGCCGACGGGCTCAACACGGTGCCGTTCCAGGGCCCTACCGTGCTGAGCGGAAGCCCGTCCATCGGGCTGCTGTTCTGCTTCGCGGCGTTCCTCGGCTTCGAGGCCTCGACGATCTACAGCGAGGAGGCCAAGGACCCGCGCCGGACCGTGCCGACCGCGACGTTCATCTCGATCCTGGTGATCGGGCTGTTCTACACGTTCTCCTCGTGGTGCACGGTCATGGCCGCCGGCGCCGGCCAGCTCAGCGACACCCTGGCGGCAATCGGCGACCCCACGACGCTGCTGTTCACCCTGGCCGAACAGTATGCCGGCCCGCTCGTCACGAGGATCATGCAGTTCCTCTTCGTGAGCAGCATCTTCGCTGCCCTGGTGGCCTTCCACAACGCCGTCTCGCGGTACTTCTACGTCCTTGGCCGTGAGGGACTGCTGCACGGCCATCTGGGCCGCACCCACGGCAGGCACCAGAGCCCGCACATGGGGTCGGTGCTGCAGACAGCCATGGCGCTGGTCATCGTCACGATCTTCGCCGTCGCCGGCATCCGACCCGGTGCTGACGCTGTTCTCCTGGCTGACCAACTTGGCCACCCTGTGCGTCATCGCGTTGATGGTCTTCGCGTCGTTCGCGGTGGTCGTGCACTTCCGCGGCAAGCCGGACCGGACCGAAAGCCCGGCGCGGATCCTCGTCCTGCCGATCGTCGCGGGGCTGGCGCTGCTGACCATCCTCGTGCTGGCGATCGTGAACTTCAGCGTGCTCACCGGGGCAAGCGAAGGCCTGGCGTGGGCGCTGACTGGTTTGCTGCCGCTGGCCGGCATACTCGGCGTCGTGCTTGCGACGCGGCTTCGGCGTGCCGACCCGCAGAAGTATGCCCGCCTGGGTTCCAACCGCCTGTAGGCGGTGCAACAGTGGGCACCGAGCCCGGTCACCTGCCGGGCTCGCCCACGCCCTGCCCGACGAGATGTGCCGAAGGTGAGTGAACGTTCATGACTACTGAGTTGTTGATCGGCGGGTCCTGGCGGCCGGCTACTGGCGGTGTGTTCGAGACGGTGAACCCTGCCACGGCAGGTCATCGACAACGTGGGGTATGCCTTCGAGGTCAGATGTGGCCGAGGCGGTGGCGGCAGCGCGGGCGGCATTGACCGACCCCGCCTGGCGGGACCTGCTGCCGGTCGCGCGGGCGGAGCTGCTGTTCAAGCTGGCGGATGCGGTCCAGGCCAACTTCGAGGAGCTGGCCCGGCTGGAGACCATGGACCAGGGTCAGCCGCTGGACGTCGCCAGAGGCGTGAGCGTCAGCAACATCGTCAACCACCTGCGCTACTACGCCGGCTGGGTGACCGAGATCGAGGGACGCACGGCGCCGGTCAGTATCCCGGACACGTTGCACTACACGCGCCGGGAGCCGGTGGGGGTGTGCGCGTTGATCACGCCGTGGAACTTCCCGCTGCTGATCCTGGGCTGGAAGCTGGCGCCGGCCTTGGCGACCGGCAACACCGTGGTGATCAAGCCGGCCGAGCAGACGCCGCTGACCTCGATCCGGCTGGCCGAGCTGGCGCAGCAGGTCGGGTTCCCGCCGGCGGCGGAACTGGTGACCGGTGACGGAGCGGTGGGCGGCGTTGGTGGAGCACCCGGACGTGGACAAGGTCTCGTTCACCGGGTCGACCGAGGTCGGGCGCTCGATCGTGCGGGCCAGCGCGGGCAACTTCAAGCGGGTCACCCTCGAGCTGGGCGGGAAGGCGCCGTCGGTGATCGCCCGGGATGCCGACGTCGACGCGGCGGTGGGCGGTAACCTCGGTGGGGCGCTGCTGAACTCGGGTCAGGTGCGCGCGGCATACACCCGGTTCTACGTCGACGCCAGGCGGGAGGACGAGTTCCTCACCAAGATGGCGGCCGCCGTCGAGGCGATGACGATCGGGCCGGGGTTGGAGGTGTCCACCCAGCTGGGCCCGCTGGTGTCCGCGCAGCACCTGGACAAGGTGACGCAGATGGTCGCCGCCGGACAGAACGAGGGGGCGGAGCTGGTCACCGGCGGCAAACGCGCGCGTGACGTCGGCTACTTCCTGCAACCGACGATCTTCTCAGGCGTCACCGACGCGATGAGCATCGCCACCGACGAGATCTTCGGCCCGGTGCTGTCGGTGTTCCACTACTCCGACCAAGACGAGCTGCAGGCCCTCATCGACCGGGCCAACGACACCCCGTACGGGCTGGCGGCCACGATTTGGACCAAGGACCTGACCGCCGCGCACCGGCTCGCCAACGGCATCCGGGCCGGCACGATCTGGGTCAACATGCCCACCCCGTCGACGCGGCCGCGCCCTGGGCGGGTCCAAGGCCTCCGGCTGGGGAGTGCGAGACGGGCCCGTACGCGATCGACGCCTACACCGAGGTCAAGGGCATCTTCATGCACTACGGCGCCTGAGCGCCATGCCGCTCAGGCGGGGCGCACGTCGAGCGGGTGAACCGGTCCGGCGTGCTGGCTGGCCGAGGCACCGGCGGCATACCGTGCGCCGCGCGGGACGCGCGGGTGAACTGCTCCGGTGACGTGAAGCCGACCTGCGAGCCCACCCAGGCGACCGGCGTCCCCGGCGTCATGGTCTCCAGCACGGCGCGCGCCCGGGCCAGGCGCCGGTCCCGGATCGCGCCGGCGACCGACTGTCCGGCTCGCTCGAAGACCCGGTAGAGCTGGCGCAGCGAGACATGGCAGGCCGACGCGACGTCGGCCGGCGCCAGCGACGGCTCGTGCAGGTTGAGGTCGATGAAGGCCAAGGCTTTGTCATGGGTAGCGTCCGGGGACCCCAGCCCGCTCTGGTCGCCCCAGAGCCCGCGCAGCAGCGCCCCCACCATCGGCAGCGATCCGTTGCTCAGAGCCAGGTCGTTGACCCCCATCCGCCGAGACAGCTCGGCGACGCAGGACAGGTAGGACAACGCAGCCGCGGTGACTCCCGTGAGCGGCTGCAACGGCCTGGCTGTGAGTCTGCTGGCTGGCGCCGCACACCGAGCGCACCAGGGTCGACGGGAGCGAGAACACCGCCAGCGAGAAGTCCGCGGGCGATGATTGAGAATGGCGGGACGGGTGCTCGAACAAGGTGGCCTCGCCAGGTTGCAGAGTGCAGGCCCGTCCGTCCTGGGCCACCCCGGCCAGCCCGGAGACCAGAAGGCCCAGGGCCACCTTGTCGTCCGCAGTGGACGCCGCGTGAGAGCCGGTATGCCGCACCTCATGCTGGAAGCCGGTCACGGTCGAGAGCTCCAGGGCCCCGCTGATCTCATGCGTCACGGAGGCGACGTAGTGCGAACCTTTGGGCATGCCCACCCGCAGCGGCCAGAAGACGATCGAGGCGACCTGGTTCCAGTAGTCGAGCCGGTCGTCCTCTCCAATGGCCTCGGTACTGAGCACCTGTTACACGGCACCTCCTGGCCCATGGGCCACCTGGACACCCACCCAGTATGGAAC
>CAVYKM010000033.1:0-27189 GCA_963769085.1 uncultured Actinomycetota bacterium | reverse complement strand
AGTCCCAATGGGTCCCACCGGTCACGGTCATGGTGAGCCCGTCGTGCTCACCGGGTCCGTCCCGGCCGGTTGGGCCCGGCCACAGGTTCTCACCGAGGGCACGGCCCCAGCCGTCGCCGTGTCGCGGGAACACGACTTCGCGACCGTCAGGCAGGGCAACCCGGGCCCCATCCACATCGATCGTTAGCCGAGCCTCCGCCCACGAGCCCCAACCCGGACCGAACGCACCGACCCGGTCGCTGCACGAGTTGTGCGTGCGGCGCAGGCTGAGCGTCTGAGACGGCCCGGCAAACCCGGGGTCGACCTCGTTCTCGACGAAGTTGCCGGTCGACGTGTTGACTGGGGTCGTTTGCATAACCGGTTGTCGGAGGGTTTCCGTATGCCGTCGGCGGTTCAATGGACAAGTCCTGCCGCTGCGCGGCGACGCCGTGCGCCCGCAGGCTGGCTGTCAACGCGCTGTTCGCGACCGTCGAGACCTCACCCACGCCGCCCGCGCGGGCGAAAGCGTCAGCGATGAGGCTGATCCACCGCTCATCCTCGTCGTTGGCCCTCAGATAGCAGTCGAAACCGGTGAAGACCCCGTCGGCCGACAGGGTGCCCCACCTGCAGCGTGCCTGAAAGTCGTGGTACGCCCGGCGCAGCTCGCCGGGCTTGCCTCGCAGGCCGTCGTTCGCTTGCCGAGAGTTCCTCGCGAAGCTGCGCAGGTCAGCCGGTCGGGCGGAGGAGGTGCCTGCTCATGCCGCCGCGGTCGTCGCCGGGCGCCGGGGTGTCTCGCTGACCCGACCGCGGAGGGGCGACCCGGGATGGTGGGCGGCTCAGCGGCCGGGCCCACTGGGGGCGGCTCGCTCCCGAAGACGTCGTCCCACGCCTCCTGCAGGATGTTGCGGTCCTCCTGCTCACGCTCCCATTCGCGAGCGACCTGCCGGCGACGCTGTTCCTTCTCGGCCTCCTCCTTGAGGCGGCGGGCTCCCTGGGCCACCTCGCGGAGGCGGCCCGCAAGCTCGGAGGCGTCGGCGGCCTCGGTGTGCCCGTTTTGCCGGAAGATCTCGGAGAATCGGCCCCGGAAGTCCGTCAGCGCCATCGCCTGCCACGACGACCGTGACCCACGCTGGCCGTCGATGAGGGATGCCACCGCCTCGCACGCGGCGATGAGCTGCTCCGCCGTCCCGCTGTCGAACGGGACATCCTTCTCGATGCCCTTGAGCATGGCCTCCCCTCCCTGTCTGCACATCTGCCCGCGCGCTGGTTGGGCGCGGTGAGCAGGGCGAAGCGCTCACCACCGACCCCGGGTCAGGTCGCGCGGCGGTTACTGAGACGGCGCGCCGGTCAGCCGCCACCAGCGCTGAAGATGTTCTGCGAGATCTGGTCCAGCTGCCCACGCAGCTGCTCCAGCTCGCTTTTGGCCTTGTCAAGGGCGGCGCGGGTCTCCGGCCACGTGGACCCCCGGAAGCGGTCGGCAAGCGGTCCGTCCCAGACATTGGGGTCTGAGCTTGCGATTAAACCCTTGACGGCCTACGTCGTGTGTTCCTCGAGGAGCAGTGCGGTGGCTTCGGCCGCCACCGCTCGCATGTCGGTGAGGAGTTGACGGACCCGTCGGTCGTTGTCGATCCAGGCGGTGTACAGCTCGGCCTCACGGGCGCTCAGGCGCCGGTTGACGGTCTTGCCGTTCACCTTGGCGCTCCAGTGCCAGTAGGGGCCGTGCAGCTTGGGCGGGTCACCCTGGCAGGCGCAGGTCGGCTTGCCGCATCGGGTGAAGCGTGGTGCCAGGCTGCCCTGGGCGATGTAGCCGATGCCGGCGAGCTGGTTCGCCAGCGCCCGGTAGCGGCGCTCGTAGCGTTCGAGGCGTTGGGTGGTGCGCTTGGTTGTCATCTCGTTCTCCCCGGCGAGTGTCCCACGGTACCAGTCTGAGAGTAGACATACTCTCACCATGTCGACACTGACGGGAACGACGGGGCTGAAGCGGTTCCGGGCAGGCTTCTACTCGTGCCTGACCCGGTGGGGCGACGCCCTGTTCGAGCTGTGCGACGCCGGGCTGTGCGCCGCGGGCCCGATCGGTTCGGTGCCGGCCTTGAGCCTGGAGCCGCAGTTCACCCGCTCCCACGGCAGCCTGTACAAGTCGCTGGCCAGGGGTCGCGTCGACGAGGACCGGCTGCGGCGCCTGCTGGTCGACAGTGCGCCGGGCGACTGGCCTCTGGTCTTCGCCGTCGACGCATCGACCTGGGACCGCTGCGACGCTGAGACCAGTCCCGAGCGGGGCTTCTACTACTCGGCGTCCAAACACTGCGCCGGTCAGCCGATCGTGGCCGGGTGGTCGTTGCAGTGGATCAGCCAGCTCTGCTTCACCCCCGATTCGTGGACCGCCCCGATGGACGTGGCACGCCTGTCGCCCAGCAAGGACACGACCGGCGCCACCATCGACCAGGTCCGCCGCCTGGTCGAGCTGCTGCCGGCCGAGCACGAGGTCCCCCTGTTCGTCTTCGACGCCGGCTACGACCCGATCGGCCTGGCCTACGGCCTGGCCGGCACCCGGGCCCAGATCCTGTCCCGGATCCGCGACGACCGGGTCTTCTACGCCGACCCGCCGGCCCGGGCCAAGAACCCGGGCACCGGCAAGCCGGGCATCAAGGGCCGTCCACCCCGTCATGGGCGGCCGATGAAGTGCTCACAGCCGCGCACCTGGGGCCAGCCCACCCAGCGACTGGTGACCGAGGACCCCCGCTACGGCACAGTGACAGTGACCGCCTGGGCGGACCTGCATCCCAAGCTCGCCGGACGTGGGCGCTGGGCGGGCCACGCCAGCCCGCCGATCGTGAAGGGCACCGTCATCCGGGTCGAGGTGCACCACCTGCCCAAGCCCACCGCACGCACGAAGAAGACCCTGTGGCTGTTCTGGTCGGGGCCGGGCACCCCCGATCTCGCCCTGTGTTGGCGGGCCTACCTGCGCCGGTTCGACATCGAACACACCTTCCGCTTCGCCAAGAACACGCTCGGCTGGACCTCCCCGTCGGTGTGCACCCCCGAGCAGGCCGAGCGCTGGACATGGCTGGTGGTCGGGATGCTGACCCAGCTGCGCCTCGCCCGCGACCACGTCCAGGACATCCGACTCCCCTGGGAACGACCCCGCAAGCCCCACCAGCTCACCCCAGCACGCACCCGCAGAGGATTCCGCCGACTTCGTGCGCTCATCGGCACGCCGGCCAGTCCACCGAAAACCACGACCGCCGGTCCCGGACGACCCAAGGGCACCCGAAAACCGCCCCGTACCCGCTACCCGGCCATCAAACGAGCCGCGTGAGCCGACGGTGGAGGTTTAATCGCAAGCTGAGAGCGTGCGGCCCTGAGCATCGAGCTGGGAAATCTGGTCTGTGAAGCCACCGTTGATGATCGCCTGCATCTGCCGAATGGCAGTCTTGGCCTGCTCGGTGGAAAGGACTCGAGACATCGGTCATCCTCGCATTCGTCGATCGACTCGATTCCGATTCCTATCAGACGAGACGACCTCGCGCGCGCCGGCCTGTGCTTCAGGAGGCGGCACCGCCATCAGCATGAGGCCCTCCAAGCCGCTGTAGTCGCGCGGATTACAGGTGTACAAGGGCAGCTCGTTTGCGATAGCGATCGAGGCGATCAGGGTGTCGAAGGCACGCGGGCGGACCTGCCGTCCGCTACGCCGTACGGCAGCAGCCACCCGGCCGAACGCGCGCGCGGCCGACGCGTCAAAAGGCAGCGGATCGAATGCGGCTTCGGTCTCCTGCAGGCGCGCTTGACGTGCTGCGCGCTCGGCTGCGTCCTCGGCGACGAGAGGCCCGACCGAGAGCTCAGCAAGTGTGATCGCTGTGATGACGGGCTCCGTCGGCAGGTCCTCCGGCGAGAGCTGGCCCAGCACGATGACGATGTTGGTGTCCAGAACGCCGACGGCCTGGGTGGTCACAGCTGCTGGTCGACGACCGCGTCGATGTCCGCCCGCAGCCCCTGCGGGTCAACAGGCGGCAGGTGGCGGAAGCGCCCGACGAGCGTCTGAGCGCTCAATCGGCCACGCGCCGCCGGCTCCAGCCGTGCCACTGGCTTGCCGTCTCGCGTTATCGTCACGCGCTCTCCCGCTGCCACGCGGTCGAGGACCCGCCCGCCGTGGTTTCGCAGGTCCCGAACACTCGCTTCTCCCACGGGGGGTAGTGTATCACCGGTGAGACGGAACTCCAGCCGACCCCGGTATGCCCGTTGACCCGATCAAGGAGACCAACCGTGCGAGGAGCAGTCCTACACGCCCCCAATGACATCCGCCTTGAGCAACGCGAAGCCCCCGCCATCCGTGCTGCCACCGACGCCGTTATCCGCACGTCCGCGACCTGTATCTGCGGCTCGGACCTGTGGGACTACCGCGGCATCAACCCGGTGACCGAGCCGACTCCCGTCGGTCATGAGTACTGTGGCATCGTCGAGGAGGTCGGGGGCGAGGTCAGGACGGTCAAGCCGGGCCAGTTCGTCATCGGCTCGTTCTTCGCCTCCGACAACACCTGCCCGGCCTGCCGCATCGGCTACCAGTCCTCCTGTCAGCACCGGGAGGCGATCGTCGGGGCTCAGGCGGAACTGGTGCGGGTGCCGCTTGCGGACGGCACGCTCGTGGCCACTCCCGAGCCCCCGGACGGGCGGCTGGTGCCGAGCCTGTTGACGCTGTCGGACGTGATGGGCACCGGCTGGTTCGCGGCCGTCGCGGCCAACGTGCAGCCGGCCGGCACGGTCGCGGTCGTCGGCGACGGCGCCGTGGGGCTGCTCGCCGTGCTGTCAGCCAGGCAGCTGGGTGCCGAGCGGATCATCGCCATGAGCCGACACGAGGCCCGCCAGCAGCTCGCCCAGGAGTTTGGCGCTACCGACATCGTCGCCGAGCGCGGCGACGAGGGTGTCGGCCGGATCCACGAGCTGACCCAGGGGGTCGGGGCGGACAGCGTCCTCGAGTGCGTCGGCACACAGGAGTCGATGATGCAGGCCATCGGCGCGACCCGCCGCGGCGGCTACGTCAGCTACGTCGGCGTGCCGCACGGAGTCGAGCTCGACGGTCGAGGGCTGTTCTTCGAGCACGTGCACCTGCACGGCGGCCCCGCGCCGGTTCGCCGGTTCCTCCCCGACCTGATCGACCTGGTGTGGAACGAGACAATCAACCCCGGCAAGGTGTTCGACCTGAGCCTGCCGCTCGACGAGGTTGCCGAGGGCTACCGGGCCATGGATGAGCGCCGGGCGATAAAGACCCTGTTGCGGCCGTAGCCGCGTGCCGACACGAAACCTGGCCTACTGGACGACACTCACGCTCTGCGACGTGCGACCTGGCCTCAGCCAGGTCCGGAGCTGCTGGCCCATCCTCGACAGGAGCGGTTACCTCGTCCCAACGTGTCAACCACTCCTGTCCACGGTGCCACGGCATACGTGCTCGTTCGCCGGCCGGGGTGACCCGCTCACTAAGGTGAGGACGTGGGCTTGACGGTTCATGTGGGGCAGCGGACCGATCGCCTTGCCGACAGTCTCGCTGAGCTGCTGGCGGCGCCCAGCGCCGATCCGTTCGCCGAAGATGTGGTGGTCGTCCCGGCAAAAGGCGTCGAACGCTGGTTGACCCAGCGGCTTTCGCACCGCCTCGGCGCCCAGCCGGGACGTGCGGACGGTGTCTGTGCGGGCGTGCGGTTCCTCAACCCGGCCTCTCTCGTGGTGCTCCTGACTGGCACCGAGGCGAGCGACGCCTGGGACCCTGACCGCCTCGTCTGGTCCGTGCTGCGCGTCGTGGACTCCTGCCTCGACGAGCCGTGGTGTCGGACTCTGGCGCGGCATCTCGGCCAGCACCTGGCCGGTGACGAGCGCGACATGCGCCGGGACCGTCGCTGGTCGGTAGCGCGCCGGGTGGCAGGGCTGTTTGCCTCGTATGCCGCGCAGCGCCCCCAGCTGCTCGACGACTGGATGTCCGGTGCGGACCTCGACGGGGCCGGGTCAGTGCTCGATGGCGACCTGCGTTGGCAGGCCGAGCTGTGGCGACGGGTCGCGGCCGACGTGGGCGAACCCGTCCCGCCCGATCGGCACCGCAATGCCGTCGCCGCCATCGTCGGCGGTGCACCGCTGCCCCTGCCCGACCGGCTTTCCCTGTTCGGGCACACCAGGCTCACGTCCGCCGACCTGGACCTGGTCCGCGCGGTGGCCGCGGTTCGCGAGGTCCACCTGTGGCTGCCCACTGCGTCGCCGCTGGCGTGGCAGCACCTCGACGCCGCCGTCAGCGGCGGCCCGGTCCGCCGCCGGCTCGACACTTCCGCCACCCTCGTCGCGCACCCCCTTCTCGCGACACTCGGGCGCGACGCCCGGGAGCTGCACCGCTCACTCATGGGGCGGTCCGACCCGCGTGCTCGGACCAGCCCGGCCGTCCTCATGACCGAGAGCGATCCGGCCGTCGACTCGCTCCTCGGCTGGCTGCAGCATGACCTGCGGTCCGACTCCATCCCCGACCCCCTGACACTGGGTGCTCGCCACCTGCGCCAGGACGACCGCTCCGTCGAAGTGCATGCGACACACGGCGCGCAACGTCAGGTCGAGGTCCTTCGGGAGCTGGTCACCGGTGCGCTGCAGGACGACCCGACGCTGCAGCCGCGCGACATCCTCGTCATGTGCCCTGACGTCGAGACCTACGCGCCATTGCTGACGGCGGCGTTCGGGTTGGGTTCGGTTCTGGCAGAGGGACATCCGGCCCACCATCTGCGAGTCCAGCTCGCGGACCGGGCCCCTATGGCGACCAACCCCCTGCTTGCGGTGGGTGTCGACCTCGTGGCGATTGCCGCCGGCCGGGCGACCCTCACCCAGGTCCTGGAGCTCGCGGCGACGCCGCCGGTGCGGCACCGGTTCGGGTTCACCGACGACGAGCTGAGCACCGCGGCCATGTGGGCCCGCGACGCAGGCGTGGCCTGGGGGCTGTCCGCCGAGCTGCGACGGCCCTTCCAGCTGGAGCGGGTTGCCCAGAACACCTGGGCGGCCGGGCTGGACCGGCTGCTCGCGGGGGTGGCGATGGCCGAGGGCGAGCTGCTCGTCGGGGAGGTGCTCCCGCTGGATGACGTCCCCAGCGCCGAGGTGGACCTCGCCGGACGCCTCGCCGAGCTGGTCGCCCGGGTGACCTCCTGCGTCGAGTCGTTCCGTGTCACCGACGACGTCGGCGCGTGGCTGGACGCCCTGGTCGAGGGCGTCACGTCGATCGGCTCGGCGCCCCCGACGCAGGTCTGGCAGGTCATCCAGTTCGAGCGGATCGTGGCGAACCTCAGGTCGGCTGCCACGGCCGGGTCGACGCGGGGATCGAGCCTACGGCTGGCCGACCTGCGCGCAATGCTCGAGTATGCCGGCCGGCCGCGCCCAACGCGCGCGAGCTTCCGAACGGGGGCGCTCACCGTGTGCACGATGGTCCCGATGCGCTCGGTGCCGCACCGGCTCATCTGCCTCATGGGGCTGGAGGACGGCGCATTCCCGCGGGTGCAGGCCACCGACGGCGACGACGTGCTGGCCCGTGACCCGCTGACCGGGGAGCGGGACCTGCGCAGCGAGGACCGCCAGCTGCTCCTCGACGCGGTGATGGCTGCGACAGACCGCCTGGTCATCACGTACACGGGTGCAAACCCCGTGACCGGTCAGGAGCACCCGCCGTCCGTGCCGCTCGGCGAGCTGCTCGACACCCTCGACGTGACCGCCGACGGGCCGGTGCGAGACCGGCTGCTCGTCCGCCACCCGCTGCAGCCGTACGACCCCCGCAACACGACGCCCGGGGCGCTGTGCGGTTCGGACGCGTTCAGCTTCGACGTGTCCGCCAAACGGGGAGCGGACGCGGCCGCGGCGCCGACGCGGGCACCAGCCGGCCTGCTCGCCGCGTCACTCGCACCGCTGCCGGTCTGCGACCTGGCTCTCGCCGACCTGCAGGCGTTCGTCTCGGGGCCGGCCCGGGCCTTTCTCCGGCAGCGCCTCGACGTCTCGTTGCCGCAAGAGGCCGACGAGCCGACCGACGCGATCCCCCTTGACCTCGACGCCTTGCAGCGCTGGGAGATCGGTGACCGGATGGTGCGGCGCCTGCTCGACGGCATACCGGCGCAGGCGGTCTGCGACGCGGAGCTGCGTCGTGGGGACCTGCCGCCGGGCACCCTGGGCGACCAGCTGTTCATGGACATTGGCCACCGGGCGATGGCGCTTGTCGGGGCCACCACAGCGCTTCGGCAGGACCCCGCCGGGGTCGTGGACGTCGTCGTGGAGCTCGCGCCCGGACGGCGGCTCGTGGGGAGGGTGCCCGACGTCCGCGGCGACCGAGTCGTGCGCGTGTCGTACGCCGCGCTCAACCCGCGGCAGCGGCTTGCGGCGTGGGTCGACCTGCTCTGCCTGGCTGCCGGGCACCCCGACCAAGGGTGGACGGCGTGGACGGTGGGCTGGGACTCCCGCGCCGAGGCCGCTCGAGCGTCCGAGCTCGGCCCTCTCGAGACCGACCCACTCCCACTGCTGCTGGACCTGGTCGACCTGTATGACCAGGGAATGCGCGAGCCGCTGCCGATCCCCCTGCGCACGGCATACGCGTGGGCCGAGGCGGCCCGCAAGGCTCGGCCGCCATGGTGGCCGGCGAGTGAGGCGTGGCAAGGACGCGAGCCCGCGGACCCACGTGCCGAGCGGTGTCGCCGGGAGCACGTCCTGGTCTACGGGGCCGACTGCGAGCTCGCCGACCTCGCCGGCCCCGCATGGCAGCAGGACGGGAGCCGGCTCGGGTCCTACGCGATCCGGCTGTGGGACCCGCTCTTCGACCACGAGCGAGTGCGGCGGCTATGACGACGAGGAGCGTCGGCGTCGGGGGCGCCCCCCGCGAGATGGCGCCGTTCTCGGTCCTGGGGCCGCTGCCGACCGGGACGACCCTGCTCGAGGCGAGCGCGGGCACCGGGAAGACGTGGACGATCGCGTCGCTGGTGACGCGCTACGTGGCCGAGGGGGTATGCCGTCTCGACGAGCTCCTCGTCGTGACCTTCGGGCGGGCCGCCAGCGAGGAGCTGCGCGAGGGGGTCCGCGAGCAGCTCGGTGCGGCCGAGCGTGTCCTTGCTCATGGGCGGCCCACCGACGACACCGACCCTCGGGTCGACCCGCTCGTGCCGCTGCTGCTCGCGGGTGGTCCCCAGGAGGTGGCAGTGCGGCACCGGCGCGTCCGGGACGCACTGTCCGCCTTCGACGCCGCCACGATCGCGACGACCCACCAGTTCTGCCAGATGGTGCTCACCGGACTGGGAGTCGCCGGTGACACGGACGCGTCGGCACGGCTTGTCGAGGACCTCGATGACGTCGTCCGCGAGGTCGTCGACGACCTCTACGTCCGGGGCTTCGCGACCCAGCCCGAGCCGCCGCTCTTCACCGCCGCCGAAGCGCTGCAGATTGCCCGCGCCTCGTGCGGCGACCCGCAGGCGCGGCTGCAGCCGCAAGGTGCGGAGCGGTCCACCCCGGCGGGTCGGCGCCGCCGCTTCGCCGAGGCCGTTCGTAGCGAGTTCGACCGTCGCAAGCGCCGGTTGGGCGTCCTGAGCTACGACGACCTGCTGAGCCAGCTCGCGGACGCTCTGCTCGACCCACAGGCGCCGGCGCGGACGCGGATGCGCCGCCGATGGCAGGTCGTCCTCGTCGACGAGTTCCAGGACACCGACCCGGTGCAGTGGCAGGTGCTGCACCGAGCCTTCTCCGGTCACGCCACGACAGTGCTCATCGGCGACCCCAAGCAGGCGATCTACGCCTTCCGCGGCGGCGACGTCGTCACCTACCTCGAGGCCGCGCGCACCGCGACCCAGGCCGCCACCCTGTCGACGAACCACCGCTGCGATGCCGACCTGCTCGCCGCGCAGCAGGCGTTCCTTTCCGGGGCGGCGCTGGGTGAGGCGAGCATCGTCGTCCGCCCCGTCGACGCGGCCCATGCCGGGACGCGGTTGCATGGAGCGCCCCATCCACACCCCTTCCGGCTGCGGATGGTCGGCCGCGAGCCGTTCGGGGAACGCGACGGGCGCAGCATCCCGATGCCTCGACTGCGAGAACACGTCGCCGCCGACCTCGCGGCGGACGTTGCTGGGTTGCTGGCATCCGGCGCCACCTTCGACGGCAGGCGGCTTGTCGCGCGTGACGTCGCCGTGCTGTGCGGCACCCGCAGGTCGGGCGCTCAGGTTGCTGAGGCGTTGCGGGCCATAGGGATTGCGGCGGTCGTCGGAGGAGCGGGCACCGTGTTCGCGTCCGAAGCGAGCCGGCACTGGCTCGCACTCCTCGAGGCGATGGAGCAGCCGCACCTCTCGGGTCGAGTCCGGGCAGCGGCGTTGACACCGTTTCTCGGCCGGTCCGCTGCGGACCTCGACGAGCTCGGCGAGCAGGTCACGGGCCACGACGCAGAGGCCATTCGAACCTGGGGCGACGTGCTGCGGCAGCGCGGCGTGGCAGCGGTGCTCGAGGTGGCAGGTGCCGGCGGCGCCCTGGCCGAGCGGGTCCTCAGTCGGCCGGACGGGGAGCGGCTCATGACCGACCTGCGCCACGCGGCGGAGCTGCTGCACGAGGCGAGCGGCGACCTTGGCAGCGCACCGGTCGCGCTCGCCGGCTGGCTGCGCCGGCAGATCGCGGAGGACCCCACGACCATCTCGTCGGAACGGGCCCGTCGCCTCGACACGGATGCCGCCGCCGTGCAGGTCCTCACCATCCACGCCAGCAAGGGGCTGCAGTTCCCAGTCGTCTACCTTCCCACGCTGAGCGACACCCATGTCCGGACGCCTACCTTCCCCCTCTACCACGACGAGCAGGGCCGGCGCTGCCTCGACGTCGGGGGCGCGGACCGAGACGGCCCGACGTCGCGAGCGGCTCAGCATGAGGAGGGCGGTGAGGACCTGCGGCTGCTCTACGTTGCGCTGACCCGGGCCCAGTCACAGGTCGTGACGTGGTGGCTGCCGAACCGCTCCAACACCCCAGCCTCGCCGCTGAACCGGCTGCTGCTCGGCCGCAAGCCCGGCGAGGGCCAGGTCCCATCCCAGGTCCCGCTCGCCTCCGACGCCGACGCGGCGGTCGCGGCCAAGGCGTGGGCGGCGGCCGGCGCGCTGTCCGTGGAGGAGTCGGTGGTCCAGCAGGTGGCCAAGGTGGCGCTGCCACTCCAGACCGCGCGGCTCCGGGTGCGACCCTTCACCCGGCGAGATCGACCGCGACTGGGCTCGGACCTCCTACACCGCCCTGGCGTCCGCGACGGTCGCCCCGGCACCCGACCCCTCCGACCTACCGGCCACGAGCGAGCCGGAGGACCCGCCCCGCGCGGACGAGCCACCGCTCGGCGCTCATGGAGAGCCCTTGGAGAGCAACGTTCCTCGGGTGCTCTCGCCGATGGCGACCATGCCGGTGGGAGCCACCTTCGGTTCGCTCGTGCACGCGGTGCTCGAGCGGGCGGACCCGGCCGCACCCGAACGGGGCGGAGACTGGCGCGCGGAGCTGGGCTACCACGCGCGGGAGCAGCTGCTGTGGTGGCCGGTCGACGTCGACCCTGACAACCTCGCCGATGCGCTGGTCGCGGTCTGCGACAGCCCGCTGGGGCGGCTCGCCGACACGACGCTGCGGCAGGTTCCGCGACACGACCGGATGACCGAGCTCGGGTTCGAGATGCCGCTGGGCGGGGGCGACACCGCGGAGCCGGCCGGTCGCCGCGGGCGACTGCTGCGCGACGTGGCCGGGCTGTGGCGTCACCACGTGCCGGACGGCGACCCGCTCTCGGCCTACGCCCGCACCCTGGACCACCCGGCATACGAGCGGGTGCTGCGCGGGTACCTGTCCGGGTCCCTCGACCTGGTCTTCCGGGTAGGCGACCGGTACCTCGTCGCGGACTACAAGACGACGTGGCTGGGCGACCTCGCCGGGCCGTTGCACGTCGAGACGTTCGCACCGTCCCGGCTCGCTGACGCCATGGCCCGCTCGAGCTACCCATTGCAGGCGCTGCTGTATGCCGTTGCCTTGCATCGGTTCCTGCGATGGCGCCTGCCCGGGTACCGGTTCGAGCGGCACTTCGGCGGGGTGCTCTACCTCTACGTCCGCGGCATGGCCGGTGCCGAGACACCTCTCGTCGACGGCGAACCGTGCGGCGTCTTGTCGTGGCAGCCGACCCTCGGGCTCGTCGACGCCGTGTCCGACCTGCTGGACGGTCTGCGGTGAGCTTCGACCTCGCGCGCGTGGAGAGCCCCTACGACCGGCGCCTCGCCCGCTCGGCGACCGGGCTGTGCCGAGAGGCCAACCTCGCCGGTGTCCTGGTGGCCGCCGACGTCCACGTCGCCACCCGCGTCGGGGCAGCGGTGGGGGAGCGTGACGAGGAGGCGCTGCTTGCTGCTGCGCTCGCGGTGCGCGGCATACGTCAGGGATCGGTGTGCGTCGACCTCACGTCGGTTCCCGAGCTGGCGCCTGGCCTGCCGTGGCCGCAAGACGGCTGGACCGACCGGGTCCTGGGCAGCCGGCTCGCGGCCGCTGGCGTCCTGCACGTCGAGGAGGGGCTGGTGTACCTCGACCGGTACTGGCGCGAGGAGAAGCAGGTGTGCGACGACCTGGTCGGTCGGCTCGTCGAGACCAACGACATCCCGCGCGACCGGCTCGACGCGGCACTGGCGGAGCACTTCCCGGGACCCTCCTACGAGGAGCAGCGGGCCGCCGCCCGGACCGCCTGCACTCAGGCGACCTCAGTCATCACCGGCGGCCCGGGCACCGGCAAGACCACGACCATCGCCCGCTTGCTCGGCACCTTGCACGCGGCAGGCGGGCGGTTCTCGGTCGCCCTCGCTGCGCCGACCGGCAAGGCGGCGGCACGGATGGCCCAGGCGGTCAACGAGGAGGCTCGAAAGCCGAACTTCCCCAAGGCGACCCGCGACGCGGTCGCCGACGTTTCCGGGGCGACGATCCACCGCCTGCTCGGCTGGCGGCCCGGGACGACCAGCCGGTTCCGGCACCACCGCAACAACCAGCTGCCGCACGACGTCCTCGTCATCGACGAGACATCGATGGTCTCCCTGACCCTCATGGCGCGGCTGCTGGAGGCACTCCGGCCAGGCGCGCGGCTCGTCCTCGTCGGCGACCCCGACCAGCTCGCCTCGGTCGAGGCCGGCGCCGTGCTCAAGGACCTCGTCGACGGACTGGGCCCGGCCAGCCCCGCGGTGGCCAGCCTGAGCACCAGCCACCGCTTCGGCGGGGCGATAACCGAGCTCGCCGCGGCGACGAACGCCGGTGACGCGGACACTGCCGTGTCGGTCCTCGAGGCGGGCGGCGAGGTCGCCCGCATCGAGACCCCACGACCGTCGACACTGCCCGCCGCCTTGCGGCTCGCGGCGGCTGCGGACGCCGGCGACCGCCCCGCCGCGCTCGCGGCGCTGGATGAGCATCGCCTCCTCTGCGCCCACCGTTCCGGCCCCTACGGAGCCGGCCACTGGAACCGGCAAGTCGAGGGATGGCTCAAGGCGGAGCTCGGCATCGACTGGCTGCCGCACTGGTATGCCGGGCAGCCCCTCCTCGTGACGGCCAACGACTACGGTTTGGGGCTCTTCAACGGTGACACCGGGGTCGTGGTGCGCAGCGCCGGCGACCGACCGGGCCTGCTCGCGCTCGTCGCGGACGGGCTCTCCGTCGGGGGTCGGGAGCTGCCGCTCGGCCGGCTCGCCGACGTCGTCACCGCCCATGCCATGACGGTGCACCGAAGCCAGGGCAGCCAGTTCGACTCGGTGACTCTCATTCTGCCAGAGGCTGATTCACCGCTGCTGACGAGGGAGCTCTTCTACACGGCCGTGACTCGCGCACGGCATACGGTTCGAGTCCACGGACCCGTCGAGGCCGTGCGAGCCGCCGTCTCGCGACGGGCGTTACGTGCCACTGGACTTGCCGCACGCACCAGGGCGCGCCTGCGAGTCGGCGATGCTGCTCGCTGGGCCGGTCAGGCCTAGCTAACCTCGGCCGCCCAGAGGTCAACAGATGCTGTTATCCGGCTCGGATGGCAGCATCTGCGGACCTCTCACTGAGCACATGAGCAGCCATGTGGTCCCTGGGCGTCGGGTAGACCTCGGCACTGCCGACTGCGCTTTCGTCTAGGTTTGGGGCCGTGGCCCATGTGCGCGACCAGGGATGGCGGCTGTTCGATGCGATTGTCGCCGAGGCTGCCCAGCGCGGCACGAACCCCTGGCAGCGAACCAGGGATCGCCTCACGTACCTGCCGGACTACGACACCCTGGAGCTGTTGCTCGGCGTGCCAGTCCTTCTCAAGGCGACGTCCCAGTCGGGAGTTCCCGCGCTGGCACTTGACGTGTGGGTGTCGTACGAGTTCCGCAGGGCTGGCTTCGATCCCAACCGCGTGTGGCCTCGGCCGCGCCCCCCTCGCGTTCTCCCGGTCGAAGTCACTGAGTTCATCGGCAGGCTGCCGAAAGCCCAGCAACGGACCCTGCTCGGCCTCATCGACCAAGGCATCGGCGGGTCCAGGTCGGCGAACCTGCTGGGCAAGAACTACGTCAAACAGGTTGACGTCGTCATGAGTTCTTGGGCGACTGGGCCAGAGCTGATGGTGTCCACCAAGCGGATGGACTCCTCCTTCGGCAAGAACGCAGCCAACCGCGTCGAAGAGAGCTATGGCGACGCCAAGAACCTTCGGCTGCGACACCCGCAAGCGGCTCTCGGTTTCGTCTATGCGCTCAGTGCGGTCGCGCTCAACCAGGAAGCTGAGATCGCCGCGTGGCTCATCGACCTGCTTGGCAAGCTGGGCCGCGAGGACGACGCCTACCACGCTGTCGCGCTCGTGCTGCCCGACCTCACCCCCGGGACGGAGGCACCCGGCATACCACGGGATGACGAGGCTGGCCCGCTTGAGGCTGGCTCGGTCGACGATGCCCCGCAAGAACCCGCACAAGGAACCGGGTCCCGGTTGGAGCAGCAGTGGGAAGATGACCTGACGCGAGGAGATCTAGCGGGGCTGCCTCGGGTCGCGCTTCGCCGCGAGAGCGTGCCGGCCGACCTGGACCCGGGCCGATTCTTCCGGGTGATGTGCGAGCGGGTCCTGGACCACTCGCCCATTAACTTCCACGCGACCGCGCGGCACCGACGGGGGAACCCTCGTCCCGAGCCCGGCCTACCTTGAGCGAGAACGCGCGACGCGTCGGTCGTGCAGAGCCTGCCGACCGGCGCGAAGCGCACCAACGTCACCTTCGGTGAGGCCGGTCCGGGCAAGGAGCGCTTCGTCCACGAGCGCCGATGCATCCAGGAGACGTCCCGCGACCAGCAGGTCCCGCACCCTGCGGCGAATGCGGCGCAGCTGTGGGCGTTGTCCCTCAACGAGCGCAGGGGAGGGCATCGGCCAGCTGTCCGCCTCGCGAGGCTCGAGCTTGAGGACGCCCCCGCCGTACGAACGGCCCACCAGCTCCGCCCCCAGCAGGGTCACGGCGTTCAGTGCGGCGAGCGACAGCAGCTCACGGCCGAGTCGTCGATGCTGCGGCCCCAGGTACACCCCGTGTACCGAGTTGAGGTGGTGGGCCTGGGTCGCGTTGGTGCACAGCCTGGCTGTGTCGGCGTTCATGTAGGTCAGTAGGAGGTCGGCCGGCTTCTGATAGGGAACGCGCCACCACGGTGTGCGCACTCGGCACTTGTATGCCGTGTCGACGCCTCTGGTTTGCCCCTCCCGGATGTAACGGCGCGCTGCACCCGAAGGCTCTCCGTCGGGGCGGAACAGCCACGTCTGGGCATCTGACGCGTCGAAGCGGGCCAGGTCGGCCGTGGTGAGCGAGAGGCCCCGAAGGTGGCGGCTACCTGGCGGGGAGAGCCGGACCACGTCGTGGTCCACGAGCTGGCGCTGGCGGACCTCGTCGGCAGTCAACGCGAAAAAGGCGTTGTTCCCGGTGACCATGCCGAGCGTCGTGTCGCCCCATTCCTGCAGGTCGACGAAGTGCGCGGACTCACGCGCGGCCGCGAAGATCCCTGTCGCCGTGGAGTTGAGCAGCGCCCCGGACCATCGATCCGTGCCCGCTGGGTCCCATCGGCGGACATCGGTTTCGGCCAGATGGGCCAGGGACTCCCCGTTGCGGGTCTGCAGCAGTTCGCAGTGGGAGCTGGGTCCCAGGCCGCAGCCTTCGGCCAGCAAGAGAACGACGTCCTCCATCACCCCAGGGAAGACGCGCTCGGTGAATAGCACGAGCCGAACCCGCTTGAACTGTCTCATGAGGAACTCCCGCACGGGAGCGGCGTAGTTCACGCTCAGCATCTCCGCCGGCAGTACCAGTCCCAGACGCCCTCCGCGCTTGACGTGCAGGGCCGAATGCACGGTGAACGCGGCCCAGCTGCTGGCCAGGTTGGTCAAGGCGACCCCTGCCCGCATCGCCGCCTGCTTAGCGGCCGCCCGTGACTCGCCAGAGAACGACTGGTAACGAACGTACGGTGGGTTGCCTACGACCGCGTCGTACCGGGGGTGCGGATCGGCCTTGAGGAAGTCCCCGACCGAGATCTCGGCCTCGAGGTCCGCCTCATTCAGCAAGGCGAGGGCTCGCTTGGCTGAGGCAGCGTGCAGCTCGGCACCATGAAGCTGTCCCACCAGTCGACCGTCGGCCCCGAGTTGGCGCAGCCGCCTCCCGACGGCAAGCAGGAAGACCGCTTCCCCGCAGGACGGCTCCAATACCGCGTCGGCCGGCGAACGCACCGCCCACTCGGCAAGGTAGCCGGCCACGACATCGGGCGTGAAGAACGCGCCCCGAGCCTTGCGCAGCTGCGCCGAGTCCAGCCCCAGGACGGTCACGTTCTCATCTTGCTCGACCCATGCGACATCGACCCGCAGGCGCACCGACTCACAGCTGGCACCGCATGCTTGCGGCAAGCACATCGAGGTCGGGGTCGGCGTCCTGAAGCACATCTCCCACAGCGGCCGGGATCGGTCCAGTCGGCGTCGCCGGACCTCTCAGCCCCTCGTGCGGGGCAGACGCCAGGACCTTCGGCCCTCTTCGGTATGCCGTGCCGGGCGGACGATCGGTGTGAGCCCTGGCACGCGGGGGGCCAGGCTGCGGCCCACCGAGCATGCGCTGGGAGGAAGCCTTGTCGGATGTCGATGCGCTTGACCTGACGAGCGAAGTCACGTCGATCCTCAACCGTCGGCCAGCAGTCGGCCTCGCCCTGGGAGTGGTCCGCAACGGAAGCCTGGAGTTCTTCCACGCCCACGGCGAGGCGAACATCGCGACCCACACGCCCATCACCCCCGACACGGTGTTCCGGGTCGCGTCGATCACCAAGACCTTCACCGCAATTGCCGTCATGCAGCTGTGGGAGCAGGGGCTCGTCGACCTCGACGCGCCGGCCAACGACTACCTGCGCACCTACCAGCTCATCCCAGCCAAGGCCGGCTATCGCCCGGCAACCGTGCGGCACCTGCTCACCCACACCTCGGGGATCAGCGAGCAGCTGTCTGCCGGCGGTCTGCTTCGCCCGGACTTCGGCGAGAGCGTGAAGCAGGGCCGCCCGCTACCGACGTTGGCCGAGTACTACCGCGGCGGCTTGCGGCTGGGCGCCGAGCCGGGCACGCGGTTCCGCTACACCGACCACGGGCCGGCCACGCTCGGCCAGATCGTCGAGGACGTCAGCCGGCAGCCGCTCGCCCGCTACCTTCGCGAGTGCGTCTTCGAGCCGCTCGGCATGACCAGCAGCGAGCTGGTCCGCTCCGACCGGCTTCGCCCACAGTCGGCGACCGGCTACCGGCTGGGATCGCATGGTCCGCGCGCAGTCACCGACCGGGACGTTGTGCCTGCGGCGGCCGGGGGCGCCTACTCCACTCCAGTGGACATGGCCCGCTACCTCGCGGCACTGTTGGGTGGCGGCGGCAACGAGCATGGCACAGTGCTCAAGCCCTCGACCTTGGCGATGATGTTCGAACCCCAGTACCGGCCCGATCCGCGTATGCCGGGCATGGGCCTGGGGTTCTTCCGAGTCAACGCGGGGGGCCATCCCGTCGTCGAGCACCAGGGCATCCTGCCCGGCTTCGACTCGCAGATCTTCGCTGCTCCCGACGACGGGGTCGGCGTCATGGCGTTCACGAACGGTGCCAGGCTGGCGATGTTGTGGCTGCCGACCGAGATGGGCAAGCTGCTCAGCTCGCTGCTGGGCGTGGTGGACGAGGGGGTTCGGTGCGACGTCCCCCAGCGCCCCGAAATCTGGCCGGAGATCTGCGGCTGGTACTACCTCCCGGGCCCGGTCAAGGAAGCCCGGCTGAGAGCCATGCTCGGCGCCGGGGTCGAGGTCGTCGTCCGTGGTGGAGTGCTGACGCTTCGGGCGCTGAGCCCGATACCCACTTTGTACCGCGGGTTTGCGCTGCACCCCGACGACCCGAAGGACCCCTACGCCTTCCGGGTCGACCTGTCCGCATTCGGCATCGGTAACGTGCTCGTCGTCTTCGGCCGTGAGCCGAAGACTGACACGATGCTCGTCCACCTCGACGTCATGCCGCTGACCGCCCGCAAACGGCCGAGGGTGACGAACCCCAGGCTGTGGGCGCGGGGTGCGGCTGGGCTGGCCGCGACGTCGCTGGTCGCCCGGACCCTCCGTCGGCCCCGGATCCGCTGACCCCGTCTCAAGGCGGCAGAAAGTCCGCATGGCGGCAGGTATTTCTGCCGGTTCCGGAAGGTGTCAACCTGTTTGGAGTCGGTCGGTGCTGATTTCTTGGTTGATGGCGACCTTTGCCATGGGCGCCTTGATGGTGGAGGGCTTGGTGAACCGTTCGGGGTGCTCGGCGTGTAGCCGGGCCATGGTCGCCACGCGCTGCTGGTGGATGCTGATCCAGGACCCGTCGTGCACGGTTGCCGGGGTATGTCCCTCTAGGCTGGAGTGGCGGTGCTCGTGGTTGTACCAGTGCACGAACTCGGTGACCCATTGGCGGGCCTGTTCGATCGAGGTGAAGTAGGCCGGGTAGGCGGGGGCGTACTTGGCGGTCTTGAACAGGGACTCGCTGTATGGGTTGTCGTTCGAGACGCGCGGCCGGTTGCGGGACACCTCAACGCCGAGGGCCTGGAACAGGCCGGTCAGGGTGTTGGAGGTCATCGACGGGCCGCCGTCGGAGTGGACCACCGTCGGGTGGGCGCGGTCGTGGCGGAACGCGGTTTCGAACATGTCCTTGGCCAGGTCGTCGCACTCGCGGTCTTCGACCCGCCAGGCCACGACCAGCCGGGAGAACACGTCGACGACCAGGTACAGCTCGTAAGTGACCCGGATGTAGGGGCCCTTGAGCTTGGTGATGTCCCAGGACCACACCTGCAGTGGCGCGCTCGCCACCAGCGAGGGGATCGCGCTGGCCCGGTGGCGGGCCCGGCGGCGGACCGGACGCTGCGGCTCCAGCTGGCGGGCGATGCGATACCACGAGGACAACGAGGCGACCGGGTCCTTCGCGTCCAGGGCCTCGTAGTAGGCCTGGTACACCGACCAGCCGCAAACGAACGCCGCCTTCAGCTTGTCCAGGATCCGCTCTCGCTCGGCCGGATCCCAGCCACGAGGCGGCCCGCCGCGCCGTGTGCGGAACCGGCACGGCCACCCGCGGCCGAGGCCGGGATCGGTAGTGCCAGCTCGACCGGGACAACCCGGCCACCGCCAACGCACGCCGCTGCGACAACCCGGCCCCGATCAGCGCGCTCACCAAGGCGACCGTGACCATCACCACCGACACCGCAGCATCCGCCGCCTCGGCGTCCTCGGCGTCCTCGGCGTTCTCGACGTCCTCGACGCCGCCGGCCACGGTCACGGCCGCTGGCCCTCGGCGCGGTCCTGCGGTTGCGAAGCTCTTGCCGGCGCCGGCGTGATGCAAGATCTCGATAGCTTTTCCCAATGCATCAACAGCCTTGACCTGCACCGCCAGCTCGGCCGCCTTGGCCGCCAACGCCTGCTCATGCTCAGCCTGCTGCTGGGCCACCTGCTCGCGCAACGCGTCCAGCTCGGCCCTAAGCCGAGCGACAAACGCGCTCTGCTCTGCCGTCACCGCCAGCCCTCCACGAGCGAACCAGGCCGTACTCCAGCGTGTCGGCGAACACCTGGGCACGCCAGACCCGAAACTGCCGATAAGACACGCCATGCTCACCCAGATACCTCCCACGCGATCCATACGGTGCAGCAAGATAGGCAAGCACGTGCTCCCGCTTCTGCTCGACCGTGAACATCGAACCTGACAAGTCGATCACTCCTCAAAGACGAGCGACTGACTCACACCCAGCCTGACACGTAGGGTTCGTGGAACTACTGCCGCCTTGCGGGCGGGCACCTCCTGCGTCAAGGACGAGTGGTGTCCCGGCCACGGCGGCTCCGGTCATGGCAAGCGCGGGGCCGTCCTCGTGCGGCCGGACGGCTACGTCGCCTGGGCCGCCACGCCTGGGCGGCCGGCTGACGCAGCCGAGATGACCCTGCCGACTTGCGGTGGGGCTGCGGTGGGCAGCGTGGTATGCCGTGGCGTTGTGCCCTAGGTTGGCCTGACGAGCGCCCACGTGACGTCGCGCGGGGCGGACGCCACGGCATACCGGGTCAAGCCGTCAGAGAGGGATCGTCATGTCCGAGCCGTCCGGCAATGGTGCCCCCAGCTACGAAGGCCTGCGGGCAATGTTCATCAACTGCACGCTCAAGCGCTCTCCCGAGCAAAGCCACACCGAAGGCCTCGTCCGGCTCAGCCGGGGGATCATGGAGAAGCAAGGCGTCGCGGTCACCCTGCTGCGCGCCGTGGACCACGACATTGCAACCGGCGTGTGGCCGGACATGACCGAGCACGGCTGGCAGAGCGACGAGTGGCCGCAGATCTACGAGCGGGTGATGGCCGCGGACATCCTGGTGCTGGCCGGCCCGATCTGGCTGGGTGACAACAGCTCGGTCATGAAGAAGGTCATCGAGCGGCTCTACGCCTGCTCGTCGCTGCTCAACGAGGCGGGGCAGTATGCCTACTACGGCCGGGTCGGCGGGTGCCTCATCACCGGGAACGAGGACGGCGTCAAGCACTGTGCGATGAACGTGCTGTACAGCCTGCAGCACCTCGGCTACGCCATCCCCCCGCAGGCCGACGCCGGATGGATCGGCGAGGCCGGGCCCGGGCCGTCCTACCTGGACCCGGGGTCCGGTGGTCCGGAGAACGACTTCACCAACCGCAACACGACCTTCATGACCTGGAACTTGCTGCACCTGGCGTCGATGCTCAAGGCTGCGGGAGGGATTCCCGCCCACGGCAACCAGCGCTCCGAGTGGGATGCCGGCTGCCGGTTCGACTTTGCCAACCCGGACTACCGCTAGCGTCACCAGCCGCGCTGAGGCAGCACGATGACACGAGTCGGGTTGGTCGGGTACGGACTCGCTGGGGCGCAGTTCCACGCGCCGCTGCTGCGTGCCGCCGGACTCACCGTCGTCGCGGTGGCGACGCGAAACCCCGAGCGGATCGCCCAGGTCGCCGCCGACCTGCCCGATGCCCTGACCGTGCCAGACCTGGACGCGCTCCTCGCGGTGCCACGCCTCGACCTCGACCTCGTCGTCGTCGCGTCGCCGAGCGGGCAGCACGTCGAGAACGCCCAACGGGTCCTCGACGCCGGGCTGGCCGTCGTGGTGGACAAGCCGCTCGCGGTTGACGCCGCGTCGGCGCGAGCACTCGTCGATCGGGCCGCCCGCCAGGGCACCGTCCTGACCGTGTTCCACAACCGACGCTACGACCCCGAGTACGCGACCTTGTCGAAGGTCGTGCGCTCAGGGGTGATCGGCGAGGTGCTGCGCGCTGAACTGCGTTGGGAGCGTTGGCGGCCCGAGCGTAGAGAAAGGTGGAGAGAGACACAGCCGGCTGAGCAGGGCGGCGGCCTGCTGCTGGACCTGTTCACTCACCTGGTCGACCAGGTCATGATGCTCTTCGGGCCGATCACGACCGTGTACGCCGAGCTCGCCGCACATCGAGCGGCCGCCGAGGACGATGCCTTCCTGAGTCTGAGGCACTCGTCGGGCGTGGTCAGCCACCTGGGGGCGAGCACCGTCGTCGGAGCGCCGGGTCCCCGAATGCGGGTCATCGGCATGGCCGGCAGCTACATCCTCGGGTCGGCCGGCGACGAGCCGACGGCCTTCCCCGACGCGGACGGCGGAGCCGGTCAGCACGGCTGGGTCGTGCGGGGCGCCGATCGCGACCCTGTCTCGGCCGAGCACGCGGACCCGGCCGACTTCTATCGTGACGTTGCGTCCGCCCTCGCCAGCCCGGACCCCCAGGCCGGTATGCCGGTCGACCCCACGGACGCGGTCCTCGCCCTTGCGGTCATCGACGCAGCGCGCGCCAGTGCCCGAACCTCGCAGGTCGTCACCGTTTCCCGACCAGCGTGGTGAGCGGGTCGGTCGAACCGGGGTTCGAACCCGTCCGGGACGTCTTCCGCGACCTGCTCGTGGCCGGCCAGGGCACCGGCTCGGCCGTCGCCGCCTGGTACGACGGGCGGTGGGTCGTCGACCTGTGGGGTGGGTGGGCCGATGCCGGCCGCACCCGGCGGTGGACACGGGACACCATCGTCATGCCGTACTCGGTGAGCAAGCCGTATGCCGCGGTGTGCGCCCTCGTGTTGGTCGCACGCGGCCGCCTCGACCTCGACGCATCCGCACGTCGCTACTGGCCGCAGCTGCGGGTCGATGCGACGGTGCGCCAGATCCTGTCCCACTCAGCCGGTCTGGTCACCCTCTATCGGCCCGCGCCCACAGGGGCCTTCTTCGACTGGGACGACCTCTGCCGCCGGATCGCCGAGCAAGAGCCGGCGTGGCCACCCGGGGAGGGCGTCGGTGAGTCGTCCCTACTGTACGGACATCTCGTCGGCGAGCTGGTCCGTCGCGTCGACGGGCGCTCGCTGGGGACGTTCCTGCGCGAGGAGGTGTCCGGGCCGCTCGGCCTGGACTTCTGCGTCGGGGTGAGCGACGCCGACCTGGGCCGGGTGGCCGACCTCACCGGGGCGGTTCCGGGCGGGGCTGGTGGACCGCTGCACGAGGCCGCGCTGGCCAACCCGCCGGGAGCGACAGACCTGGCCGTGGTCAACTCCCGAGCCTTTCGCCGCGCCGAGGTGCCTGCGATCAATGGACACGGCACGGCGCGGGCCGTCGCTGGGTTGTATGTCGCGCTCACCCACGGCGCGCTGCTGCCGACCGACCTGCTCACTCAACTGCGGAGCGTGCAGGCCTCCGGGTTCGACGCGGTTGTCGGCGACCACGCCCGTTGGGGCCTGGGTGTGGGCATCGACGATGACGGCTGGGGGATGGGCGGCCTGGGCGGGAACCTCGGGTGGTTCAGCGAGCGCGGCCAGTACGCCTTCGCCTTCGTCACCGGCGATCTCGGCGGCTTCGAGCGGGCCACTGCCCTCGAGAATGCCGTGCGCGCGGTGCTCGGCCGGCCCGCCTTGTGACAACAGTGGTCGACGCCGTGCCGGCACCCTCGAGGCGCGTCCGTAGGACGACGAGGTCGCGCCGCCAGCGTCGGCGAAGCGCGGTGCGCAGCAGCGGCGCCAGCGGCACAAGCAGCCCGCGCGGCGACAATCGAGCACGAAAGCGAAGGCGTGACCCGGCGGCGGTCGGGACGATCTGCCCCTCGAAAGAGACCTCGAGCCGAGCGGACGTGCTCGTGGCCGTCCAGGACCGTGGGGGGTCGAACCCCAGGTACTCGACGACGCTGTCTGCGACCGCCCGGGTGCGAAACCGCATGCGGTAGCGCGTGCCAATGCCGATCGGCCCGTCGGTGAGGGTCGTGACCGATCGCAGCTGCGGGTTCCATTGCGGCTCGTTGCCGGCGTCCGTGCAGTAAGCGAAGACGACGTCGGCGGGCCGATCGATGTCGATCGCGCACTCGATCACCAACCGTCCCCGGCCGACGAGCGGCGCAGGCAGGGCGGGGGGCAGCAGCTCGTCGGTTCGGGTCGCCTCCTGCATCGTGGCGAACGAGTGCCGTATGCCGTCGGCGATCCGGTCGAGGTCGGTGATGGCCGCGTCGGCGTTGACGCTCACCGCCAGCTCACCGGCATACGAGAGGGCCGCGACGCACACCGGGACGAGCGGGGTCAGCGGGGCGATCGGGGCGGCCTGGCGTAGGCGGGATCCGGCGAGCCAGAGCGGGTTTGGCGGGCCAGGGATGTCGGCGACCGAGAGGCTGAGCCGGCGGCTGCCGAACTGCCGCGCCCAACGCACGATCGGGCGGGCGAGGATGACCGGTAGCGTCAGTACTCCGCGGCCGTCGCCGACGCCGCTGCGCAGCTGGGACTTGCCGCTGGCCGTCGACCGGGCCACCAGAGCGAGGCGGCGCCGCGGATCGGGTTCGCCCACTGGCAGTTCCGCGACGAGCATGGCGGCGACCTGGCCGGGCCCGCCGGTGGCCGCGGGGACGCTCGTGCGTAACACCAGACCGGGGATGAGCTCACCGCGAGCCGCGAGCAGGTCGCGCACCCCGCTCGTCACGGCTGCGAGGAGCAGGTCGTTCACCGTGACGCCCAGCGCGTGGGCTGTGCGAGTGACGTCGGCCAGCGGCACGCGGACGATCGCGAGCCTGCGCTCCGGGCCGATTCTGCGCGGCAGTGACGTCTGCGGCTCTTGGCCGGCGAACAGGCCCATGAAGTGCTGGTTTCGGTGTGGCCGCTCGCGAGATGGCGCGGGGCTCGGGTCCGCACGCTGGCCGTTGCGTCGGAGCGAGTCCCGGGCCTCCCGCAGCCGTTGACGGACCAGCTCCCGACGAACCGGCAACGGTGTCTCGGACCTCATCCAGGGCGTTACCGGGGGGGAGTCGGGAGCTGGATCGAGCAACTGGCCCACTAGGGCCAAGCCGGCTGCTCCGTCGGCCAGGATGTGGTGCATGACGAGGAGCACGGCGAAGCGGGTGTCCGGCAGAGCATGGATGATGTCCGCTCGCCACAGCGGGCGGTTCATCGCGAGGGGCTGCACGGCACGGTTCGCTGCCCACGTCGCCAGGTTCTCGCCGGCAGGCAGGGTGGCCGTTAGGACATGTCGGGCCGGGTCGAACGTCGGGTCGTTGGCCCACACCGGGCGGCCTTCCCCGATACGAGTCCACACCACTCGCCGTCCGAGCGCTGCCACGCGCCCGGCGCGGTTCGCCAGCTCGGTGCGGATGCGAGGCACGTCGAGAGTGCCGTCGGGGCGCAGCAGCGGGGCCGCATCGAACTCGCAGAGCAACCCCATCTGAAACGGGGTGTTCTCGTCGGAGACCCAGGCGTTCGCCAGTTCGTCGATGCGCAGCCGAGTGAGCACCACGGGCGCCATTCTGCTCTTGCACCGCGACCGGCCGCGCACCGTGGCCTCGGTGCGCGGCTGATCCTAACGCGTTAGGCCTCAGCGGTCGGCAGGTGCTCCATGCCCAGCAGTGCCCATCACGGTCTCCCAACTGCAGGTGCATTCACTGGATGCTGACCAGCTCAGTGACGTCGTCGGTGGGCAGGAGGCCGTCGATGGTTGCTGTGACGTACGAGTCGAGCAGGGTGGCCTGCCCTCCGTAGCTCGACAGGAACGCCGTGTCGGCGGCGTCGCGGCCGGTGCCTATCCGCACCAGGCTGGACCGAGGGGCGAGCAGGGTTGCGTCGACCACGTGCCACGTGTTGTTGACGGCCGCCTCGGCTACGGCGTGGAAGTCCATCGGTTGCAGGCCTGGGGCGTAGACGGCGGCCAACCGCGCTGGCACATCCAGAGCGCGCAGCAAGGCGATGACCAGGTGTGCATAGTCCCGGCACACACCCTGTCGCTTGAGCATCGTGTCGACGGCGCCCTCAGTAGGGCCGCTGCTGCCCGGAACATAGCTCAGCCGGGAGCCCACCCACGACGAGACCGCGGCCAGCAGCTCACCGTAGTCACTGATGCCGGCGAACTCGGCCTGCGCCATCGGCGCCAGCCGGTCGGATTCGGCGTAGCGACTGGGGCGCCGGTAGGTGATCTGGTCCGCGTCGCCCACGACCGGAGCAGCGGCCGTACCGTGGACCACCGCGTCGTACCCGATCTCCAGGCGGCCAGGCGGTGGATGGCAGACATGCACCCTGCCGGTACCGGGAACGAAGACCTCGCGGACCTCCACGGGTCGGCCGTCACAGAGGCAGTCTCCTCGACGCGTGCGGGAGAAACCCCGGACAGGGCCACCTGCAGCGTCAGCCGCACCGGCTCGCTGAACGAAACCACCAGATGCGCGCTGACGCGACGCGAGGCGTGACTCACCTACCGAGTATCGGTCACCGCGACTGCTCGGTCTCAGCCGGGTCAACCCACCCGACATCGGGTTCCCAGACCCTGCTCAGCCAGCGCACAGGGGGAACGGCGACGCTGACGTCGACAGGAGCTGCCCGCAAGGTGGCTCGCCAGCAGCGATGAGGGGTTTCGGTGACTGCGACCGCCGACCGGCATACCGTGGCAACCGCTGCGGGCGACGCGGGCGCATCGCCCACCCGATCCAGCACCGCCAAACGGGTCCCGTCCTGGTGGCAGGACGTGGTCGGGTCGCTGACGTGGGCGAGCGTCCTGGTCGTGGTGGCCATATGGGTCGCGGGCGGAGGCGTGCAAAGCCTGGGCGCGCTCGCGTCCGGGTTGACCGGCATCGGCCGGCTCGCGGGGCTGGTCGCGGCAAACCTGATGTTGGTCCAGGTCCTGCTCATGGCGCGCATCCCGGTCGTGGAGCGCGTGTACGGCAGACGCAGCCGCCGGCGCCATCGTCTCGTGGGCTTCACGTCGGTGAACCTCATGGTGGCCCACATCGTGCTCGTCACCCTTGGCTATGCAGTCCAGGACCACTTGAACCCTGTGGCGCAGGGGTGGGATTCCGTCGCCACCTACCCAGGGGTGCTGTTCGCCGTAGCCGGGGCGGGCTTGCTCGGCATGGTCACCGTCGCGAGCATCCGCAAGGCCCGCCGCAGGCTGCGGTACGAGTCGTGGCATCTGCTGCACCTCTACGCCTATCTCGGGGTGGGTCTCGCGGTGCCGCACCAGCTGTGGACCGGGCAGAAGTTCGTGTCCAGCCCATTGGCGACGCTGTACTGGTGGACGGCCGCCGCCGCAGGGGCCGTGCTGGTGTGGCGGGTCGGTATGCCGGTCTACCGGACGCTCGTCCATGGTTTGCGAGTCAGCTCGGTTGTCCACGAGGGTCCCGGCGTCATCTCCGTGTGGATGACCGGCTGCCTGCTGCACCGGCTGCCCGCGGCTGCGGGCCAGTTCTTCATCTGGCGC
>CAVYKM010000032.1:0-58722 GCA_963769085.1 uncultured Actinomycetota bacterium | reverse complement strand
CGCCATCCAGAACCCGCGGAACCCGAGCGCGTTGCCGGCCAATCTCGCCTCGGCACAGAAGTAGGTCACGTCATGGACCGGCTCGAAGAGCTGCCACATCTTCCGAGCGTCGAGACGGTCCACACCCACACGCTAGTGACCCGAATCCGGGTGGGCCACGGGGACTGCCGGATGGGGATAGGCGCACCCACGACGACGAGCCGGGTTTAGGGATGCAGTGTCTGGCGGCCTGGTGGCGCGGTCACGCCCCGGCCCTTGCGCGCAGCATCCGGCGGACCAGGTCGCCTCGCTCGTGAACTGCGTTGTCCACCACGGGGGCTGCTGCGTCGGCAGCCTCGTCGGCGCGCTCGGGGTAGCGGTGGGAGATGCCGTGGGTGGGGTAGAGGCAGCGGGCGTACTCGGCTGCCGGAGCCGCGCCGGCGAGGTGGAGGGTGGGGATGAGCTCGAGGTAGCGGTCCGCATAGGGCTGGAGCACGTCGTGTTGACCTGCACGCCAGAATGCGGTTGCCACGCGGCGGACCTGTTGTAGTGGCAGTCTCTTGTCCACGGCCAGGGCTTGCCAGACGGACGCCTTGTGCTCTGGCAACGGTGTGGCGGCGCGGACAGTGGCCGAGATCCAGGCGTCCGGGTTGGTGTCTGTCGCTCGCAGCCATTGCCCGGCGTTCTCCTCCAGCCGTCCCAGCTCGGCGCCGCGAGCGAGCCAGTGCACATCGACATCCTCGCCGGTGGCCCCAGAGGAGCCAATCCACCTCGCCCTCGTCGGCGACTCTTGCCAGGGCGCGCAGGGCGATCCTGCGGTATGCCGGGACAGCGGCCAGATCACGGCACAGCGCCGCGACCGCCCTGGTCATGGCGTAGCGGGCAGGTTCCGGGCTCCAGTGCTCGACGAGGCCTGCCAGCACGTCCAACTGGCCTTCGAGGAGGCCCGCGGAGCGCTCGGCGCGTGCTACCCGGATCAGGGCGTGCAGGACCTCTTGGGTGCTGGCCTCGCCGGCCAGCAGCATGTCGTGGAAGGTAGCGGCGGCCACACCGCGTCCGGTCGGCGTGGGTAGGCGTCCAGCCAGGGCGAACAACCGGTCACGGCCCTGGGGCGCGGGTCGAGTCGTGCCGTAGGTGAGATCGTCGTCGTTGACCAGGTACAGGTCGGCTTTCTCCGGCAGGTCCAGCGGCGTCGCGCTGCCGGCCACTTCTACCGCGACCGTGGCCAGCAGGCGCAGCCCGCCGTGGTCCTCGCGGTAGGGCCCCGACGGACAGCAGGTGGGGCCCGGGGTTCCGCCCGGCCGGCCCTGTCGCGGTGAGCACGAAGCAGCCCTCCTGCGCCGTCTGGTCGCGTCGTAGTTCGAGCCGGTCCGGTCCGAGGGTCTCAAGCCAGCGGCGGCGCCATCGGTCCAGGTCTCGACCGCTGGCCGCGGCCATGGCGTCCATGAGGTCCGTCAGGGTCGCCGAGCCCCACGCGTGCCCCACCAGGTAGGCCCGACGTAGACGAAGCTCGCTTCACCGACGTAGGCCATGAGCTGGCGCAGCGCCGAGGCACCCTTGTCATACGTGATCGCGTCGAACAAGCTGGCCGCCTGCGCGGCGTCCTCCACAGGCTGGACGATCGGATGCGTCGTAGGGCCCTGGTCGACCCGGTACGCAGCCAGCTTGCGGGTGGCCAGGTGGCCGGCCCACACGTCCCGGTAGGGGGTGACCCGCTCGGCCGCCCACATGGCCGCGAACTGTGCGAACGCCTCGTTCAACCACAGGTCGTCCCACCAGCGCATAGTGACCGTGTCACCGAACCACATGTGCGACAGCTCGTGCAGCAGGTACTTGGCCAGCTGCTCGCGCTCGCGGGAGTCGGCTCGGCGCGGGACAGGAAGTCGTCCGACCAGACCACACAACCGTAGTTCTCCATCGCCCCGCCGAACTGCGGCGCGAACACCTGGTCGTACTTGCGCTGCGGGAATGCCGAGCCGAAAACGCTGGCGAAGAACGCCATCCCTGCTGCGGTCAGCTCGAAGATCTCTGCGGCGTCGCGTTCCAGCAGCTGTCGAAGGGACTGCCGGGCGAAGATGCCCAGGTCGTGACGGCCAACCTGGCGACGGATCTCGTGGAACGGCCCGGCCGTCACCACCGGCAGGTACGTCGACAGCGGGGGCGTGTCCGGGAAGGCCCACCGGCGCAACCCCGCTCCAGCTTCCGTCACGGCTGGGTCGCCACTGTTGCTGACCACCGTCCAGCCGGCCGGTGCCAGCACCGTCAGCGCGTACGGCGCCTTCAGGTCTGGCTGGTCGAAGCACGCCCAGACGAACCTGGCCTCGTCCGGCTCGAACGAGGTCCACATGTACACCAGCGCGTCCAAGGGGTCGACGGCCTTGTGCACGCCGGGGCCGTCGGTGGTGCCCGACTGCACGGTCTGCACGACCAGGATTCTCAGCGGCGAGACCCTCGAGCGGTATCCGGCCCTCCTCGGCTGGCGGCAGAGCCACACCGTTCAGTGTCGCCGACACAACCTCGGCGCAGCAGTCGACGAACGTGCGCGCACCGGGCCTCCGGCATGAGAACCGCACCGTGGCAACGCATCGCACCGCTGGACCGGTCGGCAGATCCCTCAGGTCGACCAGGACGTCATACCGAACCACCCGCACGAGGGCGGCTCGTTGCCCAGCCTCTGCTCGAGTCAGACTCCGTGCCTGCACCCAACAACACTAGGAGCACCGAGGGTGCCGTCGCTCAAGGGTCCCCAGCGGCTCGACAACCCTGCTGACGATCCACGGGTGCTCCTGACTGGTCAGTTCGACGTGACGGTGACCGCGGGGATAATGACCGCCGTCATGATGGCGGCGTTCATCGCGTCGACCGACTTCTTGATGGCCGGCCCGGCCTTGCAGTCTGCCGCGGCCTGCTCGATGCGGGCCTTGAGCTGCTTCTTGCCGAGGCCACCCGCCTCATCCTTCAGCACCTGGGCGGCGACGCCGAGCCCCTGCAGGATCGACGGCGGCATAGTCGTCCTACGGCCCAGCGGTTCCCCCGGAGAGGACGCTCCGGATGCGCTCCCGGACCGCCCGCTCGGGGCCGGGGTTGATGACGGGGTACCTCGCTGGCTTGAGGCCGAGCATCTTCCCCTCCTCGACCTGGACGACGCCCAGCTCGGCGAGGCGCTGCGCGACACTTCGCTCGGGGTTGAGCCTGCCGTCAGCGACGAGGCTCGACAGCCTCTTGCCGTCCTTCTCCGCCAGGCGCGTCAGCGCCGGGTCCAGGACCCTGTCGCCGAGCGGTTCGCGAGAGCGCACTCGGACTCGGGGGTCCTTGTCGTCACTGAGCTCGACGCGCTCGGCGAGGACGAGATCGGTGATGACGGCACCGGCCAGGCCATAGCCACGCAGGGTGCTCCACCCTCCACCTTGCCCGCATCGGTGGTCAACAGCAGGAACAGCTCCTCGGTGATCAACATGGCTCCACGCTAGCGATGCGCTGTAGCAAAGGAATCCATCCAGAGGATGACTTCCTCCGCCTCTGGGGGCAGCGTCGCGGGTCGTCCGCCCTGGGCCGCGAGTGGTCAGAAGCTGCAGTTATCAGGCGGGTTTGCCGACATCTTCGGACCTTTCGCTGGAGCGGTAACAGGGATGGAGGCGCGTCGAACACAGCTGCCATACGTTGGTCACCGTCGGGGATGGACGTCGAAAACCGAGAACGTGCGGAAGGACCAAAGGCGTGAGTCTGCGCATGTGGGAGGTTGTCCAGGCCGCCGAGAACATGGCAGATCTTGTGGTGTAGTCCCGGGTCGGCCGAGTGAAGGCCGACGCGGCGGCGTCGGCGCCGTACAGGGTCTGCTCGCGCGCCTCGATGTCCTGCGGGCGTCGCGCGACGTCGGCAAGCCCTTGACGGAGGACGCGGATCCCCCTTCCAGTGCAGATGCTTGGTTGATGGGATCGACGCGAGGGGCCCACATCGAGTCCACGCAGTGCGCCACGGCTCTGAGCCCGCAGCTACGCTCACTGCCAGCCGACCACATCCAGACACACTGCGGGCCGCCGCCAGCATGACCGTCAGGGTCAGCGTCCGGCCAGCAGCCGCAGGGCGGTCTCAAGGACATACCGGGTGGCACGCCACGGTCTGCCCCTGCTCTTCGGTTTGGGGTCGTCGTCTCCAGTCGGCGCCGGGAAGTCAGCCGGCTTACGCCCAGCGGCAGGGCGGCCGATGAAGAACGCGACATTCACCAGGGTGAAAGGGGTCAGTAGCAGCCACAACGCGCGTAGCTTGCCCCCCGAGGTCAAGCCACCCCAGCTGTATGCCTCTACGAGAGAGCCTTCCCCGTCGGCGTCGATGGGGTGCCCTTCGGCGTCCTGGGGGCGATAGAAGCCGGCCGCTTCGTCCCAGGCCACCCTCGTGACTGACGGCACGCCCAGCATGGAGGCAGGGGGGGTGCCGGACACTCCGTCGATCCGCAGTCGTAAACTCCGGTAGCCGGTGCCAAGGTGTCTGCCGGTCTCTCGAAGGGAGGGTTCTGCTCAGTTGGGTTGGAGGCGGAACCTTGAGGCATCGGCACTTCCCGGATCAGGCGCTACGAGGAATGACCCTACTCGGCCCCACTCGGCCGGGTTCGGGACCACCGCTTCGCCCACCGCGACGCGGTAGCGGTCAAAGCCACGGGATCTTCACGGATCGGCTGTACTCGTCCCAACGAGCTCCGAACGTCCTGGACAGCTCGGCCTCCTCTGCAGGCGAGAACATCCTCGACGCGACGTAGAGGACCGCCCCGAGCGCCACGCCGAGCCAGGTATTCAGCAGCAAGCCGGCCCAGGGCAGCACGAGTAAGGCAACGCCAGTGTAGAGCGGATGCCTGACGATCGAATAGGGACCACCGGTGATGAGCCGTCCGCGTGGCACGTCGCGCCAGGATCAGCACCCACGGTCCACACCCAGATCACGAGGCCGGCCAACAAGACGACGAGCGACCGAACCCGCAAGGCCTGCGGTGGCCCGCCAACGGCAAAGGCAGCGGGAAAGAGAACGTTGAGGACGACGCCGACAACCACGAACGGCAACGTGACGAGGCCAATCCTGTCCCCGCTTCAACCAGCGATCGCAGACCCATTTCGTAACCCCAATCCACTCTCAGGCCTCCGGTGGCAGGGTCACCCCGAACCCAGCCACCGCAAGCCGCAGGATCACCTGTCCGGGCGCGAGCAGGTCGGCGATCTTCGCGGCGCTGAGGACCTCTAGCTCACCGAGCCGCCCGGCATACGCGTCGGGCCCGACGAGCCGCGCGCGCTGCAGCTCCGTCGTGTTGTGCCACACCTTGCGCCGCGCCTCACGCAGGAAGCGCTTGCTGCTGAGCTCGTTCAGTGGGCGTAGCAACCGGTCGAGAAGCTGGACCGTCGACTGCTCGGCGAGCTGGTCGTTCTCGGCTCCCACGCGCGACACGAGGATGCCGTCGATGCGCTCGTGGTCGCGCCGGCGTCGGTCCAGGACAGCGGGATCGGTGAAGTCGGCGTCGCTGATGACCGCTAGCAGGGCCTGCGGCAGGTCGTAGTTGATGTGGGCGTTCATGCCGAGCAGCAGGTGGCGAAGTGGTGGCAGGGCGCCTGGCGCGGCGAAGGCCAGCCGCCAGGGCCGAGGCACGCGCTCCCCGGAGACGTGGGCCTCGACGGCGTCGAGGTAGAGGTCGGCAAAGCGACGTCCCAGTGCTCCACCCATGGCGGGTCCTCGAAGTGCCCGGCGGCCACCTCCGCCCCGACCGCCACGGTGGTGCGCCGGTAGGTCCCGAGGAACGGCGCGTGGGCCGCAAGGGTACTGGGCAGGGCCGCGCCCAGCTCGTCCATCCGGCCAGCACGTCTCCGATGCCCCGCGTCGCGTCACTGCCGACGTCATCCATGGCACCTCCGGTCGCTGAGCTCGCCTCAGTCAGCTGGCGATCGACTCGGTCTGGGGCTCATGCTCGGCCACCATCGCGGCCAGGTCGTCTCGAGTCGGGTAGGTGGGCAGGCTTGGCCGCCAACCCGACTCATACACCGCGCGGGCGAGTGGCTCGACCGGATCGAGTGCTCGGCAACGCGATCATCCTGACGTAGGGCGCCATCGCCGCGCCGATGCGAGAGTCCGCCTGCATCGCCGCCAAGATCAGGTCCGACGGCATTCGCTCGGTGAGGTCGACGTCCTCGCCCGCCCAGCGCCGGCGTAGCGCGTCGTCCATGTGGACGTGGTCCTCGACCCAGGGCCGCATGTTCGCCTCGCACCACGCGTCGAACTCCTCCCCGGCTGCGCCGAGGTCGCGCCCATGTGCGTCGAGCAGCCGCAGCAGCTCACGCACCTGCATGAGCGAGGTGGCCAGGCCCGCGGCCGAAGTTCGGCGTCGTCGTGGCGACCGCGTCCCCGGCGAAGAACAGTCCGGGCAAGGCGAGACCACCGTGCCGGCCCGCGCTGGCTGCGGTAGTGGTTGAGCAGCCGACCGCCCACGAGCACCGGCGTGATCGGCCTGGCCTCGCTCGGGGTCGGTCCACGCGGCGAGCCCGGGATCGCCGCACAGGCGCCTCGAAGACGGACTCGTGCCGCAGCCCTCGCAACCGCTGGTCGTCCGCAGGGCGCACCAGCAGCACCGAGAAGATGCCGTGCTCGTGCAGGAACACGAGTCACCTGGTAGCCCATGAAGTCCTGCACCCACGCAACCGCGCCGTTGAGGGGACCGGGCTCGGCTCCCGGCAGCAGCTGGTACTGCCGGTCGACATAGGCGATTCCGGTGTCGCCGCCCAGGGCGGCGGGCTCGCGCCACTCCTCGCCGACGCGACCCACCCGTCCCGACGCATCGACAACGAGGTCGGCGGCGACGCTCGCCCCGTCGACGTGGTATGCCGTTCGCTCGTCCCGCGTGCGCCGTGACCCGCTCGACCTTCCCTGGGCGCAGGGTGAAGCCGGCCGTCGCGAGCGCGGCCTCGCGGATGGCGCGCTCCAAAGTGGACCGGCGACAGCGCAGGCCGCCGGCGATGACCGACCCGTCGGGCAAGGTCATCGGCACCGGTTCGGCACCTGCCTGCAGGACGCGCTCGTATGCCGTGGGCGCCTCGGCCATGAGCACCTGGCCCGACCTGCGGGCGGATGCCGTGAGCGTGGTGGAACTGCATGACTCCCCGGCGCGGCCAGCTGCCGTCGGTCTGCGGACCGGGGTCGCGTTCCACGACCGTCACGTCATGCCCACGGTGGGCCAGCCCCATCCCAAGGACCAGGCCGGTCGGGCCGGCTCCGACGATCACGCATCGCATGGCGCCCCCTCAGTGGTCGCACGTCGTCTGATCTTCCTCATTGGGGAAGATCGGGTTACTATGAGTGAAGTCAATATACTGAGAGTGAGGCCAACGAGTGCCGGTGTCAAGTGGTTTTCGGGAACCGGGATCGAGGCGATGAGCGCCACCGCGCCGCGCCCGTACCGGTCCCAGCTGCGCGAGGCGCAGGCGCGGGCAACCCGACGCTCGATCGTCGAGGCGGCCACCCGGCTCTTCCTCGAGCGTGGGTATGCCGCCACGACGATCGACGCGGTCGCCGAGGCCGCCGGAGTGAGCCGCAAGACGGTCTTCCAGTCGGCGGGTGGCAAGGCGCAGCTGCTCAAGCTGGCGTGGGACTGGTCCCTGGTCGGCGACGACGAGCCGGTGCCGATGGCCGAGCGCCCGATGATCAAGCGGATCTCAGGCGCAGACCGATCCCGAGGCGGCGATCGCCCTGTGGGCGAAGGTGCAGACGGAGGTCGCCGGGCGGGCCGCGGCCATCGCCCATGTGCTCGAGGCGGCGGCCGACGTCGACAGCGAGGCGGCCGAGCTGCTGGCCTTGTCCGAAAGCCAGTCACGGTACGGCGCGGCCGCGTTCGCCGGTTTCCTTAGCTCGATCGGTGGGCTGCGGCCGGGCTTGTCCGAGGAGGAAGCGACGGACATCGGCTGGGTCCACCTGTCGTTCACGGCATACCGCCGCCTGGTTGGTGCCCGCGGCTGGAGCCCCGAGCGGTTCGAGCGCTGGCTGGCTCGCAGCCTCACCTTGAACCTCACCGCGGGCTGAGGGCGAGTAAGTCGGCAGAATCTGCCATGAACCCTGCCGCAGAACTGCCGCCTTGCCGAGGATCGTGCGACCGCGCATTTACATAGATAGACTATCTATATATAATGGATGGGTGACCAGGCGATCCACGTGCTCGACCCCGAGCTACTGCTCCTCGCGTCTGCCCGGCTGACCCGGTGGGCGTCTCGGTCGTCGCAGCTCGGCCTGCCGGTGGCCGCGGCACGACTGCTCGCGCTCATCGAGGAGATGCAGCCGGTGCGCGTCTCGACTCTCGCCCAGGCCGACCAGACGAGCCAGCCCACCATGACGACGCACGTCCAGCGGCTGGAGCAGTCCGGTCTGGTCAACCGAGGGCCGGACGCCGATGACGCCCGAGTCACCCTGGTGCGCCTCACCGACGAGGGGTCGGCCACCCTCGCTGAGCTTCGCCGTCGACGCGCCGCGGTGCTGACGCCCTACCTGCAGGACATGGACGACCTCGAGCGGGGCCAGCTTGTCGCGGCCACCTCCGCGTTGGTTCAGCTGCTCGAGCGCATCGAGCGGACCGTGCCTGCGTCCCGCGACCTGACGACCCCGCGCAGCTCGCGCCCGAGCCCAAGGAAGAGCGCCTGATGCTGCTCAAGCAGACCAAGACCGTCTGGGTGGTCGCCTTCGCCTGCGTCATCTCGTTCATGGGCATCGGCCTGGTCGACCCGATCCTCAAGCCCATCGCCGACTCCATGGACGCGACCCCGTCGCAGGTCTCCCTGCTGTTCACGAGCTACTTCGCGGTGACCGGGATCGCGATGCTGGCGACCGGCTGGGTGTCCAGCCGCATCGGCGCCAAGCGCACGTTGCTGCTCGGCGTGGCCCTCGTCATCGCCGGCTCGGCCCTGGCAGGTGCCCAGTCGTCGATCGAGGGCATCGTCGCGTTCCGCGGCGTCTGGGGGCTCGGCAACGCGCTGTTCATCTCGACCGCGCTGGCCACCATCGTGTCCGCCGCCGGCGGCTCGGTGGGCCAGGCGATCATCCTCTACGAAGCAGCCCTGGGCCTGGGCATCGCGGTCGGCCCGCTCGTCGGCGGGGTTCTGGGCTCGATCGGCTGGCGCTACCCGTTCTTCGGCGTCGCGGCCCTCATGCTCGTGGCACTCGTCGGGATTTACGTCGCGCTGCCCCGGACGCCGAAACCGGTCCAGCGCACCAGCCTGGCCGACCCCCTCCGAGCCCTCGCCCACCCCGGCCTGCTCTCGGTCGCGGTAACCGCCCTGCTCTACAACTTCGGGTTCTTCACGTTGCTGGCGTTCACTCCCTTCCCGATGCAGATGAACGCCTTCGGCGTCGGCTGGGTGTTCTTCGGCTGGGGTGTCCTGCTGGCGATCACGTCGGTCTTCGTCGCGCCGTGGCTGCAGCGCCGGGTTGGCACGGTCCCCGCCATCATCGGCGCGCTGGTCATGTTCGCCCTCATCCTCACGGTGATGGCCATCTACACCGGCAGCCCGGCGGTCCTTGCCGCCTGCGTGATCGTCGCCGGCGCCTTCCTCGGCATCAACAACACCCTCGTCACCGAGACCGTCATGAAGGTCTCTCCGGCTCCGCGGGGAGTGGCCTCGTCGGCATACAGCTTCGTGCGCTTCGGCGGTGGGGCTGCCGCTCCCTGGGTTGCCGGAATGCTCGGCGAGCGGGTCTCGATCCATGCGCCGTTCTGGCTCGGCGCCGCGACCGTCGCGGCCGCGGCCGTGCTGCTCGCGGCGACCCGCGGCCACGTCGAGCACATCGACGCCGAGCCCGCACACAGCGTCGAGGAGGCCCAGCTGATCACCGTCGGCGACGCCTGACGCTGCTCGACCGAAACGGCGCATGATTGTCGTATGGCACGACCCGACGGCGAGGACATCCCTCGACGCGCCGTCCTGCTGGGCGCCCTCGGCCTGGCCGCAGGCGGGGCCCTGGCCGCCTGCACCGGCTCGGCTTCGGATGGCCACGCCGGTGACGGTATGCCGTCCGGCTCGTTCCCGTCGCCGGCCCCGGCGAGCGCCGCACCCGGTCAGCGGGTCGTCGAGGTCAGCCTCACGCCCAAGCCGGTAACCCTCGACCTGGGCGGTCCAACCGTGAACACCTGGGCATTCGGCGACACCACCCCCGGTCCGATGATCCGGGCGAGCGCGGGTGACCTGATGCGTGTTCGGGTCGACAACCAGCTGCCGGCCGAGACGACGGTGCACTGGCACGGGATCCGGCTGCGCAACGTCGCCGACGGCGTCCCGGGGCTGACCCAGGACCCCATCGCCGAGCGCACGGCATACAGCTACGAGTTCACCGCCCCGGACCCGGGAACGTACTTCTACCACCCGCACGTCGGGGTACAGCTGGACCGAGGCCTCTACGCACCGCTCATCATCGACGATCCGGCCGAGCCGGGTGGCTACGACGCCGAGTGGGTGCTCGTGCTGGACGACTGGCTCGACGGCACCGGCCGCACCCCCGATGAGGTCCTGGCCGCCCTCGTCGCGGAGGGCGACACCGCGGACCCCCCGGGTGGGATGGGCGGCATGCACGGTATGGGCCAGCCGATGGGCCCGGGGCCGTTCGGCTCGGGCGACGTCAGTTACCCACACTTCCTCATCAACGGCCGGGTCGCCTCGGCCCCGGAGACGTTCAGCGCCCGGCCGGGGCAGCGCCTGAGGTTGCGCGTCATCAACGCCGCGTCCGACACGATCTTCACGGTCGCGCTCGGTGGACACCGGATGACGCTCACCCACACTGACGGGTATGCCGTGCAGCACCGGGAGGCGGACGCGGTGCACATCGGCATGGGCGAGCGCCACGACGCCGTCGTCACCCTCGGCGACGGGGTCTTCCCGTTCGTCGCGGCACCGTTCGGCAAGGCGGGACGGGCAATGGCGTTGGTGCGCACCGGCGCTGGCGCGACGCCCCCGGCCGACACGCCCATCCAGGAGCTCGCCGGGTCGGCCCTGCTCGGCTCTGAGCTGCTGCCCGCGGAAGCCACCCGGCTGCCGTCGCGCCAGCCGGACGCCACGGCCCCCCTCACCCTGACCGGGCAGATGCGGCCCTACGAGTGGGGGATCAACGGGGCGGCATACGGACACAACGAGCCGATCTCCGTGTCGGGCGGCCAGCGGCTGCGCCTCACCGTGCGGAACATGACGATGATGACCCACCCAGTGCATGTGCACGGGCACACGTTCGCTCTGGCCCGCTCGGGCCTGCGCAAGGACACCGTGCTGGTCCGGCCGATGGAGTCGATGGCCCTGGACGTGCAGGCCGACAACCCGGGCGACTGGATGGTGCACTGCCACAACGCCTACCACGCGGAAGTCGGTATGATGATCGCCCTTCGCTACCGCGACAGATAGAGCACCTATCGCTGTACCGTGCAGCATGCCTCGGCAACGACGCCCCCAAGAGCTGGACCCGGCCGAGCTTGGCGCGACTCGACGTCTGCCTCATGCGGTTGCGCCGGATGTGGTCGGGTCCCCGGGTACGCAGCAGTGTGCGCGTTGGCGTCGGCCAGCAGGTGGAGCTGTCCACCGTGCTGGTCGTCGATGCGGTATGCCGTGACGCGCCACCGGGCGGCGTCAGCGTCGTCCAGGTGGCGGAGTCGCTCGACGTGGCGCCGTCCACCGCCTCCCGCCTGGTCGACCGCGCTGTGGCGGCGGGCATGGTCCAGCGGCGGCCCAAAGGCACCGACGCGCGTCGGGCGGTGCTGACGCCCACTGCCGCGGGCCGGGCGTTGCAGCGAAAGGCGCTCCGGTTTCGCACCGGCTATCTCGCAGACGTGCTGCGCGACTGGTCGGCAGCCGACGTGGCCGGGTTGGCTGACCTGCTGGATCGGTTCGCTCAGGCGGTGGAGACGAAGGGCGCCTGACGTACGTAGCTGCCCTGCTCCACGACATCGGCGAGGAACGCCGAGAGGTCCGCGCGCCGAACCCAGGTCTTCCCCGGTCGCGTGGCGTCGTGATGGGTGGCGCCGCTGGGCTCGCCGTCCCGCAGACGCGGCGGCCGCACGAGGGTCCAATCCAGGTCGGACGCGGCGAACAGGCCGTACTCAATCACCTTGTCGTTGGCCATTTCGCCGCCGAACCGGCGCACCAGTCCAGAGATCAGCCGGTCCGGCATCCCCTTGCGGTCACCCGGCACGTCGATGCCCGCTCCGCTGACCCCGACGTACCGGCGGATGCCGTGCCGCTGCATGGTGGGGATGAGCGCCGCGGCCGTCTCCCGGTGCAGCCGCGGCTGCTTGCCGGCCGGACCCAACGCGGACACCACAGCGTCTGCCCCCGCGACGGCCCGATCGAGCGCGTCCGAGTCGGTGCTGCTCCCCTCGACGACGGTGACCCGCTCAGCGAGTGGACCGAGCCTCGCCGGCGATCGGACCAGGACCGTTAGGTCATGTCCGCGGCGCAGTAACTCTTCGACCAGATAGTGCCCAGTGCGACCGGTGGCACCAAGAACGGCGATCTTCATACGTGTACGGTACATGCTTTGAGGCAGCGTGGCTGACCGTCCGACTGCCGCCGGACTAGGGTGCTCCGGCCACCTGGAACGGCCCTCCGACTGGCGCCATTCCGTGCTGCATCTCTTGCATGGCGATCATGTTGAGCCGCAGCATGTCGTTGGCCCCGTCGCACGCCCAGCCGATCCACGCGTCGTTGAGGTACCGTGCGGTCTGGTACTCCCGGGTGATGCCGTTGGAGCCGAGCACCTTGACCGCGGCTTCGGCCGCTTTGATTGCCGTGTCGGTGGCATACGTCTTGGCGATGGGCACCTTCATGAGGGCCGACGCCGAGCCGGCATCCGCCGCGCACGCGGCATCCCACACCGCGAGCCGTGCTACCTGCGTCTCGACGAGCGCGTCGGCAAGCAGCCGAGCCACGGCCTGGTGGTTGATGATCGGCTGTAGCCAGCTGATCCGTTCCCTGGCGTACTTGGTCGCGTACTCGGTGGCCGCCCGCGCCAGCCCCACATGGCAGGCGGCGAAGCCCACCGCGATGTACGGGTATGCCGCGCCGAAGACGTTGGGGGCGAGGAACTCCTGCTCCCCGAGCAGGCGGTTCTTCGGCACCCGGACGTTGTCCAGGACGACCTCGGCATTGTGCGCCGTCTTCCAGCCGATGAGCTGGGTCCGGGGCCCGACCGAGAGGCCAGGCGTGTCCGCCGGCACGTAGAAGAACGACGTGCTCATGAAGCCGGGCTTGTCCAGGTCGTTCCTGGCCATGACGAAGTAGGCGCTGGCGATTCCGGCGCTCGTGATAAACGCCGCCTTGGTGCCGTTGAGCACGTAGTCGTCGCCGTCTCGGCGGCTGGTCGTCCGCAGCCCCACGCGCGGGTCCGGGTAGGGGCAGAAGGTATCCGAGCCCGCTTGGTCGGCCTCGCTGCCTGCGCTCGCCACAAGGAAGTCCTCCGAGGCACAGATCTCGCCGAGCCATTCCCGCTTCTGCGCCTCGGTGCCACCAGCGACGATGACCCGCGGCGCGGTTGCGGCCAGGTTGAAGTATGCCGCCGCGATGCCGACGTCGACGGCCCCGATCTCCTCCTGAACCAGGGCGTTGTCCAAACAGCTGCCGCCGCCTCCGCCGTACTCCTGCGGGATCAGCAGGTGGGTGATGCCGAGCCTGGACGCCTTCTGGAACACCGGACGAACCAGGTCCCACGGCGCGCTGCTCGCGTGGTCCATGCGCTCGACCTGCTCAGTGATCGGGGCGATCTCCCGGGTCGCGAGGTCGCGGACGCTCCGTTGCAGGGTCAGCTGCTCATCGGTGAGGCTGAAGTCGACCATCTCCTGGCTCCTATTGGCTCATCTGACGTCATCGAGGATTTGCCCACTGCGTCCGCGCTCGACGATCTCCTCGACCCGTGGGCTCAGGTCGATGCCCCTGTCGCGAAGGCGCTGTTTGGCTGCCAAGCCGACGTTGAATGGGTCCCGGAAGAAGTCCGTGCGACGGGCGTCCCTCGGCTCGAAGTCGGCGATCCGAGCCGCCTCGCTGCGATGGAAGGCGCAGCCCGTGACCAGCTTGGTGGCGGCGCCGCCGCACGTCGGGCAGCTCAGAGCGCTGTCGGCGTCGCTCAGCGCGACGTAGTTGGTGAACTTCCGCCAACACCGCTGACAGCGATACTCGTAGAGCGGCATTGCGCCACCTCCCGAACAGGCAATGGAGAATCCCCGCCGAAGCCGGATCTGCCGGCGCCGGTGTGTGCGCACGTGGGATGAGCGACGGCCACGCCGCTTGGGTCCTGTTGCCGAGCCGGTGCCCCGTCGTGGTGTCGTGTCGGTCAGCGTCGCTCACGGCATGGCCATTCGGCAATCCGAAAACCTTGTGACCCATGTCTCCTTGACAGTCGCCGAGCGAAGGAGCAGCGTTGGCGTGATAGTTGGGTATCCAACGGTTGGGAAGGGAACTGTCATGCCGCTCCGGTCCGAACGCACAGACCTCAAGCAGTGGGCGCGTGAGCACATGGTCGGGGTGGAGAACTGCACGTTCCCGTCGTTCACGCCGGACCTGGCCGACCTCGACGAGGAGGGGATTCGTCACGACGTGCGCCAGGCGATCGAGCACGGCTTCTTCTCGACGATGTGCTCGACCGAGACGGGCCTCCGCTTCGAGGAGGCCAAGCGGTTCGTCGAGATCGTCGCTGACGAAGGCAGCGGACGGATCTCCGTCTCCACGGCCATCCTTTTCGACACGATGCAGCAGAACCGCGACTTCCTCGTGCACGCCGAGGCCGTCGGGTGCGACACCGCCCTGCTGGGCTACGCGCCGTCGTACTACCCCACGTCCGAGGAGCAGATTGAGCAAGTCACCCGGGAGATGTGCGAGCTGACCGGTCTCGGGATCGTGCTCTATCCCAGCCCGCACTACAACTTCGGCCGGTTCCACCACAGCGGTTTCAACCCCAAGCTCATCGAGCGGCTCGCGGACATCGACAGTGTCGTCGCGATCAAGGTGGGCGAGCCTGGCCTCGCGGCCGAGTGCGCGAAGCGGGTGGGCGAGCAGATCCTCGTCAACTGTCCGGTCGAACGCTGGCTGCCCCTGTGCTGGCTGACCTTCCGCCAGCAGTGGATCGGCGCGGGCTGCTATGAGGTCTTCCAGTCGCCCGAGAAGCCTTACCTGGTCCAGTACTTCGACCTGCTGCGCTCGGGGCAGTGGGACGAGGCCATGGACATCTACTGGATGCTCACGCCGCTGCGCGTGATGTTCGAGCAGCAGTTCAACCAGACGGTCATGTCAGGGACGTACCACTGGCCGCTGCAGAAGTACTACCAGTACCTCTCCGGCGGCAACGGCGGCTACACCCGCCAGCCGTGCATGAAGGTGCACCAGTTCGAGATGGACCCGCTGAAGTTCTCCATGCGGATGGTGGGGTTGACCCCTGAGGAGAACGACGAGCCGTTCTACCACGGCCGGATGAACCACGCGCGACTGCGCGAGACGCCGGGCGCACCGGCGAGCGCCCTCATCGAGGCGTGCCCCGGCCGCTCAGGCGGTCGATGTCTCGGCGCTGACACTGCCCGACGCGGATGACCAGACCGTGGCCTTCACCCAGTTCAAGGGCAACGGCGTCGTCCTCTACGGCGGCGGGCAAGCCGCGATGAGCGAGGTGAAGGCCTGGCAGTCCGCTCTGGAGACAGCGCTCGGAGCGCGCGACGACGTCACCCTGCTCCAGCTCGCGCTGCTGGGCGGCCTACCGGCCTTCGTGCCCAAGGACATGGTCAAGCAGTCGATGCGCGAGGGCCCCGCCATCGTGCTGGACTGGGACGGAACGGCCGAACGGCTCCTCGGCGTGTCCGACCCGAGTACCGCACACGTGTTCGTCCTCGACAAGGACCTGTCGCTGAGCGCCACCGTCACTGGTCCATGCACTGACGACGCAGTCGCCGCGGTGGCGGCTCGGCTCGCCGAGCTGGGCTGACCAGCGCCATGGTGCCTCCTCGCGAAACCGGAGCGCAGGTGCCGCGGGCAAGACGGCATACCGCGGCGCGACGACGCGCACCGCGACCGGACTTCGCCGACAACCTGCCCAAGCACCTCGCGGTCATCTGGCGGCACATGATCGCGTATGCCGGTCAGCGCATCGGCGAGCTCGGGATCGGAGCCGGGCAGTACCCGTACCTGTTCGCGCTCTACAGCACCGACAACCAGAGCCAGCAGAGCCTGAGCGACGAGCTGCTCGTCGACAAGTCCTCGACGACGGCCGCCATCGACAAGCTCGAGGCGCAGGGGCTCGTCGTGCGGTCCGCCGACCCAGCCGACCGACGCCGACGGATCGTGTCGCTCACGAAGGCGGGACGCAGCCTGCGGCCGGACCTGCAAGCCCTGCTCGCCGAGACAACCGAGGTGCTGCTCACCGGCCTGACCCCGAGCGAGCGCGACACCCTGCATGAGCTGTTGCGCCGGATTGCCCAGAACATCACGGAATCCGATGGCGCTGCCTGACCGGGCCGCTTGTTGCCACCACACCGGCGAAGGAGGATGAGCGCATGACGACAACGGAGTCGACCCAAGCTGCCGCGCCCTGGGGAGGCGCGATCTTCGACGGCACCTGGCGGGCGGCCACCGAAACCCTCGACGTGGTTGCCCCGGCCACCGGCAAGACGATCGCCACCGTCGGCCTCGGGACGACCGAGGACCTCGACGCGGCCGTGGCCAAGGCCCGGGCGGCTCAGCGAGCCTGGGGAAGAGCGACCTACTACGAGCGCGCGGCGGTGTTTCGCAAGGCCGTCGCCTTGCTGAGGGGAAACCCGGACCGGTTGCTGCGCTGGCTCGTCCCGGAGTCGGGTTCTGCGATGGGCAAGGCTGCGTTCGAAACCGGCTTGGTCACCGACGAGCTCGACGAGGCCGCGTCGCTGGCCGCCCAGCCATATGGGGAGCTGCTGCGCAGCGTCAAGCCGCGCCTGTCGGTCGCGAGACGGCTGCCGGTCGGCATCGTCGGAGTGATCTCGCCGTTCAACTTCCCGGGGATCCTGTCGATGCGCTCGGTGGCGCCGGCGCTCGCGCTCGGCAACGCGGTGATCCTCAAGCCCGACCTTCGTACGCCGATCTCGGGCGGTTTCGTGTATGCCGAGCTGCTCGCCGAAGCCGGGCTACCCGCAGGGCTGTTCCACGTGCTGCCCGGCGGCGCCGACTTCGGTGCGGCCCTCGTGCAGCACCCGGGCGTGCCGTGCATCTCGTTCACGGGGTCGACGCCTGCCGGCCGTCAAGTCGGCGCGGCTGCATCGGCGCTCATGAAGAAGGTCCATCTGGAGCTGGGTGGCAACAACGCCCTGCTCGTCCTGCCCGACGCAGATCTGGCGGCGGCGGCCTCGGCGGGGGCGTGGGGGTCGTTCCTGCACCAGGGGCAAATCTGCATGACGACAGGCCGCCACCTCGTGCACACGTCGATGGCCGAGCAGTACACCGCCGCGCTCGCCGAGAAAGCTGTCCGTATCCCAGTGGGGGACCCCACCGACCCGGCCAACGCCCTGGGCCCGATCATCGACGAAGGCCAGCGCGACAAGGTGCACCACCTCGTCACAGAGACCGTCGCCCAGGGGGCGACGCTCGCCGCCGGCGGCACCTACGACGGGCTGTTCTACCGGCCCACGGTCCTGGGCGCGGTGCCCACGGACGCACCCGCCTTCGCCGAGGAGATCTTCGGCCCGGTGGCGCCGGTCACGGCATACCGCAACGTCGGGGAGGCGATCGACATCATCAACGCCTCCGAGTTCGGGCTGTCGGTCTCGATCCTCACCGCCGACCCGTACACGGCGTTCGAGCTGGCCGAGCAGATCGACTCGGGCGCGGTCCACATCAACGACCAGACCGTCGACGACGAGGCCGTCATCCCGTTCGGCGGCATCAAGGCGTCCGGCAGCGGCGGGCACTTCGGGGGCCGCGCCAACCTCGAGACGTTCACCTATCTGCAATGGGTGACCGTGCAGTCCGAGATCGAGCGCTATCCGTTCTGATCAGCTGAACTGGATAGTGTCGGTGGGGTGAATCTCGAGAAGGTCGTCTTCGGGTTCTTCGTGCTGCTCGCGGCGACCCTGAACTTCGGCTTCTTCCTCGGTGACATCGGCGACCCGCAGGTCCACAACATCAACGAGCTCTACCTCGCCGTCGTCGTCAACCTCATCGCGACCCTGCTCAAGTTCGGCGACCGGACCCAGATCGGCGCCGTGCACCTGGCGACCAGCCTGGTCGCCGACATCCAGCTGATCAGCGCGGCCAGCGTGTGGATCTACGCCACCCAGGTCGCGGCCGAGGGGCTCACCCGCGCGTCGATGTCCAGCGTCGTGTCCCTCTCGGGCGGGGCGCTGCTGGCCAACGTCGTCTCGGTCACGCTGCTCGTGACCGAGACGGTCTCGTTCCACCGGCGCTGACCTGCCGCATGGCGAACCTGCTGCTGTTCATCGCGCGGCCCTGGGGGCGCCGGCATACCGCACCGGTGCGCCGACGAGTGGTGGACGTACCCACCGAGGCTGCCTCGACCGACGCGATCTTCCTTGTCCTGCGCCGGCTGCGGGTGCCGATGGTCGTCCTCGTGCTCATCTTCGCCGTGTCGGTGGCCGGGCTGAGCATGATCCCCGCGCAGGACGCCGAGGGCAACCCAGTGCCGATGTCGGTCTTCGACGCCTTCTACTTCATGAGCTACACGGCGACCACCATCGGGTTCGGCGAGCTGCCCAACACGTTCACGACCACCCAGCGCATGTGGGTGACGCTGTCCATCTACGCCTCGGTGATCGGGTGGGCGTTCGCCATCGGCACGCTGTTCGCGCTCGATCCAGGACCAGAGCTTCCGCGAAGCCGTGCGGATGCAGCAGATGCGCCGCAAGGTCCGTCGCATCGACGAGCCGTTCCTCATCGTCGCCGGCTACGGGCAGGCAGGGCGTCAGGTATGCCGGTCGCTCGACGACGCGCGGCGGCGCTTCGTCGTCGTCGACGACATTCGAGCCCGGATCGAGGCGCTCGCCACCGAGCAGTTCACCGTCGACATCCCGGCCATCGACGCCGACGTGCGCCAGCCCGGCGGTCCTCGGCCTGGCCGGCTTGGGCCACCGGCACTGCGAGGGCGTGCTCGCGTTGACCGACGACGACGAGACGAACCTCGCCGTCGTCATGACGCGTCAAGCCTGCTGCGGCCGGAGGTGCCCGTCATCGCCCGGTGCAGCGACCGGGCCGCCGAGGAGCAGATGCACGACTTCGGGGCCGACGCCGTCATCAACCCCAACGACCGCTACGGCGGCTACCTGTTGCTGGCCCTGCAGCGCCCGGTCACCTACCAGCTGGTGACCTGGCTGATGAGCCCGGCCGGCACGCCGCTACCGGCGGCCCGCGAGGGGCTGCGCGCCGGGCGTTGGGTGGTGTGCGCGGACGGGCAGTTCGGCACCGAGGTGGCCGACGACCTGCGGTCGGCCTCGCTGGAGGTCACCGTGGTCGACCCGCACGACGGCAATCCCGGACGTCACCGGGGCCGTCGGGCTGGTCGCCGGCACCGAACGCGACATCACCAACCTGGCCCTCGCCGAGCACGCCCGCCTGGGCAACCCGTCGATCTACCTGTGCGTGCGGCAGAAGACGAACACCGAACGCCGCGCTGGTGCGGGCGCTGGACATCGACTCGGTCTACGTCGCGACCGACCTGGTGGCACGCGAGAGCCTGGCTCGGGTCGTGACGCCGGTGTACTGGAGCTTCGTCGACCACGTCCTGGGCCAGGACGACGCCTGGTCAAAGGCGTTGCTGGAGGCGATCGTCGAGCGCTGCGGCGCCGACGCGCCCGAGCGTCAGCTGGTGCGGCTGACCACGGCGGAGTCGCCCTCCGTGGTCCGCTGGCTGCGCAGTCACGAGCTGACGCTGGGGGACCTGCTGCGCCATCCGGACGACCGCAGCCGTACGTTGCCGGCGTTCCCGTTGCTGTTGCTGCGCGACGGGCGCCCGGTCTTCGCGCCGTCGCTCGACGAACCGCTGCACGCCGATGACGGGATCATCCTGCTCGGTGACCGAGCGGCTTTCGCGGCTCTGACCGATGTGCTCTACTACGACGCTTCGGTGGAGTACGTCGCCACCGGCCAGCAGGTCCCCTCGACGTGGATTTGGCGCCTGATCGCCCAGCGGCGCCACCCGGCGTCTGCGAGCTGACGGGAGAGGACTCACCCTCTCCGTTCTCAACATATAGCGCACCTGGGGCCTTGCGGCAAGGCCCTGGTCGTGCCTCAGAATCGTCGGCCAAGGCCAGTACCAACGGACGGGGCGACGGCGGCCGCACCGCTGCTGCTCGATCGGAGCCAGTGACGTGAATCGTCTGCGCACCAGCGCTTTCGACCTTCCCGACCACCTCACCGCCAAGGCGGATCCGGCGCTGATCGCCGGCGACGAGCAGCACTTCGCGGCCGTCGCGCAGAGCCTCGAGCGCTCGATCGCCGGCCTGTCGGACCGTCTCGATGCCGAACGCAAGGCTCCTGGCGGCTCGGGCCAGCCTGCGCTGGACCGGGACATGGAGATCCATCGGCTGACCGCTCGCCTGCGGACCCTGCAGCGTTTTGGTCTGGACCTGTGCCTCGGACGGATCGTCAGCACAGATGGCTCGGAGCCCGTGTACATCGGGCGACTCGGTCTCACGGACAGTGCGGATCGTCGGCTGCTGGTGGACTGGCGCGCCCCCGCGGCTGAGCCGTTCTTCGCAGCGACCCACGCCAACCCGATGGGTCTGGCGAGCCGGCGCCGGTATCGCTGGACCCGCGGCCGGATCAGCGACTACTGGGACGAGGTGTTCACCCCGGACGGGCTTGAGGGCCACGCCGCGCTTGACGACCAGTCCGCCTTCATCGCCAGCTTGGGCAGCAGCCGCTCGCCCCGGATGCGAGACGTGCTCGGCACCATCGCGGCCGACCAGGACGCCATCATCCGCGCGGGGTCCCGCGGCGCGCTCGTCGTCGACGGCGGGCCGGGTACGGGGAAGACCGTCGTCGCTCTGCACCGGACCGCGTACCTGCTGTACTCCGACCCGCGCCTCGGTCACCGGCGGGGCGGGGTCCTGTTCGTCGGTCCGCACCAGCCCTACCTGGCCTACGTCGCCGACGTTCTCCCCAGCCTCGGGGAGGAGGGCGTGCAGACCGCCACCCTGCGAGACCTCCTTCCCGAAGGTGCTGTCGCGGCGATCGAGACCGACCCGGACGTGGCGCGCCTGAAGTCGACTGCGGACCTGGTGAAGGCGATTGAGCCGGCGGTCAGGTTGTACGAGGAGCCACCCAGCGAGGGGATGACGGTCGAGACCCACTGGTCTGAGGTCTGGCTCAGCGCCACCGACTGGGCCGAGGCGTTCGAGGCACCAGATCCCGGTACGCCGCACAACGAGGCGCGCGAGCAGATTCTGGGATGAGCTGGTCGCGATCCTGGTCGACAAGCACGAGGGACAAGACGTCTCGCCTGAGCTGATCCGCGACTCTCTCCGACAGAACACGGAGCTGGTCAGCGCCCTCAACCGGGCCTGGCCGATGCTCGAAGCAACCGACCTCGTCGGAGACCTATGGTCGGTACCGGCATACCTGCGCATGTGCGCTCCCTGGCTCGACGCCGATGAGGTTCGGAAGCTGCAGCGTGCGGACGCACAGGCCTGGAGGGTGTCCGACCTGCCGCTCCTGGATGCGGCGAGGCTGCGGCTGGGTGACCCGGAATCGTCACGCCGTCGGCGTCACCACGAGGCCGTCGTGGCCGCCGAACGCGAGGAGATGTCCCACGTCATCGACCACCTCATCGCGACGGACGACTCCGAGATGCAGGTGATGTCGATGCTGCGCGGGCAGGATCTGCAGGACACTCTCGTCGACCAGAGCGCGCCGCCCAGCACCGAACCGGACCGGCTCGCCGGCCCGTTCGCGCACATCGTCGTGGACGAGGCCCAGGAGCTGACCGACGCCGAGTGGCAGATGCTGCTGCTGCGCTGTCCCTCGCGCAGCTTCACCATCGTCGGGGACCGCGCCCAGGCCCGGCACGGGTTCACCGAGACGTGGCAGGAACGACTCGAGCGGATCGGGCTCGACCGGATCAGTCTCGCGCCGCTGACCATCAACTACCGGACGCCCGAAGAAGTCATGGCGGAAGCCGAGCCGATCATCCGGGCTGCGATCCCAGACGCCAACGTGCCGACCTCCATCCGCAGGAGCGGCGTCCGGGTCGTGCACGGATCCGCCTCGGGTCGTGACAGGATCCTCGACACCTGGCTTGCCGCGCACGCCGAGGGTGTCGCCTGCGTCATCGGTGACCCCACGTTCCGGGCGACGCCCCGTGTCCGGTCGCTGACCCCAGAGCTGGTCAAGGGGCTCGAGTTCGACCTGGTCCTGCTCATCGACCCCGAGGCGTTCGGCACGGGCATCGAAGCAGCCGTCGACCGATATGTCGCGATGACCCGAGCGACCCAACAGCTGATGATCCTCACAAGCCCCTGACAAGCGGCAGAACCGCCCACATGAGACACCAACTGCTAACCGTCTGAAGGGCAGGCCGCGTCAACGAGGGCGCGTGCCGCCGCCTTGGCGGCGGCGGGCGAGTCGGGGTCTGCGTCGAGGACGCCTGACGATAGGCCCCCGTCGAGCAGGACGGTCAGCTGGCGAGCCAGCAGGTCCGGGTCAGGCGCCCCGGCGCGTTGGGCCAGATCGGCCACCCACCTCCTCACGACGGTCTTGTGCTCGACCGTGCGCGCGTGGACGGCACTGCCGGGCTCGGCCTCGGCCGCGGTGTTGATGAACGCGCACCCGTGGTAGCCGTCCCGCCGGCATGCCGACCCGAGGGCATCGAACATGCCGACCAGCTGGTCGCGCGGGTGCGCGCCAGCGGCGCCGGCCGCAGCACGCAGCTGACCGAACCAGGTCTGCTCGACCAGCTCAAGGTAGGCCAGGACGAGGTCGTCCTTGCGCGGGAAGTGCTTGTAGAAGGTGGCCTTGGCGACGCCGGAGTCCGCGATGATCCGGTCGACACCGACCCCTCGAGGCCCGTGAGCGTAGAACAAGCCGAAGGCCGTGGCGAGGATGCGTTGCCGGGCCGCAGAGGGGCGCTCGTAGGGCTCGCTGCCGGTTTGCGGCTCGGCGCGCCCAACGGACGACTGAGGGGCGTGCGGCGTATCACGGCCTCTCGTCGGCGCCAGTTCAGCCCTTCCCGGCGCCAATCCATCGGTTCCCGAGGCCACCTTCACGCTCCTTCTTGTGACAGACAGACCTGTCTGTAAGGTTATCACTTCCAGTGGCGGTGGCCAGGGCATGCGAGTCGCAGCCAGATCGGCAGGGAGGGCCTCTAGCGTGCCTGCGGCTGCGACCGCTCGATGAGCGCGGCCACGCCGTCCAAGACGATGGCCAGGCCGAAGTGCAGCTCGGTCGCGAAGAAGTCCTCGTCCTCGTCGTCTCCGAGGGCCTCCGGCGCTCCTCGGGTGAGCGCCGGGAAGCGAGCCGGGTCCAGGACCAGGGCGAGCAGGTCGAGGTACGAAGGGCCTTGCTTCGGCGCTTCAGAGGCACCCCGCGGCGCCGGTTCGTCGGGCGCGGACAACCCGGTCTGCACCGTCGTGCGCACGTGCCCCGACACGAAACTGTCAACCATGAGCAGCGCCGAGAACCGCTCCTGGTAGCTCAGCGGCGTCGACTCGAACGACCTGATGCCGAGCTCCATCCACGAGACCAGGTTCGGGGTGATCGGTGGCCCGCCGGTCTGGACGTCCGCCATCCACGGATGGGCCCGACGAACGTCGGCGATGCCCACTGCCCAGGACTGCAGGCGCCGCCGCCAGCCCCAGCGTGGGCCGAACCGCACGGTCGGCGCGCCTGCAGCGACGTCGGACATCACGGCAAGCAGGTCGGCCTTGGAGTCGAGGTACCGGTAGAGCGACATCGTCGTGAGACCGAGCGCCTGGGCGACCCGCTTCATAGAGACAGCGGCGATCCCGTCGATGTCGGCGATGGCGGCGGCCGCGGCACCGATGTCCTCGATCGTGCGGCTCGGCCGAGGGCCGCGACGGCCTTCGGGCTCGAGGCCCCATAGCAGCTGCAGGTGTCGCGGAAGCGCGGCCACGGCATCCGGATCAGGGCTTGTCACCCGACCAGTGTAGAGAACCGCTTGCGCCGCACGCACTTCTGTGACATCTTCTGTCTGCGGAACATGCAGTATGTCATACACACAGATAGGAGTTGGGGAATGACGACATCTCCCGCCTGGACCGCTCGCTCCACGAGCCGCCGCCAGGCCCTCGCCCTGGCGTGTCTGTGCCTGCCGGTGCTGGTCGCATCGATGGACGTGTCGGTCCTCTTCTTCGCGGTGCCCTTCATCGCCCGCGACCTCGCACCGACCGCCACCCAGCAGCTGTGGATCTTCGACGTCTACGGCTTCGTCCTGGCCGGGCTGCTCCTGCCGATGGGGGCACTCGGGGACCGGATCGGCCGGCGGCGCCTCTTGCTGGTCGGCGTCGCTCTCTTCGCGGCCGCGTCCGTTATCGCGGCATACGCCACGAGCGCGACCATGCTCATCGTGGCGCGGGCACTGCTCGGCGTCGGCGGGGCCACCCTCATGCCGAGCACGCTGGGCCTCATCCGCACGATCTTCGAGGACGAGAAAGCCCGGGCCAAGGCCATTGCGGTGTGGAGCAGCGTCATGGCGGCCGGCGTAGGGGTCGGTCCCGTGCTGTCGGGCTTGTTGCTCGAACGGTACTGGTGGGGATCGGTCTTCCTCGTCAACCTCCCCGTCATGGCCCTGCTCCTGGTCGCGGGGCCGATCCTGTTGCCCGAGTCGCAGGGCCGACGCGACGGGCGCTTCGACCTGCTCTCCGCTGTGCTGGCACTCGTGGCCGTCGTGCTGCTCATCTACGGCGTCAAGTCCCTCGCCTCGGATGGGTGGTCACTGCCCGTGCTCGGGTATGCCGTCGCCGGCGTTGCGTCCGGGTCCGCCTTCCTCGCGCGCCAACGCCGAAGCGCCGAGCCGTTCGTCGACCCGGCGCTGTTCGGGGAGCGCGCCTTCGTTGGCGCCCTGGGAATCAACACGCTGGCCATGTTCGGGATCACGGGGAACGCCATACTGCTGACGCAGTACCTGCAGTCCGTCCTCGGGGTGAGCCCGCTGGCCGGAGCCCTCTGGTCGCTGGCGCCCTCGCTGCTGGTCGGGGCTGCCGTCCCAGCGGCAGCAGCTGCGTCGGTGCGGGTCGGTCGACCCCCCGTGATGGCGGGCGGGTTCCTCGTTGCCGCACTGGGGTTCCTGACGATGACCGCCACCCGCGCGGACTCGGGGGTCTGGGTCTGTCTGGCGCCCGCGACGCTGATCGCCATCGGCCTGGTGTCCGTATCGACAATGGTGACCGACTTCGTCGTGGGCGTCGTGCCGGCCGAGCGGGCCAGTGCGGTCTCCGGGCTGGTGGAGACGACGAGCGAGCTGGGTGGGGCGCTGGGCATCGCCCTGCTCGGCAGCGTCCTCAACGCCTGGTACCGCCCGCACATCGCGGCGGCACTGCCGGCATCCTTGCCTGCGGAGACCGCCCACGAGGCTGGCCAGACCGTGACCGGGGCCGTGCTCTCCGCCGGGCAGCTGCCCGGCGCCGTCGGGGAGCAGCTGCTGTCGGCTGCGCGCACGGCATACACGAGCGGCATGCACACCGCTGACCTGGTCGCGGCGGCGATCCTGCTGTGCGGAGCCCTGGTTGCCCTGTGCCTCCCGCGGGCGGGGACCAGGCCGGCATAGCGGCAGATCTTCCAGGAAGCGGCAGGTATATCTGCCGCCTTGCCCGGCATCTGCCGGCTTGCCCAAGATCTGCCGCCTGGCCCGGGATCCTCCGCGTCGCCCAGGATCTGACGAGCTACCGCGGGGGCGGGACAGCCAGACGATCCACCCCAACGCGCGATCGCGGCGGCGCGTCAATACAGTAGGGCGTGCTGATCGCGGCAGGGGCGACATATGCCACCAATGCCATCACGGCCTCGACCTACGGTCAGGGCTGTGACCCATTCCAGCAGTGACCTCCCCCCAGACTCACGAAGGAGTTTCGACATGAGAGAGCCACCCCTGAGCGCCAAGCTCGGCGCCGAGTTCCTCGGCACCTTCTGGCTGGTCTTCGGCGGGTGCGGCAGTGCCGTGCTGGCCGCGAAGTTTCTGTCCAACGGCGTCCAGATGGGCATCGGGTTCGCCGGAGTGGCGCTGGCCTTCGGGCTCACCGTGCTCACCGGCGCCTTCGCGCTGGGACACGTCTCGGGCGGGCATTTCAACCCCGCGGTGTCGCTCGGGTTGGCCCTGGCGAACCGGTTCCCGTGGCGGGAGTTCCTTCCGTACGTGGTCACCCAGATCCTCGCGGGCACGGTCGCCGGCGCTGTCCTGTTCGTCATCGCGAACGGCACGGGCAACTTCAGCGCGTCCGCGAGCGGCTTTGCCACGAACGGCTACGGCGACCGCTCGCCCGGCGGCTACAACCTGCTGTCCTGCTTCATCATCGAAGTCGTCCTGACCGCGGTCTTCCTCTACGTCATCCTCGGCAGCACCGACGACCGGGCCCCCAAGGGCTTCGCGCCGATTGCCATCGGGCTGTCGTTGACGCTGATCCACCTGGTCAGCATCCCGGTCACGAACACCTCGGTGAACCCGGCCCGCTCACTCGGTGTCGCGTGGTTCGTCGGTGCCCCAGCACTCAGCCAGGTCTGGCTGTTCTTCCTCGCCCCCGCGATCGGGGCGGCAATCGCCGGTGCCACGTACACCGCCGTGACTGCCGCGCGGGAAACCGTGGACGAGGGGGTCGCCAACAACCCCTGAGCCGGCAGATCGCCGGCCAGCAGCGCCGGACGCTCAGGCGCGGGCGGCGGCATACCGATGCAACGCCTCCGCGCGCTCGGCGTCATGGTCCACCACCCGCACGGGGTACCCGTGCCGGTAGCCCTCGGGGTGCCGCCATGGTTCGTGCGCCGTGGACCCCGGAGAGGTGAGCCAGCTCGGGTACCCATCGGCGCACATAGTCCGCCTGGGGGTCGTAGCGCAGGCCCTGAGCGACCGGGTTGAAGACGCGGTAGTAGGGCGCCGCGTCGGTCCCGGTGCCTGCGGTCCACTGCCAGCCGTGGTTGTTGGACGCCAGGTCGCCGTCCTGCAGGTGCTCCAGGAAGTGCCGCGCCCCGACCGGCCACCACACGTGCAGGTCCTTGACGAGGAAGCTCGCCGTGACCATTCGGACGCGGTTGTGCATCCAGCCCTCAGCGAGCAGCTGACGCATCCCCGCGTCGACGAGTGGGTAGCCCGTGCGGCCCTGACGCCACGCCTCAACCCGATCGCCGACCTCCCGGTTGGCCTCGTCGGCGTACCTGATGCCACGCACATCGTCGCGCAGGTCCTGCCAGGCCGACTCCGGCCGGTGCCACAGCACGTCGGCGTAGAACTCGCGCCAGCACAGCTCAGTGACAAATCGGGCCACCGCCGAGCCTCGGCGGTGGTCGCGGTCGGCCAGGTCGGCCAGCATGGTGCGGGGATGGATCTCCCCGTACTTCAGGGGTATCGACATCCGGCTCGTCGCGTCAAGGTCCGGCCGGTCCCGATCGGAACCGTAGCCGTCGACCCCATGCTCACGGAACGCCCGCCACCGCTGCAACGCGGCCGCCTCGCCCACGTCGCCGAGCTCGGGTGCGGGTCCGGGCGCCTCGGGCAATGCCTGCGAGGGTATGCCGTTCGCCCAGGACAGGCCGCGCGGCACCGGCGCCGGGTCTGGCCAGCCGTGAGCCCGCCAGGCGTGCAGGTACGGCGAGAAGACCTGGTAGGGGGTACCGCGGCCGGTGAGCACCCGACCCGGGCCCACGGCATACGGGGAACCGGTCTGAACCAAGGGGATGCCGAGCGGCTCCAGGGACCTGGCGACGGCGGTGTCGCGTCGCGAACCGTACGGCGTCGTCTCCCGAGAGACGTGGACCGCCTCCGCGCCCGCCTCCCGGGCGACCTGCGTCACGACCGCCGACGGTAGGCCCGCCCGAACGACGAGGGCGCCGTCGGTGCTCTCGGCCAGCGCGCGGAGCGAGGCCAGCAGCCGGGCGGTGCGGACCTGGCTGCCCTTGAGCAGGGCTGGGTCGAGGACGAAGAGCGGCACGACCTGGCCGGTCGAGGCGGCCTGATGCAGCGCCGGATGGTCGTGCAGGCGAAGGTCCCTGCGCAACCAGAGAACCGAACGGCTCACGCGGACGTCACTCTGGCTGCCGCTGCAGGACCAGCAGCCCGACGTCGAGATGCCCAAGGACGAGACCCGCCTGGCGTGCGGCAAGGTAGTAGTCCCACCGGCGACGCACCATCTCCGGAAAGCCTCGACGCGCGACGGCCGGCCACCGCACCTCCAGCGCGCTGCGCCAGCGGCGCAGGGTCTCGGCGTAGTGCGGACCGAAGCGATGCACCTGCCCCACGCGCAGGCGCGTGTGGGCCGCGCAAACGCGCTGGACCGCCTGAACAGAGGGGACGCGCGTACCGGGCGCAATGTGCTTCTGGGCCCAGCCGAAGCCCCCTCGGCTGGCAAGGTAGCGCTCGTCGGTCGTGAGGATCGACTGAAGCACGGCGACCCCCCTGGGGGCGAGCATCCGGTCGATGGCTGAGAAGTACGCTGCCCAGCAGGTCTCACCCACCGACTCGAGCATCTCGACGCTCACGACGGCGTCGAAGGTCCCGACGACGTCGCGGTAGTCCGAAAGCCGGATGTCAACCAGGTCAGCGACGTCATTGCGGTCCACGAGCTGCTGGGCATGCGCGGCCTGGTCGGTGGACAGGGTCAGGGTTGTCACGTGTGCCCCGCGCCGGGCCGCCTCGACCGCCAGCGCACCCCACCCGGTGCCGATCTCCAGCACCTGGGTGCCCGCCGTGACCCGAGCGTGGTCGAGCACCGCGTGGACCTTGCGCAGCTGGGCTCGCTCGAGAGACTGCTCGGTCCACGGCCGCGACGCGTCGAAGAGGGCGCTGCTGTAGGTCATCGTGTCGTCAAGGAATCCGGAGAACAGGTCGGTCGCCAGGTCGTACTGCGTCTCCAGACCAACCGGGGCATCGGTTTCGGCGTCCGCGACAGGCGTGGTCCGGTCCAGGCGGGACTGCAGCCACCCGAGGCGCCCACGAGCTGGGGAGGCCGCCAACCGCAGGAACGGGACCATCGCCTCGGCCAGGTCGGTACCGGGCGCCGCTCGCCAGTCACCGGCGAGGTAGCCGTCCCCGAGACCTACGGCGGCGTCATGGGCCAGCCGCTCGAACAACGCCGTGGGGCGCACAATTTCGATGGCCGGCGCATCGATCGGAGCGTAGGAGCCGTTGAGGCTGTGGGATCGGCCGAGAGTCGACCCGTCCGGCAGGACGACCCGCACCGGCACCCGGGAGATCCCGTTGGCGACCAGTGCCCTCGACAGGCGCGCCCGGACGCACGGCCGAGGAGCCCGCTCGCGGCTGAGACACGCGGGTTGAGACGCCACCGTCATGGGCCGCCTCCCGCCGTGGCCTGTCCGGTCGGAGTGCCGCCCGGAGCCGAGCCCCCCGAGCGGCTCGGCTCCGGGCGCAGTGCACCTGCCCGCCGGCACCCCTGGTTGTCAAGGGTTCGCTGTGAGCCTAGGCTCGGCCCGACAGGCTGTCAAATGTATGTCGAAAGTAGATGGGTCAGCTCCCCAAGCGTGCCAGGTCGCTCTTACCCCAACGATGCCTTTAGTCTCGACAAACCATGTACACGATCAAACGGGCTGCCGAGCTGACCGGTGTGGGGACGGCCACCCTGCGCGCCTGGGAGCGCCGCTACGGCGTGCTGGCGCCGCCTCGGACACCCGGTGGGTACCGGCTCTACGACGAGCCCACGATCGAGGCCATCCGGACGATGCGGGCCCTGGTTCGGTCCGGATGGGGCGCCCGCCAGGCAGCGCAGGAGGTCCAGCGGCGTCGGGACAGTAGCGAGGCGCCCGGGCCCGACATGACGGACGAGGGGGCGTTCGGTCGCCTCCGCCGGGCCGCTGCGGACCTCAGCCCAGGGCTGCTTCGTGACGCGCTGGAAGAGGGGTTTGGCCAAGGGACGTTCGAGAGCGTTGTCGACGGGTGGCTGATGCCGGCCTTGCACGCCATCGGGGCCGACTGGGAGGCCGGCCGGCTCTCGGTGGCGGGTGAGCACCTCGTTGCGTATGCCGTGCTGCGCAGGCTCGCCACGGCATACGATGCCGCGGCCCGCGAGACCGCCGCGGCGCGGGTGGTGCTCGGGCTTCCTCCTGGGGCGACCCACGAGCTGGGTGTGTTCGCGTTCGCGGCATGCGCTCGCCGGGCGGGCCTGGCCACGACCTACCTCGGCGCGAACGTGCCGGTCGAGGACTGGGTTATCGCGGTCGGGAAGGACCGTCCGCCGTACGTGGTGCTGGCGGTGCCTCGCCGAGAGGACGTTGCGCCGCTGGCCGATGTCGTCGAGGCGCTGCGGGCCGCCCATCCGCGGGTGCGCATCGGGGTTGGGGGCCGCTACCAGGATCTGGCGCCACCGCCAGCGCAACCCCTTGGGCACCAGATCGGCCCGGCGGCTGACCGCCTGGCCAGACTGCTGGCGGGGGATGCACCGACTCCGGGCTAGGACCCGGCCCAGTCGGGGTCGGCGGACGTCAGATGAGCGGGGTCGACGGTTCCGGGTTCGGGGCGCCCGTCCGATCCTTCGAGCGCGGCGGCCACTGCCGCATCGAAGCCCAGCAGCCCGCCGGCGGGCTGGCCCACCAGCTCCCAGATGTCGTCCTCCTTGCAGACCACCTCGTGGATGAGGCTGCCGACCAGCGGCTTGGCGATCGAGGCGGGCACGGGCGTCACCAGGCCCACCCAGTGGCTGGCCAGCCACGGCGTGAGCACGGGCACTGTGATGACGACCCGTCGCCGGAGGTCGTCAGCCCTGGCGAACCGGTCGATCATCGCGGCGTAGGTGAGCACATCCGGGCCGCCGATGTCGAAGGTGCGGTTGACGTCCGGGGGCAGGTCCGCCGCTGCGACGAGGCAGTGCAGGACATCGCGAATGGCGATGGGCTGGATCCGGTTGCGCAGCCACTTCGGTGCCACCATGACCGGCAGCCGGCGGGTGAGGTGGCGCAGCATCTCGAAGGACGCCGATCCCGACCCGAGGATGACGGCGGCCTGCAGCACGGCCGTGGGCACCCCGCTGTCCAGCAGGATGCGACCCACCTCGGTGCGCGAACGAAGGTGCGCGCTCAACGTCGCCGCTTCCGGGTGCAGCCCACTGAGGTAGACCAGACGTGCGACTCCCACCTCCTTGGTGGCTGCCGCGAACGTCTCCGCGAGGACCCGGTCGCGCCGCTCGAAGTCGGCCTTGCCGTCCATCGAGTGCAGCAGGAAGTAGGCCACATCGACGTCCGCGGCAGCCCGGCGCACGGACCTCGGAGTCCGTCGCGTCCCCTCGACGACCTCCACCGCGGACGCCCAGCCCAGGTTCTCGACCCGCGAGGGCGTTCGGGCCAGCACGACGACCCGCCATCCCGCGTCGAGCAGGGCCGGAACCAGCCGCGATCCGATGTAGCCGCTCGCCCCGGTCACCAGTGCTGTGCGCTGCGATTGGTCTGCCATGGGCCCTCCATCGAGTGGTCCGTAGTTGTTGTTATGGATGGCCAATTTCGACATCTGCTGACCACTCGACGGCGGTAGAGGCGCTCAGGTCAGCTCACGGTCAGCTCACGTCAGCTCAGGTCAAGGTACGGAACAGGGGTGGCAGCACGAACAACATGGACATCGACCACGTGACGTGGGTGATGATCGGCGCCAGGACCCCGCCGGTCACCCGCCGTTGCATCCCGACGACTGATCCGAGGACGACGGCGGCGAAGACGAGCATGCCGTTGCCGCTGGCCAGCGTGGTCGCGGCATACAGCAGCGTCGACCAGGCGACTGGGTGCGCCCCGATCGCGGCGAAGACCGCGCCTCGGAAGAACAGCTCCTCCGCGACGCCGTTGACCAAGGTGATGAGGGCGACGCACCCAGAGGGAGGCGTAGCGCGCGTGGTCGAGGACGTCGTCGATGGCTGACGTCAGTACCGGCACCCGCGCGACGACGAGCGCGCCCAGGGCGAACACCCCGACGAAGAACAGGCCGACCGCGATGGGCTGCACGACGGGCCGGGCAAGCGGGCCGCCCGCGCGGGTGTTGGCCCAGCCAAGATGCAGCGGGCCCGAGGCGAACGCCCCGATGGCCCAGACCGCCGCCAGGCCGAAGGTCGCGTAGTAGAACCGGTCGTCACCCGGTTGCAGGCTCAGCGAGTAGCCGAGCAGCACCGCGCCGGCCACCGCCGTCACGGCCGCGACGACCCGGCGGCGGCGTAAGGCGCGGTCGCTCTGACGGTGGTCACGGGGCACGACCGTGACCAGCGACGCTCGCAGGAACCGCTCCAGCTCCCAGGACCGTCGTGGTCGCTGCGGATCCGGCCCAGTCACCCCGTCAGGGTAGGCGCCGCCCGATGGTGAACGGAGCCGAAGGGTTGCTTCGAGCGCCGGGAAGCAACACTTCGGCTACTCTCACCGCGGCGACGCCGATGAGGCCGGGCGGCCTAGGTCGAGCCGCGCCACTGCGGTGAGCCGCCCACAGCCGGTCCCAGAGCGCGTCGCGCTCGACGTCCGTGAGGTCCGGCGGCGTGAAATGGAACCGGTCCAGGGTCTCCCAGAGCGCACCTGGCGAGTCGAGGTCGCGTGCGGCAGCCTGCTCACCGTCGTACCGGGTGAGCACGAGGTTCTTCAGCGCCCAAGCGGCGTCAGCGGTGCGGCGCTGGACGCTGACCCAGGCGACGAACCCGGACCGTGGGTCGGTCGAGAGCTGGATGTGCTTGGCCTGGAAGTCCGCCATGGTCGCGGGGCTGTCCGCGAAGTCCATGCCGCCGAAGACGTCGATCCGCCGGTCCTGCTCCAGCCGCCAGCCCTCGGTCAGGCTGGACCGGGACAGCTCCACGGTGAATGGTCCCTGGGTGTGCTCGCCGGGCCGCAACGGCAAGGGTTCGTGCAGCCCCAGCCCGAGCCCCACATCGACCAGCCAGCTCTGCCCGTCAAGGGCGACCGTGAGGGCGAGGTGGTTGCCGTTCGGCCCAGGTGCCTTGCGACCGGGGGTCTGAACCCCGCCCAGGTGGCGCTGCACGGCATACCCGAGCTGCCCGAGCAGCCACGAGAAGGCGCCGTTGAGGTGGTAGCAGTACCCGCCCCATCCCGCGACGATGCGCGCGACGGACTGCTCCGGCGCGATGCCGACCGGGCGCCCGAGCGCAATCCCGATGGTCTCGTAGGGAATCCGCTCGACGTGCGCGATGTGCAGCCGGCGAAGCGCCTCGGCGGAGGGCGCACCCGGGTCCGGCACACCGAGCCGATGCAGGTATGCCGTGACGAGCGCGTCCACGAACCCACCGTAGGCCAGGCGAGCAGGCGCGGCAGGTTCAGGCCCGTATGCCGTGCCGGTGCGCCAGCCGCGCAGCCTCCTGGCGCCCGGTCACCCCGAGCTTGCGCAGGATGTTGGAGACGTGCACGCTCGCCGTCTTGACGCTGATGTAGAGGTGGTCGGCAATCTCCTGGTTGGTTCGCCCCGCCGCGAGGCCGGCGAGCACCTCGCGTTCGCGCTCGGTCAGCCCGTAGACCTCGAGCGGGTCCTCCTGCTCCGGCGCGACGTCGGCGATGAGGTCGATTCGGTACCACCGCGACAGCGACTCCACCTCGGCGACCAGCCGGGCCGCGCCGAGCTCGGTGGACGTTTGGTGGGCGCTCCGCAGCGCCGCGATGCCGGCTGCGTCCACACCCTCGGAAAGCCGGGCCTCGGCCTCCCGCCACCGGCAGTACGCCGCGGGAAACGGGTGGCCCAGCAGGTCCCAGTGCCCCGCCGCCTGGGCCCACTGGTCCGCGTCAGCAGGCTCCTCGGCCCGCCTGAGCTCGGCCCGTTCGGTGAGTGTCCACGCGTCGTCGTAGTCCGATCGGCCGGTGAGCGGATCATCCGGGTGGCGAGGGGCCAGGCGCAGCAGCTCGCGCAGCTGGGCCCGCTGGCGTTCCCGGGACCGCTCGTCGCGGTGGACCTCGGCGAGGTCGCCAAGGGCCCGCAGGCCAAGCGTCACCAGGATGTGGGCCCGGTAGGCCTCGTCGGTGCCTTCGATCGCGGTAAGCGCGTCGATGACCAGCTCGTATGCCGGTGCCGGGCGCCCCGCCCACAGCTCCACCTCGGCGGCGACCTGGGCCATGTCGCGGGTCCAGGCCAGCGGTGCGTTCTCCGACTCGAGGATGAGCCGGGCCTGCTCGCATCGCTCCCAGGCGAGCTGCAGATCCCCTTGCGCCAGGACCAGCTGTGCCGAGCGCAGCAGGACGGGCACGGCCATGATCCCGCGGGTGTGCAGGCCCAGCGCCTGGTCCAGGATCCGCTCGGCCTCGTCCAGCCGACCGACCTCGATCAGGCCTTCCGCGGCGTTGGCCATGAGGATGCTGCCGGTCTGGCGGAGCATGCCGATCCGGTTGAGCTCCTCCACCCCGTCGCGGCAGAGCGCCACCAGCTGCTCGAGCCGTTCGCCCAGCAGCAGGACGTGACTGAGGTTCACGTACGCGGACGAGATGTCGCGGGCATCCCCGACGTCGCGGGCGATGGCGAGTGCCGCCTCGAGGTGACCGAGGGCCTCGTCCAGCCGGCCCCGGCCCACGGCGACCACCCCGATCGCGTTGCGAGTGCGGCCGATCTCTGCTTCTGCCCCGATGGCCGAAGAGATCTCGAGGGCGCGCCGGCCCGCCGCCTCGGCCTCATCGAAGCGGGACCACGACGAGGCCAGCCGGGCCAGCGCCAGGTTCGCCTGCGCGGCGAGCAGGCTCACCTCGTCGGCGGGGATGATGCTAAGGGCCTCCTTGACCGCCTCCATCCCCTTCGACCCTCGGCCAGCCGCGAAGTACACCTGGCACAGCTGCACGAGCAGCTCGGCCCGTCGGCGCTGCTCGGGCGTCGCCGTGACCGCCTCGTGCAGCAGGCGGGCTGCCTCGTCGCCCTCACCGAGCATGCTTTCGGCTCGGGCCGCCCTGGCCAGCACGTCGACCCGGTCGGCTGCGCTCGGCACGACCTCCATGAGCTCCACCGCACGCGCGAAGCTGGCCCGCGCGTCGGCGAACGCATAGACCCGTTCGGCCGCGTAGCCCGCCTCCAAGGCCGCGTCGAGCGCACGAGCCAGATCGCCGGCCTGGTACCAGTGGTTGGCCACCTCCGCGAGGGCGAGGGCGCTGGAGCGGCCTGCCGCGGTCAGGGTCTCGGCAGCCACCCGGTGCAGCCGGCGCCGTTCACTGGGCAGCAGCTCCCCGTAGACGACCTCCCGGAACGCCGGGTGCCGAAAGCCCACCCGGTCATCCCGGGTGATCTCGACGACGTGCTGCTCCAACGCCGGCCGCAGCTGGTCCTCGACGTCCGCGACCGGCATACCGAGGACGCGTGCCAGCAGTTCGACCGGGCCCGCTCGGCCGATGACCGACGCGGCCCGCACGACGCGACGGGTGCCGTCGGGAAGGGTGGCCACTCGGGAGCGCAGCAGGTCCTGGAGGGTCTCCGGTAGCCCGGTGCCGTTGCCCGCCGCGTGCAGGACCAGGTGCTCGATGAAGAGCGGGTTGCCGGCTGAGCGCTCGACGATCGACTCGAACAGCACGGGGTCGGGCGGCCCCCCCAGCAGTGCTCGGACCAGGACCGCCGTGTCGGCCTCGCCGAGGCGTTCCAGGCCAACGCGGGAGACCCGAGGCACCCGGCCCAGCTCGGCCAGCCAGGAGCGCAGCGGCGAGTCCTGCGACCACCTCGTCCGCACGGTAGGTCACGACGACGAGAACCCGCTCGTCGGTGAGGTTGGTCGCAAGGAACCGGATGAGGTCCAGCGTCGAGCGGTCCGCCCAATGGACGTCCTCGACGACGTGCAGGAGCGGGCGCTCGGTGCCGAGCCGACGCAGCAGCGCCAGCACCGACTGGAACAACCGCAGCTGGGGCAAGCCCCCAGCCGGACTCTCCGGCGGCTCGTCGACGACCGCGTCGGGCAGCAGGCGGGCCAGGTCGGGGGAGCGCTCCACGAGCTGGCGGGCCGCGGGCGTGCGCACCAGCCTGCGCAGCGCCTTGGGTGAGCGGGGCGAACGGCAGCGGGTCGCCGGCGACGGGAACACACGACCCGGCGAACAAGCCCGGCTTCTCGCGCGACACCAGCTCGCTCACCAGCCTGGTCTTGCCGACGCCGGTCTCGCCGGACACGACGACCACGCCGGGCGTCCCGTCGGCCGCACGGCGCAAGGCGGCCCGCAGCACGGGCAGGCTGTCGGCGCGGCCGGCAAGCGGACCGGGGGTGCGGTCGACCACGTGAACATCATGGCCGGTTCGCGGCATGGGCACCCCCTTTACCCCTCAGTGAACGGTATGCCGTGCGGCCTGCGCCAGCCCTTATCCCTCGGCTGAGGCACCCGTCTGCGGATCTAAGGCGGGTTCCCCATGCGCGTCGCTGCGCTCGTTCCTACTGTGGGCCACATCAACCGCCGCCAGCCCCCGCTCACCGAAAGGACCGCCATGACCACCGGCCGCGCCGTCGTCATCGGCGCCGGGATCGCGGGACTGCTCGCCGCCGGCGTCCTCGCCGGCCAGTTCGGGTCGGTCGTCGTCGTGGACCGCGACGACCTCGACGACGAGGCCCTGCCGCGCGCGGGCGTTCCACAGGGACGGCACACCCACCTGCTGCTGCCCGGCGGACTTGCCGCGCTCGAGCTGCTGCAGCCGGGCGTCACCGAGGCGCTGCTGTCCCGGGGTGGGCGACCGGGCGACCTGCAGGAGCGCGTGGTCATGTGCGTGGGCCCCAACCGGCTGGCGCCGGGGACCTGCTCGGCTGACTTCGTCTCCACGAGCCGGGGCATCGTCGAGTCGTCGCTGCGGCGGTTCGTCGGGCACCAGCCGGGAGTCGAGTTCCGCACTGCCACAAGCGTCCTCGACCTGACCTTCACGTCTGACGAGCGCCGGGTGACCGGCATCCGCCTTGCCGCCCGCGATGGGGGGCCAACCGAAGAGCTCTCAGCCGCGCTCGTTGTCGACGCCAGCGGACGCAGCTCTCGCACCCCGGAGTGGCTGGGCCGGCGCGGGTATGCCGCTCCCGAGGAGTCCCAGGTCCGGGTCGACGAGCGGTATGTCACCAGGGTGTTCAGGCAGCCGGCCGAGCACGACGAGGGCGTGCTCGTCATCGCGCAGGGGGGGTCGGTCGAGAACCCGCGTTCGGGGATCGCGGCCCACCAGTACGGGGACGTGTGGTCGGTCTCCCTGTCCGGCTACCACGGCGACCAGCCGGCGCGGGACCTGCCGGGTTTTCGCGACTTCGCCCGCAGCCTCGACGCCTCTTACCTGGCCACGTTCCTCGAGACAGCGCAGCCCCTGGACGAGGGCGCCTCCTATCGGTTCGTCTCCAACACCCGCCGTCACTATGAGCGTCTGGAGCGCTTCCCGGGCGGGCTCATCGTCCTCGGCGACGCCGTGTGCTCCCTCGACCCGGTCAAGGGCCAGGGCATGTCCCTCGCGGCGCTGCAGGCGAAGATCCTCGCCGGATGTCTGAGCCAGGGCACCGGCCGCCTGGCTCGCCGCTTCTTCCCAGCCGTCGCCGCGCTTCTCGGCGAGCCGTGGGCGATGGCCATCGCCCCGGAGCTGGACCGTCCGGGGTCGGGGCTGCACCGCAACCCTCTCGAGGCCGGGTTCGAGCGCTACCTTGGCGCGCTCTTGCGGGGCGCCGTCCACGACCCGATTCTGGCCGGGGCGTTCCTGCGGACCGCCGCCCTCGTGGCGCCGGCGAGCACCCTGCTGAACCCACGGACCGTCGCGCGCGTCCTGCTAGGAGAGACTGCGCGACTGCGCCCCCGGCATACCGTCAGCGTCGCGGCCCGGCTCGCGGCGTCCGTCACCGACCGCCCGCCGCACGACGCGGTGAGCCCGACCGAGGAGAGCCCCCGATGACTGCGACAGCACACCGGGAGCAGGTCGTGCTGCCGGGACAGGCCAGCGCGCCGCCCGGCCCGGTGGACCTGTCCGGCATGTTCGTCATGCACCACGCGTTCCGTCGCGACCTCGCGCGCTTCGAGGCGGCGGCTCGTCGCCTCCCAGCGCACGACCGCGCAGCGTATGCCGCGCTCGCGCCGCGTTGGCGACTGTTCCACACCGCCCTGCATCACCACCATGCAGGCGAGGATGCCGGGCTCTGGCCGCTGCTACGCAGGCGCGTTCACCCAGTCGACCTGCGCACGCTCGATGCGATGGCCGTCGAGCACGAGACGCTCGACGCCTTGCTGGACCAGTGCTCGGCGTGGCTCGGGCGGCTAGCTGTCGGCGGCACTGAGCGCGACCGTGAGTCGCTGCAGGCACGGCTGACCAGCCTGCGCATCCTGCTCGCCCACCACCTTGACCATGAGGAGAGCGAGTCCTTGGCGCTCGTGCAGCGCTACCTCACCCAGGCCGAGTGGGACCTGGTCGAGAAGCGGTACTTCCAGCGCACCCTCACCCCCGCCCAGGTGCTCCGCCTGGTGCCGTGGGCCATGCACGGACTCCCCGAGGACGTGCGAGGGCGGCTGCTGGTGTCGATGCCGAGGTCCTTCCGGGTCGTGTGGCAGCTGACCCACCGCCGGTTCGAGCGGGCCGAGCAGCAGGTGCTCGGGGCCGCAGCGGCCGTCGTGCCGCTCACCTACCCGTCGGAGGTGGCCTCGTGAGCGGCGGCCGGCCGCTCGTCACACTTGCGGCGGCGGGCGCTGGGTTTGCCATCTTGCTCGGCGTGAACATGGCGACCACACCGTCCCAGCAGGTTGTCGCGGCGGACCAGTCCGCAGCGCCGGCGACATCGCCCCAGCCGCCGGCAACCCCGAGCACGCCAGTGGCAACGTCCGCCCCCGCCGCGGCGGCGCGCCGCGGCGAGGTCCCCGCAGCACCGGTGTTCCCGCCCGAGGCGGTCTACGTCGGGCGGGCCTCCGACGGGCGCACGACGGTGGCGCTCGCGGTGTCGAAGGACCGGGCGGCGGCATACCTCTGCGACGGCCGCAGCGCCGAGTCCTGGCTCAGCGGCAGGGTCAGCGGGGCGAGCGCCGAGCTGTCCGGGGCGGGCTCGACGCTCACCGCGCAGCGGACCGAGACCGGGGCCACCGTCACCTTCACGCTCAACGGGCACACCCTCACGGCCGCCGTCACGCCCGCGGCCAAGCCCGCCGGCCTCTACCGGGCCCGGACGAGCAACGGCCGCACGACGATCGGCTGGATCGTGCTGCCGGACGGCACCCAGGTCGGCATCGCCAACCGCGCCGGCACGGAAAGCACCGCGCCGACCCTGCCCCCCGACAGGTCGGTCACCATCGACGGCGAGCCCGTCACCGGACAGGAGGTACGCGGCGATGAGCAGCTCTGAGATCGAGACGCGGCGAGGCACAGGCACCCAGCGGCCTGGCGCGGCCCTCGTCGTGCCCGTGCTTGCCGGGTGCTGCGGTCGCGCTGGGCCTGGGGGTCTACGGGTCGCTGCACCAGCCCGCCGGGTATGCCGTCAACCTCGCCGGATTCTCCGTCGGCCTGGCCGCCAAGGCCTGGCTCACGACCGCCGCACTGCTGCTCGGCGTCCTCCAGGTCGTCACCGCGGCAGGCATGTGGGGCCGGCTGGGGCTGGCGGACCGGCCCTGGACGGCGCCGCTGCACCGGTGGGCCGGGCGGGTCGCGGTCCTGCTCACCCTGCCCGTCGTCGTGCACTGCCTCTACGCGTTGGGCTTCGACCACAGCTCACCGCGCACGCTGGCGCACTCGCTGTTGGGGGCCTTCTTCTTCGGCGCGTTCACGACCAAGATGCTGTCCCTGGCCCGCCCGGGGGTGCCGGACCGGACCCTGCCGATCGTCGGAGGGCTGTTCTTCGCCGCGCTGGTCGGCATCTGGCTGACGTCCGCGCTGTGGTTCTTCACGACCTTCGGTGTCACGCGATGACGCCGGCTGCTGCTGGCCCTTCAGGAAGAGAGACCCGAGATGAGCTGTGACTCCTGCGCGTTCACCCAGCCAGAACCCGTGAGCGGCGAGGCTCGGGTCGCTCGCCGGCCCGTGCTCGGGGCCGCCGCGGCCCTGTCCGTCGCCGGACTGGCGGCCTGCTCGGGCTATGGGTCGGGAAGCAGCCCGGCGGCCTCGCCCGCCGGCACCACAGCAGGAGGCGGCGCCGGTGGCGAGATCGCCAAGGTCGCCGACATCCCCGTGGGTGGGGGCAAGATCCTCGCCGACCGCAAGCTCGTCGTCACCCAGCCCACTGCTGGCACCATCAAGGTGCTGACGGCCGTGTGCACCCACCAGGGCTGCATTGTCGACACGATCAGCAACGGGGCCATCTCGTGCCCCTGCCACGGCAGCGAGTTCTCGCTGACCGGTGAGGTGAAGGGCGGCCCGGCGAGTGCGCCCCTCGCGAGCACCCCGTCAACGGTCTCGAACGGCGCCGTCGTCCTGACCTGAGCGGTCGAAGCAGCGCGCCGCTTTGCGTTCAGGGACCGGACGGACGCACAGCCCTCGACTCGAGGTCGAGCAGATAGGCCTTGGCGGCCAGCCCGCCGGCATACCCGGTCAGGGCTCCTGACGCGCCGACGACCCGGTGGCACGGCAGCACTACGCACAGCGGGTTGGTCCGCAGCGCGGCGCCCACTGCCCGGGCAGCTCGCGGATGGTCGACCCACCCTGCGAGCTCGCCGTACGTGGCCTGGTGCCCGTAGCCCACTCGCGCGGCAAGGACTCGCAGCACGCTCGACTGGAACGCGGTGGCCAGGGCCAGGTCGAGCCGCAGGTCGAAGTCACTGCGACGCCCAGCGAGGAAGTCGTCGAGCTCGCGCCGGGCCTGGTCGAGGGCGCGAGGTCGGCGCACGATGCGCGGGCTGACTGCCCGGCTGAGCTTGTCGAGGGTGCCCGCCTCAACAGCCTCGTCTGGGACGTAGCGAGACGCGACCAGCGCCCCGGAATCGGTGCACGCGAGCAGGATTCGTCCAACGGGCGTGTCGTCAACGGCATACGACACATCGGCGGAGTGCAAGGTGGGCGGCATTCCCACGTCGGGGAACCGGCGCAGGCGGGCGGTCAAGGCGGGGTTCATGCGTGGGCCTTTCGTAGCGTCGCCAGCGCGTCGCTGACCAGGCGGCGGCTCATGGCGGGGGTGGTGGTGAGCGCGGTGGCGATCTGCGCGTGGTCGAGGTCTGCGACGTACTTGAGCACGACAGCGTGGCGCTGGCGCTCGGGAAGGGCGGCGACGCTCGCCCACAGGGCCGTGTCGGGCAGGGCCGCGTCGGCTGGTGGCGCCGGTATGCCGGGTGGCCCGGGCAACGCTGAGTCGCCAAGCAGCAGAGGATCGTCGGTGGGGACGGGGCGTCGCCTCCGCCCACGATGGCTGTCCATCGCACAGCGGTAGGTGACCGTCAGCAGCCAGCCGCGCAGGTTGTCTGCCGACCGTAGCCGCGGGTACCCGGCATACGCCTGGGTCCAGGCTTGCTGGGCCACGTCGTCCCCGTCATCCGGCCCCGCCAGGGCATGGGCGAGGCGGGAGACGTCGCGCCAGTGCGCATCGACCAGGCGCTGGAACGGTGGGAGGGTCACGCTCATGAAACGACGGGCAGTGCGCTCGTGTGAGTGGACGGATCAGCCACCGCGCCACGATAGGCCGCTGGCTGCCCGGCTGCTCTTGGGACTGCGCGTGGCGGCATATCGGAGTTACCCTGAAACGAGGGGGAATGGTGTGGAGGGCACCAGTCATGAGGAGCGAACCGAGGGGGGATCGGCCGTGACCGACGAGGTCGCGCGCAGTGCGGATCCGGAGAGCCAGCGAACCGTCCGGATACCCTCAAGCGCGCAGGCGGTACCGAGCATCCGCAGGGCCTTGGTCGAGGACCTGCAGGACCTGGACGTGTCGGCCGAGGTCGTCGACGAGGCCGAGATCGTCGTATCCGAGCTGATGGGCAACGCAATTCGCCATGCCCGCCCGCTTGCTGACGGCATGGTTCGAGTGCGGTGGAAGGTCAAGTCAGGCGTGGTGGAGGTCGAGGTGTCCGACGGGGGCGGGCCGTCGACGCCGCGTCCGGCCCCCCCAGCCCTGTGGTCGACCTCGGGTCGCGGGCTGCGCATCGTGCGTAGCCTGGCCCACGAGTGGGGGGTGACCGAGGACAAGCACGGGCGCACCGTGTGGGCTTCCCTCGGTGGCCCGTCGCGACGGCGCAGCCACTAGGGCGTGGGCGCGCTCAGCGCCTCCAGGCGTCGCGCAGGTTGACGACCAGCAGCAGGGCGGCAGCCGCGAAGAACCCCCAGGCCAGCACGATCCGCCAGTCGGTGACCAGGTAGTACAGGCCGATCAGCAGCACCGCGGCGACAGCGATGCGGGTCAGCACGGACACGAGCTTGGCCCGCAGCAGCCCTTCGATCGACAGCAGCAACACGATCCAGAGCCCAGCGGTGACAGAGGAGTTGACTCCGAACGTCGGCATGCACACGACGCCGACGGCGAAAAGCAGCACCGGTGAGCTGATGACCGCCCACCCGGAGAGCACCCGGGCGCGCGCCCCGTTGAGTGGCTGCAGCGGAGTGCGCCGGTGACGCAGGTGGGCGTGTGGGTCGGCCTGGACCGGCGGTTGGTCCTGGGCCTGGACCATCCGCACCCGCTCGTCACGCAGCTTGGTCGCCTCCATGCTCAGGCTGAGCAGCCGCGCCTCCTCGGTGGCCAGGGAGCGCACTTCGGGGGAGGAGGGGGCCAAGCCGGCGGCCGCTGTCGCAAGTCCGCGCCGGCCGGTGACCAGCTCGGTGTCGACGGCGGCAAGGTGGTCGTCCAGCTCGATGATGCGCGCGCGGACCAGCGCGGTCTCCACCGCGGGGTTGGGCGCTACCTTCGCCAGGCCCGCCCAGCCGACCGGGTCGGCCCAGGACTTGCGCACCGTCCCGTCACGCTCGTAGCGAGGACCAGCGGGGCCGCGCTCCCCACCGAGCCGGTCGCGAGTGTCGTGGCCCCACAGTCCTCGGAAGTCGCGCACCCAGCCGGTGTCCTCGTCGATGACCACCGCGTTCCAGGGGTCTCCGCCGGGACCGCATACCCGCCCGTCTCCACGGGCGTAGTCGACATACGGGATGCCCAGGCCGTCGTCGACGCTGCGCGACCATGGCGTGATCACCCGACCGAGCCACCGGAACACACGGACCAGCCCGCCGAGGGTCGGGGCGGGGATGGTGATCAGGTAGTCACCGGGCAGGTAGGCCCCAGAGTGCGAGCCCGCCCCGGCGAACACAACCGGGTGCCGGGCAGCGAAGACGCCCAGGTCGGGATCGTCCCAGCGGCGGCGCAGGTCGTCGCCGGTCTCGTCGTGGGCGGAGTAGACCACCCAGCGCGGAATCGGCAGGCCGTCGCCGTCCACCTCGCCACTGCCGTCCAGGTAGACCGTGACCTGCTCCCAGTCAGCCTCGTGCTCGTTGACCCCGCCGAACGCCGAGCGCCAGTTGTTGAAGGTGTAGAACAACCAGTACTGGCACACGATCCAGTAGCCGTCACGCACCACCCGCCCGTGGTAGGTCGGCTGGTCGGGGGCCAGGTGGTCGCGCTGCAGCAGGTACGAGCGCGCAGCGCTGCCGCCAGGAACGCTGCCTCGGAACACCAGCGAGACCCGGTTCAGGGCATCGACCAGCCGGGCGAGCAGCCCGACGGCGGCCAGTCGGCTGCCGCCCGTCAGCCGCGGTGGCCGGTCCTTGACCGGGATGATGACGGCTCCGGACTCAGCCTCCCCGGTGACGATCCCGGACAGCGACTCGCCCAGCCCTTGGGTGGTGGCTCCCCGCGCGGCCAGGGCGGCGAGGTCGAGGCTGCCGGCTCGGGCGAGCGGGACGGACTCGCCGTCCTCGGGATCGCTCCACAGCGTCGCCCGCTCGACGTAGCGCTGCACCGCAACGGGAAAGAAGTACTCGCCCCGGGTGAACCGCACGACGGGCTCGAACGCGCGCAGCAGGCGTCAGGTCGTCGAGGTCCCCGATGGCCGCGGGGGTCTCAGTCAGGTTCATCACCAGCCGGTCGAAGCTCATGCCCAACGCCGCCGGGTGGCGGTATCGGCATCCTAGGGCGCCCTGACTGCGAACCTGACGGGCGAGGAGCGCCGCGCACGCAACGGCATACTCAGCAGGCAGGTCACGCTGCGCTGAGCGGGCCGTAATACCCTGCCCAAATGGACCGCATCCTGCCTTCCGGCCCGGTTTCGCGATGACCCGCTACGGCTACCTCGGCCCGGTGGGCACCTTCTGCCAGATGGCCCTGGGTCAGTGGGGGACCTCGCACGACGGCGAGCACATTCCGTTCGGGTCGGTCGGGGCGGCGTTGGCGGCGTTGCGGGCCGGCGACATCGACGCGGCGATGGTGCCGATCGAGAACTCCGTCGAGGGTGGGGTGAGCGCGACCCTCGACGCCCTCTCCGTGGGGGACCAGCTGCACATCATCGGGGAGGTGCTCGTGCCGGTGACTTTCGTGCTGGCCGCGCGACCCGGTATGCCGGTCGCCGCGATCCGCGCAGTCGGGACCCACTCGCACGCCTGGGCTCAGGTGCGCGGATGGATGGAGCGCAACCTGCCGGATGCGGCATACGTGCCGACGTTGTCGACAGCCGCGTCTGCGCAGAGCCTCGGCGAGGGCGGCACCGCGCCCTTCGACGCGGCCGTCTGCGCGCCCGTCGCGGCCTCGACATTCGGGCTGGAGGTGCTGGCCGAGGACATCGGCGACAACGGCGGGGCCGTGACGCGCTTCGTGCTGGTGAGCCGGCCCGGCTCGATGCCGGATCCGACCGGTCGCGACAAGACGACTGTCGTGCTCTTCCAGCACGCCGACCGTCCGGGCGGGCTGCTGGAGCTGCTCGAGCAGTTCGCGGTCCGTGGCGTGAACATGACCCGGCTGGAGTCGCGCCCGACCGGCGAGGCGATGGGGTCCTACTGCTTCTCGATCGACTTCGAGGGCCATCTCACCGAGGAACGGGTGCGCGAGTCGCTCATCGGGCTCAAGCGGGTGTGCATGGACGTGCGGTTTCTCGGGTCGTACCCGCGGGCGGACGGCCAGCAGAGCATGGTCGAGGCCGGGATGGCAGACGTCGACTTCGTCCAGGCGCGCGAGTGGATCGACTCGCTCACGTCACCGGGCTAGCAGATGGCGCTCTGAGTGCCGGATAGGCGCGGAACGCATTGTCCCGGCTGGCCATTCGAGCGATGCGCACCGCGTCCGCGAGCGACCAGTCGTCGTCCAGCACGAACCGGGCAAGCACCCGGGTCAGCGCGGTGCGCCACAGCCGCGCGCCGAGGTAGTGCAGCTCCGCGGGCCCGCAGCGCGTCGGAGGAGTAGAGGATCTTGTGGAACGGCGCCAGCTCGAAGGTGCGCGCGACGAGAGCGGTCGCCCGGGCACCCAGGTGGTTCACCGACAGCCCCACGTCGAGGAACACGTTGGCGAACGCCTGCGCCAGATAGCCCGCCTGCCGCTCGAAGGGGTAGCAGTGCAGCAGCAGTATCGCGCGCGTCGCGCCTGCGGGCTGCGCAGGAAGTCGGTGAGCAGCAAGGGATCCGAGTCGACGAGGTTCATGTCCCGGTCGCCGAGGCCGACGTGGACCTGCAGCGGCAGGCCCAGCTCCAGCGCCTCGTGGATGCCGAAGGCGATGAGCACCGGGTCCGTGAGCCGCGGGTGCTCGTCACCGAGGTGCCCGACCCAGCTCGCGTATGCCGTGCGCACGGCGTCGTCGGACGGGCGGGACAGCTCGACGGCGAACCCGCACCGGTAGGCCAGGATCGTCTTGGCGCCGACGACGCTGGCGCTGGACGATCTCAACGCGACACGGAAGTCGTCGACGACCGCGGAGGGTGGGGTGCCGAGCCGAGCGAGGTTCTCGAGCATGACCTCCAGACGCACGACGTGGTGGCTGGACGCATCCGAGGCCACGGCCATGCTCTCTGGGTCGAGCAGGGAACCGGCGCCGATGCCCGGGTCGACCACCCAGTCGCTGACCCCAGCGGCCTGCAGGAAGCGGTGGTTCACCGCTGGCTCGTCCAGCGTCGAGCGCGCGGTCCAGTAGTCGTGCGCCGACGCATGGCGCGGCAGCCCGAGCACCGGCGCGCACCACGTGCGGATGGCGAACCCGAGCTGGCTGTCGAACGGGTCGACGTCGTCGGGAAGTGGCTCGGTGTCGGCCTCGTTGATGGCGTTGCCGAACGCCGTCCGAGACGGCGACGACACGAGCGCGCCGTGAACGTGGTGGTCGACCAGCCGGACCTGCTCGACCGCGTCAGCGAGCTCGGGGGGCACAGCGACGAGCGAGGTCACCTCACACGCTCCAGGCCAGGCGCAGCGCTTCGGCCACCGTCTCGGGCGGGCCGTCGAAGACCTCGCGTTCATGCCGCCGAACCGCCAGGAGCGCCTCAACCGCAGCCTCACCGAGGATGTGCCGCATCAGCGTCGATGACTCGAGCCGGTCCAGCATGACGCCCTGGTCCTGCTCGAGCACGTCGATACCGGCCGCGGCCCGCTCCTGCGCCGAAAGAAGGCTGGGGTCCTCGGTCATTTCTGGTGTCAGGGTTAGCTGTTCACGTATGCCGTGGTGCGCGAGCCCGAGGATGGTCGCCGAGGCGAGGTACGGGTTCGCCGAGGGGTCGATGACCTTGACCTCGACGCTCGCGCCGTGCGGGCTGGCCGGGCCGGCGCGGACCAGCCGGACGCTGGCCTCGCGGTTCTCGGTGCCCCAGCAGATGCACGCCCCGGACCACATCCCCGGCAGCAGCCGGCTGCCGGACAACACCGACCCGGTCAGCACCCCTTGCGCCTCCTTGAGATGAGCCAGCAGGCCGGCGACGGCGTTGGCGCCAACGTCGTGCAGACCGTCCGGGCGAGCGCCGTCGGAGAACAGGCTGACCCCGTCGCGGCTGAGCGAGAAGTGCTGGTGCGCTCCGCTGCCCACCGCGCCTGGGAACGGGACCGGCGAGAACGAGGCGGCGACGCCGTGCCGCTCCGCGACCTGCGCGACGATCGCCTTGACCACCACGACGGCGTCGGCCGCCGCGACCGGACCCGCTGGCGGCAACGAGAATCTCGAACTGCTCGCGCCCGTACTCGGCATGCAGCTGCTCGAGCGGAACGTCGGCATCGGCACACGCGACGGCCAGCTCGGTCAAGAACGCCTGGCGCTCGCGAATCGGCCCCAACCCGTAGGGCGTCCAGTAGCCCTTGGGCAGCGCAGCGCCGTCCGGGGAGACCAGGACGAACTCCAGCTCGTGGCCCAGTGTCGCGTCGATGCCGTCGGAGGCGAGCCCACGGCATACCCGCTCGAGGATGGCCCTCGCGCTCGACGGGTCCACCTCACCCGCTTGGGTGACGACGTCGACGGGCCCCAGTGCGAGGCCGTCAGCGAGGACGCGCACGGACTGTGAGTCAAGACGCAGGCGCAGGTCGCCCACCGCCCCGTAATGACGGGTGGGTTGGATCGTGCCGTCGACGCTGTAGCCGTTGTAGACGGGGGACATCCCGGCGCCGGCGGCGACGAAGTCGGCGGTGCGGGCGACCGGCATCGACTTGGCGTGCACGAGGTTCGAGCCGTTCGTGACGAAGCCGACGACCAGCTGAACGCCGGCGCCCACCAGTGCCTCGCGCAGCACCTCGCCGCGGCTGCGCAGCTCGCTCTCGTGCAGGCTCGTCACGTCGACCATGCCGGTATCCTGCCGCCCGCCGTCACCGGTCGGCTACCGCGACCCGCCCGTTGCCCAACTGCGTCGTCGGTGCGCCAATCCGTTCGGCGGTCGTGGCGGCCGGGTGCCATGGCTAGGGTCATCCTTCATGAGCACGCGCGCGGTGGTCCTTGGTGGTGGCGGAGTTGCGGGCATCGGCTGGCTCGTCGGCGTGGCGACGGTGCTCCGGGACGAGGGTGTCGACCTGGCCGCGGCGGACCGGTTGATCGGCACGTCGGCCGGCTCAGCGGTCGCCACCCAGATCGCGACCGGCTCGTTGGACGAGGCCGCGCGGATGCAGCTCAGCGAGCAGACGGCGGAGATCAACGCGAACTTCGACATGGAGGAGTTCCTGCGCCTGGCCACCACCATTGCCGCAGAGGCGAGCTCCCCGCTCGACGCCGTCCGGCGCTTCGCGAACATGCCTCGTCAGGACACCTCGGTCACTGCTGGCGAACGTCGGGAGGCAGTGGCCGCGCGCCTTCCAGTGAAGACGTGGCCCGACCAGCCGCTGTCCATCTGTGTCGTCGCGCAGGACACCGGTGAACGGGTCATCCTCGACCGGGCGAGCGGGGTCGACCTGGTGGACGCGGTCGTCGCCAGCTGTGCTGTGCCGGGCATCTGGCCGCCGGTCGAGCTGGACGGTCGGATGTTCGTCGACGGAGGCACCCATTCGACGACCAACGCCGACCTCGCCGCCGGGACCGACAAGGCCCTCATCCTCGTGCCGTCGGTCCTGCTCGAGCCGCAGGCCGCTGTGCTCGACGTCGAGCGGGGGCAGCTGGCGCCGGGCACGTCCCTTGTCGTGCAGGCCGACGAGGGCTCGATCGCCGCCTTCGGACCCAACCCACTAGACCCGTCAACGCGGGCGCCGGCGTTCCATGCGGGCCAACGGCAAGCGCAGCAGTCGTTGGCCGCCGTCGCGGCGTTCTGGGGGGCCTGACGCCCAAACTCGAGACCGACGGAAGGAGTACGACGATGTCCTCGGTGCAAGCGTCGACCCTGTTCCAGGACGTGCGGGTCTTCGACTCCCGGACCGGGAAGGTTGGCGAGCCGACGCAGGTCATGGTGAGGGACGGGCTGGTCGAGATGCTCGTCCCTTCAGCGGAGCACGTTGTGCCCGCCGACGGGGCCACCGTGATCGACGGTGGCGGTCGGGTCCTGATCCCGGGCCTGATCGACGCACACTGGCATGCGGCGTTCGCGGCCGTGCCACTCGGGGTCGCTACGAGCGCGGACCCTGGCTACCTGCAGATAGTGGCTGGGGCGGCTGCGACGGACACGCTGATGCGGGGGTTCACGACGGTCCGAGACGCCGGTGGTCCCTCGTTCGGGCTCAAGAAGGCCATTGACGACGGCGTGATCCTCGGACCACGGGTCTTCCCGTCCGGAGCGATGATCTCCCAGACTGGTGGGCACGGCGACTTCAGGTCGCCGCACGAGGTGCCGCGCGGCCGGTTGGGCCGGCTGTCGTATGCCGAGCTCGTCGGGGCGGTGTGTATCGCTGACGGTGTGGACGCGGTCCTGCAGGGCGCCCGGGAGCAGCTCATGCTCGGCGCCTCCCAGCTGAAGATGATGGCCGGAGGGGGAGTGGCCTCCTTCCATGACCCGCTCGATGTCACGCAGTACACCCAGGCCGAGCTGCGTGCCGGAGTCGACGCCGCGGAGAGCTGGGGAACCTACGTCCTCGTGCATGCCTACACACCGCAGGCAGTGCGACGAGCCATCGCGGCCGGGGTGCGATGCATCGACCACGGCCAGCTGCTCGACGACGAGACCGTGGCGTTGATGGCGGAGAAGGACATCTGGTGGAGCCTGCAGCCCTTCCTGGACGACGAGGACGCGGTTCCCATGACCGGCCCTAACCGGGTCAAGCAGCTGCAGGTGAGCGCCGGCACCGACACGGCATACGAGCTCGGCAAGAAGCACGGGGTGCGCATCGCATGGGGCACCGACACGCTCTTCGACCCCAGGCTGGCTGCGCGGCAAGGCCAGCAGCTGGCGAAGATGACCCGCTGGTTCACGCCTGCCGAGGTCCTCACCATGGCAACCGCGACGAACGCCGACCTGCTCGCCCTGTCCGGGCCGCGCAACCCCTACCGCGGCGCGCTCGGAGTCGTCGAAGCGGGCGCTACGGCGGACCTGATCCTCGTAGACGGCAACCCCGTCGAGGACATCACCCTCCTCGCTCGGCCCGAGACCGCCTTCCCCGTCATCATGAAGGCCGGCCAGACGGTCAAGAACACCCTGACCAGCCCGACACGTCGCAGCCCCTAGCTCATCGCCCTGTCGCGAGGGCTGGCTCAGCCGCTACGCCGGCTCCGGACGAGGGCGAGGGCGACGAGCGCGCCGATGAGGGCCGCCTGGGCGGCAGCGCGCCGCCCCGGAACCCGAGTCCCCGGAGCGCCCATGATGGCGCCTGTCGAGGCCGCGGACAGCACCGAGCCGCCGCTGGCGGCGGACATTGCCGACCCCCAGCTGGCCGCGCTGCCAATGGACAGCACGGACAGCGCAGAGCCGACCGAGCCGACCGACGCGACGCTCCCGACCGACGCGACGGACAACATCGACCCGCGGCTGGCGATGGAGAGGAAGGAGTCCTCCGACGCGAGCGACCATGTGGACGGCATGCGAGCCAGCCTGGCCTACGGACCGGCCCGGTGGGAAGAGGTCTACGGCGCGCAGCGGGTCAGTGCTCCCTGGTCACCAGGACGGGGCAGTGCGAGCGTTGCAGCAGCCCCATCGTCACCGAGCCGAGCAGCTTGCCGAGGAAGCCGCCTCGTCCCCGGTTGCCGACGACGAGGAGGTCCGCGTCCTTCGACGCCGAGACGAGTGTGTCGACCGAGGGCCCGTTGACGATCTCGTGAGTGATCCGCAGGCCCTCGCGGGTCTCACCCAGCGCATCGGCCACGGCCTGTTCTTGCACCGACCGGTGGTGCTCCTCGACCTGGCGCCAGCGCTCGGATCCGGGCTCGGTCACCACGAAGCCCTCGACGACCTCGACCAACCACGAGGTGTGAACGAGCAGCTCGGCATTGCGCAGCTGCGCCTCCTCGGCGGCTGCGCGAAGAGCAGCCCGGGAGTGCCTGCTGCCGTCGACACCGACGACCACCCGTCCCCGTGGCATCGGCGCTGCCGGCTCACCGACGACCAGCACCGGACACGCGGCGTGTGCGGCGATGTTGAGGGACACGGTGCCGTAGAGGAACTGGGCCGCTGCGACCTTCCGACCGGTGCCGACGACGATGAGACCAGCGGACGTGGACAGCTCCCGCAGCACGTTCTCGGGGCGGCCAACGTGGGCGGCGGCCCTGACCGGGACGCCTGGGTCGGTTCGGGCCGCGATGGCCCTCGCGCTATCGAACAGGCCGCCGGCGGTGCTCTCGGCCTCGACCGGCGTCCAGGCGAGCACGTCAAGCACTGGCAGGGGCGACTCATCGACGTGCACCACAAGCAGCGGCCAGCTCCGCAAGGCCGACTCGCGCGCGGCCAGCTCCACCGTCGGCTCGTCGCGAGAGGAGCCGTCAACCCCCACGACGACACCGTTGAAGCCGCCGTCTGGCCGGGTCTCGTCCATACCCCTCATCCTTGCAGCACGGCCGAGCAAGCCAGGAGGCGGGACAAGGTGCAAGCATGAGCTCATGACCAAGCTCACTGGACGGCAGATTGCCGATGAGGCCCTCGTCGGATGGGCGAACCTGCTGGGCGGACTGGAGACCCGGATCCGCACGGGGGACTTCGCGACCGGACTGGCGGTTGTCAATGCGATTGGTGCGGCGGCCGAGAGCATGAACCACCATCCCGACCTCGACCTGCGCTACCCGCACGTCGACGTACGGCTCACGAGCCACGACGCTGGCGGGGTGACCGAGCGCGATATCCGGCTGGCGCGCGCCATCGGCTCGATCACCGTGGACGCCGGCGTCCAGCTGGAGTGCGCGAGCGTGTCCCGTGTCGAGCTGGCGCTGGACACGCCGGGCCTCGAGGCGGTCCTGCCGTTCTGGGCCGCGGTGCTCGCGATGCGCCGTTCAACCGACCCCGATGACGAGCTGCGTGACCCGTACGGTGCGCTGCCTACCGTCTGGTTCCAGCGCTCCGGCAGCGAGGAACCGCGTCAGCGCTGGCATGCCGACGTGTGGGTGGAGCCGACGCAGGTCAAGCCGCGCATCGACGCCGCGCTCGCCGCTGGAGGCACCCTGGTCAGCGACCGGCAGGCGCCGTCCTTCTGGATACTGGCCGACCCCGACGGCAACCAGGTCTGCCTGTGCACCTGGGAGGACCGCGACCAGCCAGCTGACCCCGCCGGGTGACCTCAGCCCGGACGGCGCTTGGAGTCGTTCTTCGTGCCAGCACGCGAGCGTCCGGCTGCGTCGCGTAGGTGGGCCGCCCCCTCGGCGAGGGCACCGATCGCCTCGTCAATGAGGCTGAGCAGGTCCGGGCGTCCGTCGTGGCGCTGCCAGTGTTCCATCGCGACCAGCATGGCTGCGATGACGGCCACGACGTTCACCGCGAGCGCGAGGTCGTCGCGGGACGCACCGGTGATGGTGCCGAGGTAAGCGAACCGCGCGCCGATCGTGGCCATCTGCTCATCGACGAACCTGGCCCGGATCTCAGGGACTCTGAAGCTGAGCCTGGTCCGGGCCAGCAGCCGGTGCCGGTCATTGAGATAGAGCTCGCCGATCAGCTCCCGCAGTCGCCTGATCAGCAGGGCGTAAGGGTCGCTGCCGGCGTGCGCCTCCCACAGCTGCTCCGCTGGCAGATCGTCGTACTCGTCCCACAGGACGACGCTCTCCTTGGAAGGGAAGTACCGGTAGAAGGTGCGCGGCGAGATGGCCGCCGCGCTTGCGATCTGCTCGACGGACGTCTCGTGGTAGCCCTGGGCAGCGAACAGCCGCAGTGCCTCGGTCTGCACCATGAGCTTGGTCCGGACGCGCTTGCGATGGCGAAGGTCCGAATGCATCGGACGAGGAGGAGGCATGCCGTCGAGACTACACTGCGGCGTCACGGGGTGACAGATCGACAGTCGCTGTCGTATTGACAGTTACTGTCACGGCGAGCGACCCTGGACCGTACCCGCGTTCCTCAACAGCACACTGAACTGGGGCAGACATGAGGGGCAAACACGAAGAGCGCCGAGGCGTGGCCCACACCGGCATACCTGCCACTAGGACCGGCCCCGCGTTGTCGGTGTCTGGCCTGGTCAAGTCCTTCGGCCGCACGCGGGCGCTCGACGGGCTGGACCTGTCCGTCGAGCCCGGCCAGGTGCACGGTTTCCTCGGCCCGAACGGAGCCGGGAAGACGACAACGATCCGCATCCTGCTCGGGCTGCTGCGGGCGGACGCCGGCCACGTCCAGCTGCTCGGCGGCGACCCCTGGCGCGACGCTGTCGCCCTGCACCGGCGGCTGGCCTACGTGCCCGGCGAAGTGAACCTGTGGCCGAAGCTGAGCGGAGGCGAGGTGATCGACCTGCTCGCCCGGCTTCGTCATGACCTGGACCACCCGCGCCGCGACGAGCTGCTGGTGCGCTTCGAGCTCGACCCGACGAGGAAGGCGCGCACCTACTCCAAAGGCAATCGGCAGAAGGTCGCCCTTGTCGCCGCGCTGGCCTCCAGCGCGGAGCTGCTCGTTCTCGACGAGCCGACATCCGGGCTGGACCCGCTGATGGAGTCGGTCTTCCAGGACTGTGTTCGCGAGCTCAAGGCCGAGGGCCGCACGGTGCTGCTGTCCAGCCACATCCTCGCCGAGGTCGAGGCGCTGTGCGACCGGGTCACCATCGTCCGGTCCGGCCGGGCAGTCCAGAGCGGGACGTTGGCCGAGCTGCGTCAGCGCTCGCAGACGTCGGTCTCCGCGCTGACCGACCGCCCGGCATACGGCCTGGCGGCGCTGGCCGGGGTCCAGGACCTGCAGGTGGACGGATCCCGCGTGTCGTTCGGCGTCGACAGCGATGAGCTCGGTGCCGCGATGCGCGTGCTCGCCGACCATGGCCTGCGTGGGATGACCAGCCAGCCCCCGACTCTGGAGGAGCTGTTCCTGCGCGAGTATGCCGGCGACCCCGCCGCCGACGGTTCGCGCGCGGCCGGCAGGCCTCGGCACGCCGACACGGTGGGGCGGCCCCGATGAACGAGCTGACGGGGACCTGGCAGCTCGTGTGGTTCACGGTGCGCCGGGAACGGCTGCGGATCGTGTTGTGGGTCGGGTCGCTGACCGCGCTGGTGATCGCAACGGCAGCGTCGGTCAAGGGACTGTTCCAGACCCAGGCCGATCTCGACCAGGCGGCGGCGGCGTCAGCGAAGAACGCCGCGGCGATCGCGTTCAACGGTCCCGTGCAGGGTCTGGACACGGTGGGTGGGCAGGTCGCGTTCCAGGCCGGCGCAGTGGGACTTGTCCTCGTCGCCTTGATGAGCCTGCTGATGACCGTGCGCTACACCCGGGTCGAGGAGGAGAGCGGGCGCACCGAGCTGGTGCGGGCGACCGTCGTCGGACGTGACGCGCACACCGCTGCGGCACTACTCGTCCTGACCGGGATGAACCTGCTCATCGGCGCCGCGGTCGCGGTGGGCCTGATCGGCACGGGCCTGCCCCTGCTCGGCTCGGTGTCGTTCGGGGCCTCGTTCCTGGCGATCGGCCTGGTCTTCACAGCGCTGGCGCTCGTCACTGCGCAGATCAGCGAGAACGGCCGCACCGCGTCCGGGCTGGCCGGCTTGGTTCTCGGGTACGCGTTCACCGTGCGGGCGGTCGGTGACATCGGCGACGGGCGGCTGTCCTGGCTCTCGCCCATCGGCTGGTCGCAGAAGCTGCGCCCGTATGCCGGTGAGCGCTGGTGGCCGTTGCTCGTCCCGTTCGCGGTCACCGTGCTGCTGCTCATGACGGCTCGGGCGCTGGGCGCTCGGCGCGACTGGGGCGCGGGTCTCGTCCAGCCCCGACCGGGGCCTGCCATCGCAGCACCACGTCTGGGCCGGCCGCTGGGCCTGGCGGTGCGCCTGCAGCGCGCGACGCTGCTCGCCTGGACGGTCGCGTTAGCGGTGTTCGGGTTCGTCTACGGCGCCATCGCCGACGATATCGGCGACTTCGTCGGCGACAGCCAAACCCTCAAGGACCTGCTGGCCGCCGCCGGCGGTGGGCCCAGTCTCGTCGACTCCTACTTCGGCACGGCCATGCTCATCCTGGCTCTCGTCGGGTCGTGCTTCGGGGTGCAGTGCATCCAACGGCTGCGCAGTGAGGAGACCGCATTGCACACCGAGGCCGTGCTGGTGACCCCCACCGCACGGCACCGGTGGATGGGCAGCTATCTGGCTGTGGCCTGCGGCGGCAGCGTCGTCGTGCTGACCGCTGCTGGGCTCGGCGCCGGTCTCCCGTACGCGGTGGAGACCGCCGACGCCGGCCAAATCGGTGCCCTCGTCGGTGCCTCGCTGGCGTACCTACCGGCGGTCGTGCTCTTGGTCGGCGTCGCGGCGGCGCTCTACGGGCTCGCCCCGCGCGCCGGGTCAGCCGTCTGGGTTGTGGTGACCAGCTGTTTCGTCATCGGGTTCCTTGGTCAGGTGCTGAAACTGCCCCGCTGGCTGGTCGACCTGTCCCCGTTCCAGCACACCCCGGCGCTGCCAGCGGCGAGCCTGACGCTCACGCCGCTCGTCACGCTTTCGGGCCTCGCCGCCGCGCTGGTCGCCGTCGGGCTGGTGAGCTTCGGCCGCCGCGACATCGGGTGACCGGCACGGCATACCAGTGACCAGCCTTGTTACGTGACGACGGCGAACCCGCCGGTCCAGGCCACCTTGTTGGCCGCGGCCAAGGTGATCTGCAGGAAGCCCAGTGCCTCCAGCTCGCGAGCCCGGCGCAGCAGTCCGGCGTCGATCGCGCGAAGGCCGGCCGAGGTCACCACCTCGGCCAGCAGGGCCTTGGCGTCGGCGTCGTCGCCGGCGATGAGGACTGTGGTCGGCAGCTCGCCGACCGTGCCGGAGGCAAGGGTCGCGGCGAACGTGGTGTTGAACGCCTTGACAACCCGCGACTGCGGGAGTGCCGCGGCGATCTCTGCGGTCGCCGAGCCGTCGGCCGGGACGGTCAGCGAGTCGAAGGTCTGGAAGTTCAGTGGGTTGGTGATGTCGACGACAACCTTGCCGGCCAGCTGCTCCCCACGCTGGGCGAGGACGGCTGAGACCGCAGGGTAGGGGACGGCCAGCACCACGAGCTCACCGGTGATCGGCTTGTCGGCGTCGGACTGGCTGAACCGCTCGACGGTGTGACCCCCCTTCGTCGCGAGGTCGGCGATTGCCGTGCCCATCTTGCCGGTGCCGACGATGCTGACGTGTGTCATCGATCCTCCCATTGTCGTTTAGTTGTCGCTACAAGCGACTGTACTGGCCGAAAGTTGTCGATGCAACTATTCTGTGCGCGTGGATGGCACATGGCTCAGCGACGACGAGCTCGCGGCATGGGTTCGCCTGGTGGCGGTGGTCGAGCTCCTGCCAGGAGTGCTGGACGCACAGCTGCGCAAGGACGCGCAGCTGACCAGCTTCGAGTACTACGTACTGGCCATGCTGTCGGAGGCGCCCAGGCGGACGCTGCGGATGACGGTCCTCGCGACCCAGACGAACGCCACCCTGCCGAGACTCTCCCACGTGGTGCGGCGGCTGCAGGATCGAGGCCTGGTCGAGCGGCTGCAGTGTCCGCAGGACGGGCGCGTGACCAACGCCCGACTGACAACCTCCGGGTGGCGCAAGGTGCGCAGGACGGCACCGGGACATGTCGCCACGGTCCGACGGCACGTGATGGGCGCCCTCACGCCCGAACAGGTCGCTGACCTGCGAGCAATCGCCGAGGCGATTCTGCACCGGCTCGACCCGGACGGCACGATGTCGGCCCTGTACCAGCGCTATGACCGAGCCACCGATGCGGCGTCCGACCGCGAGCGCCAGGTGGCGCAGGCTATTGCGGCGGAGCGGGAGTCGCTGAGCACTGTGTGCCGCAGTGACCCGGCGTGTCTAGAACGCCTGCTCGCTGCCGACTTCCACGAGTTCGGAGCATCGGGGGTGGAGTACGGATACCAGGACGCTACCGCTCGCCTTGGGATATCGTCCGATTCAGCCGGCACGCCGATCACGACGTCCCACATGCGGGGCGCGCTCGTCGCGGACGGCGTCGTGATGGTCAAGTACACCTGCGAGAGAGCCGGCCGGCGTTCGAACCGAACGTCGCTCTGGCGGCGGGTGAGTCCGGGCAACTGGCAGATGTTTCACCACCAAGGATCACCGGCAGCCGAGTAGACCGACACCATCCGGCCTAGGCGGCGTCGTCGTGGAGGGAGATGGGGTGGGTGGTGTGGCTGCGTCCGTTGGGGGCGGTCCAGGTGCACACGCCCTCGGGGGTCATGGTGACGGTCCAGCCGCCGTGGTGTTTGAACCCGTGATGGACCCTGCATAGCGTCTGCAGGTTGGCCGCCGTCGTGGCACCGGCCGGGTAGGCGATGACGTGGTCCAGGTCGCAGCGGGCCGCGGGGGTGGCGCAGCCGGGGTAGCGGCAGGTGCCATCCCGGGCTCGCACCAGCCGGGCCAGCTTGGCGCCGGGGCGGTAGGTCTGCTCGTCCAGCATGTTGACGGCGCCGGTGTGCGGGTTGGCTGTGCCGAGGCGGATGATGGTGTCCGGGTCGGCCAGGATGGCGTTGACCTGCGCCGGCAGCAGCAGCCCGACCGGGGCGGCGATGGCCGCCTTGGGCACGAACCAGACCCGCCCGTGGCGGTCTCGGGCCAGGTGCGGGTTGGCGTCGGCGTCGTTGGCCTGCGCCACGATCCGCGAGTAGCGTCCCTGCAGCGGCGGGTCGGGCAGCTGCTGGGCCCACGGCCCGCCCAGCACGACAGCCGGACGGTCGAACGGGGCCAGCAGGTCGATCCAGGAGGGTGACCGCCCGGCACAGCAGCAGCCCGCCGGTGGGGTCAACCGGCGCCCGGCGCCCGACCCGGCGGTGACCGGACCGGTGCCCGCCTGCTCTGGGTCGGGCTCGGAGGGTGTGGGCGCTGGCGGCTCGGCTCGCTCGACGGTTCGGCACCGGGTTCCGTGTCGGCGCCGGGCTCACCGGCAGCCGCCGCCACGGTCCGAGTCGGCTGGGTCGGCGTGCCCGGCTGGGTCGGCTGGGTCGGGGGTGGGGGCGTCGGTGGTGGGGATGATGAGGGTGGCGGTGGTGGCGACCTGCACGTCGGACAGGACCAGGTCGACCAAGGCGTCGGCGCGGGACTGACCCACGCTCAGCTGCGGGTTGTCCGGGCGGTATTGGGCGGCCAGGGACTCGATGGCGGCGCACATGGACAGTGACGAGTCGGTGGGCAGCAGCGCATCCCATTTGGTCAGCCCGGCCTCATCCGCGGGGCCGATCCGCACCTGCCGGTCCGCCACACTCGGCTGGGGGTCCTGGTCGGGGTCGTCGGGGTCGGGGGCCGGGGCCAGGCGGGTGGCGATCAGCCCGGCGCGGGTCTTGAGCCGCGAGCCGGGCAGGTCGGTGATGTCGCCGTGGTGCAGCCGGGCCTCGAACTCGCTCAGCTGTTCATGCCCGACGTGGCGGGCGGCCCCGGTGATCACGCTGGCCCGGTAGGGTTCCAGGTCCCCGGCCCAGCCCATCGCGGCGGTGCGCGGCAGCCCGGCGAGGGTTTGCCCGGTGTGGATGCGGGTGGCCATGGTCCGCGGGGCGATCCGCAGGATCGGCGCCAACGCGGCCGCGGCCTCCTGCACCGGGGTGGGTTGCCCGGCCGGTGCCGGCTCGCCGCTGGCCGCCCGGGCGGCCCGCTGGGTGTCGCGGGTGGCCAGCACGTGCTCGGTGTAGCGGGTCAGCGCCGCGCTCTGGCGGGCGGTCACCGCGTTGAGGATCCGTTGGGTGGCCGCCACGACACACTCGGCCTCGTCGGCGCTCATCGCGGCGAGTGCATCCTGGCTCACCCGAAACAGGGCGGCGGCCAGGGTGGCCGGGTCGGCGGCTTGCACCGCGGCCACCGTCGGCGCACACACACCCTCGAACATGTGACCTATTCTACTCGGAATGCGACTGGACGCAAGTCCTATGTTGATGTTGT
>CAVYKM010000031.1:0-27656 GCA_963769085.1 uncultured Actinomycetota bacterium | reverse complement strand
CGCGCCCGGGATGGCACCTGCCGCTACCCCGGCTGCGCCACCCCCGCGGCACGCTGCGACCTGGACCACGTCATCGCCTACCCGGCCGGTCCCACCTCGGCGGCGAACCTGCAGACGTTATGTCGGACCCATCACGGGTTCAAGCACCACGGCGGCTGGACCGTGACCATGACCCCCGAGGGCGTGTGCACCTGGACCACCCCCAACGGACGCAGCCACACCACCCACCCCCACAACCTGCACGACGACGCCGCTTGACGGAACGGGCTCACGGCCGGATGTGACGAAGCCCCAGCCGACGCCTCGTTGTTCGCCCCGCTGTGCGACTACCCCGCACAAGACGCCCACCTTGCCTTGCCAGAGCTGACTGACGCGGGCGGGTGTCGGAGGTCGATCCGCCGAGTAGCATCCAGGAGAGCTACCAGATGCCGGCCGGTCGCCCCCGCCCCGCCCCACCATCGACTTGGAGGCTCGTATGCCCTTCGTCACCGCCGCGGATGGCGCCCAGATCTTCTACAAGGACTGGGGCACCGGTCGACCGGTGATCTTCAGCCACGGCTGGCCGCTGTCGTCCGATGCCTGGGACGTCGAGCTCAGGCTGTTGGCCGAGAATGGGTACCGAGCAATCGCTCACGACCGTCGGGGACACGGGCGTTCCGAGCAGACCTGGCTGGGCAACGACATGGACGGCTACGTCGCCGACCTGGCCGGACTGGTCGATGCGCTGGACCTGCGCGACATCGTCGTCGTGGGCCACTCCACCGGCGGTGGTGAGGTGGTGCGGTACGCGGCCCGCTCCGGCGCCGGCCGAGTCAGCAAGGTCGTGACGGTGGGGTCGGTGGCACCGGTGATGGTCCAGTCGGCGAGCAACCCCGAAGGCACACCCATCGGAGCCTACGACGAGATCCGAGCCGCGGTGCTGGCCGACCGGTCCCAGTTCTTCCAGGATCTGAGCATCCCGTTCTACGGGGCCAACCGGGCCGGAGCAGCCGTGTCCCAGGGGCAGCGCGACCAGTTCTGGAGGCTCGGCATGCAGGTCGGGCTCAAGGCCGCCTACGACTGCGTCAAGGCGTTCTCCGAGACCGACTTCACCGACGACCTGCGGGCTCTGCAGGTCCCGGTCCTCATCGCGCACGGGGACGACGACCAGGTCGTCCCGATCGCCGACTCGGCCCACAAGGCGATCGCGCTGGTCAAGCAGGGCACCCTCAAGGTGTACCCAGGCGCCCCGCACGGCATCCTGGGCGACTTCCAGCGCGCTTTCGACGAGGACCTGTTGGCCTTCATCGCCTAGTGAACCAGCCCTAGTCAGGAGGACGCCGAGGACGGCCACCCCGTGCGGCCCCCTCGTCAGCCGTGCGGTCAGGCGGCGTCGACGACCGTCCCGGCGCGGGCCTGCTCGACCTCGACCAGGTGACCCACCAGCGTCTCGACGAGCTCGTCGCTGCGCAGGATGGCTTGGTGGCCACGGGCGTTGACCACTCGGTAGCGCGCGCCACCGTCGACACGCGGCCGCGGCTTCGACACGACGATGTCCTGGGCCGAGTCCACGACCAGCCAGGACACCTGCGGTGTACTGGACAGCGGCGGCAGGTGGTGCAGCAGCGACGATCCCGGCCGCATCTGCGCTCCCACCACGCCAGGGGCCACGGAAGCGAACGGGCTGCCTTGGTGGGGCGTCGCGATGGTTACCACGCTGCGTGCCGTCGAGGACAGGCCGAGCTGCTGCACGGCATACCGGATCACCAACCCGCCCAAGCTGTGCCCGACGAGATGGACACCATCCGCACGAGCCTGGCCCCGTGCCGCCTCCGCCGCGCCGACGACGTCCGCCGCCAGCACGGGGATCGTCGAAGCGAGGGCGTTGTAACCGAGGCTGAAGACATTGACGAAGCCGGCCCGATGCAGCTGCGGGACAACATGGGTCCAGCAGGCGGGTGTGCCGAGGTAGCCGTGGACGAGCAGCACCGGCACGTCGAAGCGCGGACGGTGCAGCGGCTCGGAGGCGGTGATCGGTGTGAGCTGGCTCAGGCGCTCGGCTCGAACGGCCCGCAACAGCCGGCGAGCCGACGCGGCCATGGCGGCGACCTCGCCCACGGTCGCAAGTCGGCGCGCCACCGGCCAGGGTGCAGCGGGCTTTCTCAGCATGACGCGGTTCCCTTCTTGCCCCCGAGGACACTTGAAGGAGCAGCGAGCGCGCAGTTTGAGACATTGCCCGCTCTCGTGCCGCCGCCGTGGTGGTGCGGACTACCGTCGAAGGGAACGCCCGCTGCGCTGAAGGAGGCTGGCAAGACCATGGTGAGAACTGTCGAACTGCACCGCCGCACAGCGCTTGCCGTCTTTGCCGCCATCGTGGCCGTCTCCGCGTATGCCGGCGCCGTGGGTCTGGTGACCGGAGTCCTTTCGGTCGGCGAGGTGCTGACCGCTCGGCTCCCGTTCGCCAGCCCGGTGTTCGGCGGCGTAGCGCTCGCGCTGATCGTCGGGCTCCCGACCAGCGTGGTGGCCGGGCTGGCGTGGCGCGGGGACGAGCGCACCGATGCCGCCGCTGTCTTTGCCGGTGTGCTCCTCGTCGGGTGGATCGTCGTGGAATACCTGTTCATCCGCGAGCTGAGCTTCTTCCACCCCACTTATCTGCTCGTCGGCGGGGCGTTCATCTGGCTGGGACGGGGGGCGCTGTCCCGGGCCCGGGTATGACGTGACGGCGCGCGCAGGTCCGGCCGCGCTGCTGCTGACCGTTGCGGTCGGCTACGGCGGGCTGCAGGCCTGGGGACGGCGAGGCGGGTCCTCCGCGCGCGAGCGGCGGCGGACCCTCCCTGGTGACTCCCTCGTCGCCAGGCCCAGCGTGGTGACCGACCACGCCATCACCATCGCGGCCGCGCCCGAGCAGGTCTGGCCGTGGCTGACCCAGATGGGGTGGCACCGGGCCGGCTGGTACACCCCGAGGTGGGTCGACCGGCTGCTGTTCCCCGCGAACTGGCCCAGCCTGGACCACCTCGACCCGGCCCTCGTGAGAGACCTCGCCGTCGGCGACACCATCCCCGACGGCCGGCCAGGCACCGCCTTCTTCCGCGTCGAGGAGGTCGCGGCACCGCACCGCCTCGTCCTGCACTCGACCACCCACCTGCCGGTGAGCTGGGCCGAGCGCTTCGGAGCCGACATCGACTGGACCTGGGCCTTCGTGCTGCACGAACGTCCCGAGGGTGGCACGCGAATGCACCTGCGGGTCCGGGGGGCCACCCGGCCGTGGTGGCTGACGGCGGCCTACGTCACTGCTCTCGTGCCCGCGGACGGGCTCATGGGCCCCGGGATGCTGCACGGCATACGACGGCGCGTCGAAGCCCGGTAGCTCACCCCGGCGATGCCTGGGCGAACCGCTCCCACGCGCGGTGTCGGCTCATCAGCTCGACCAGCGCCGGCACCGAAGCCGCGCCGTCGGCGGCAAGGACTCCCGCTGCGTCGGTCGGCAGGCCCAGGCTGGACAACGCGGCCGCGGACCCGTCCAGCGCCAGCAGCGCCTTGCCGTGCCGGTATGCCTCGGTGAGCAGCAGCGCGACTCGCGGGTCGATGGGGTGTGCCGGTGAGGGCGAACCGGTGACGACAACGGCGTCGAGCTCGGCTGCCCGAGCGGTGAGGTAGGTGCGCTGGACGGGCAGCTCGTCGGGGCCGCTGGACAGCGTGCCACCGATGGGTGCGATGAGCAAAGGAGTGACCTTGGCCGCGATGAGGGCCGTCCGGACTGCCGCCACGTCCGCCAGGTCGGCCTGGTCCCCGACGACGATCCCCACGGTGCGGCCGTCGACCGGCCAGGTGTTGCCCACCTGCGACAGGGCGGGGCTGGGGTCGACCTGGGCCGGCTGGCCGTCGACGGTGGGGACCGGCAAGCCGAGACCGGCAGCGACGTCGGCGCACAGCACCGGGTCGATCATTGCGAGCGCGCGCAGCTGACGCTCCTTGATGACCCGCTCGTAGCACTTGCCCAGCTCGAAGGTGTATGCCGAGACGATGTGCTGCTGCTCGACCGGGCTCATGCTGAGCCAGAAGAGCCGCGCCTGGCTGAAGTGGTCGGCGAAGCTGGCCGGTGCGGCCCGCACCTTGGTCGTCGCGGGCAGGGACACCGGGACGTCGACGAAGGCACGGTCGTCCGCCCCGGCGACGAACGGGTTTCCGCCGTCGAGCGAGTTCGGGCGGTAGGGTGCCACGCCAGTGTGGACGGCGTGCTGGTGGAAGCCGTCGCGCAGCATGTCGTTGACGGGTGCGTGCGGACGGTTGATGGGGATCTGGGCGAAGTTCGGCCCGCCGAGCCGGGTGAGCTGGGTGTCCACGTAGGAGAACAGCCGGGTCTGCAGCAGCGGGTCGTCGGTGACGTCGATCCCGGGCACGAGGTTGCCCACGTGGAAAGCCACCTGCTCGACCTCGGCGAAGAAGTTGCTGGGTGCGCGGTTCAACGTCAGCAGTCCGACCGGCTGGACCCGCGCGAGCTCCTCCGGCACGAACTTGGTCGGATCGAGCAGGTCGATGCCTTCGAAGGTCTGCTCCGGGGTGTCCGGGAAGGTCTGCACACCCAGCTCCCACTGCGGGTAGGCGCCTGCTTCGATGGCGTCGTAGAGGTCTCGGCGGTGGAAGTCCGGGTCGAGCCCGGAGAGCATCTGGGCCTCCTCCCAGATGAGCGAGTGCACGCCAAGGCGGGGCTTCCAGTGGAACTTGACCAGCGTCGTCGCGCCCTCGGCGTTGGTCAGCCGGAAGGTGTGGACGCCGAAGCCCTCCATCGTGCGGAAGGAGCGCGGGATGCCCCGGTCGGACATGTTCCAGATGGTGTGGTGCTGCGCCTCGCGTGTGCAGCGACACGAAGTCCCAGAACGTGTCGTGCGCGCTCTGGGCCTGCGGGATCTCCCGGTCCGGGTGCGGCTTGGCGGCGTGGACGATGTCCGGGAACTTGATGCCGTCCTGGATGAAGAAGACCGGCATGTTGTTGCCCACGAGGTCGAAGGTGCCCTCGTCCGTGTAGAACTTCGTCGCGAAGCCGCGCGTGTCGCGGACCGTGTCAGCGGACCCACGCGAGCCCAGCACGGTGGAGAACCGGACGAACACCGGCGTCTCCACGTCTTTGGCCAGAAAGCCGGCGCGGGTCACCGTTTCGGCTGTGCCGTACCCGACGAAGAACCCGTGCGCGCCTGCCCCTCGGGCGTGCACCACCCGCTCCGGGATCCGCTCGTGGTCGAAATGGGTGATCTTCTCGCGCAAGTGGTGGTCCTGCAGCAGCGTCGGGCCACGCGGGCCGGCCTTGAGCGAGTGGTCGGTGTCAAGGAGTCGGGCGCCTTGCGACGTGGTCAGGTAGGGGCCGGACTGGGCGCGCGACTTGGCGGCAGCGCCGGTCGGGGACCCGGTCGCCGTGACCGTCACGGGGGCACCCTGGTCGGGTTTGGGCGGGAGCGGCTCCTGGGGGTCGGTGCGTTCCTCCAGCTCCGGCGTCTGCGAGCCCGGCGCACCCGGAGGCGCCCAGCCGCCGGCTGACACCTCGTCGGCAAGGGACTCGTTCGTGGGCTTGGCTTCGTCGAATGTGGCCATGGAGAGGATGTACCCGGCGCACCCGCCGCTATTCCTGCACCGCTCAGTGGACTTGAACCCACCCCGGCCGGCCTGGAATCGTCCAGGACATGCCAACGCGAACGCGGCTCGAGCGGATCGGGGCGGGCGACCTTATGCAGCTGGCGTCGGACGTCGGGCCGGTGCCGATGAACGTGGGCGCGCTGATGGTCCTGGATGCCGGCCCGGACCTCGACCTGCCAGCGGCCCAGGCCGAGCTCGCCCGACGGCTCGGCGGGATCCGCAGGCTCCGCCAGCGGCTGGTCCTGCTGCCTTGGGTCCTCGGGCGCCCGATCTGGGTGGACGACCCCACCTTCGACGCCGCCGCGCACGTGTCGACCGTGCGCTGCAGTCCACCCGGCGATCGCAGCGCCCTGCTCGAGTCGGCAATGACCGCCGTGACCACCCCACTGCCGCGCTCGAGACCGCTCTGGCGGGCGGTGTTCGTCACCGCGCTGGCCGACGGCCGGGTCGGACTGGTCCTGGCGCTGCACCACGTCCTCGCGGACGGCATCGGCGGGCTGGCCGTCCTTGCCACGCTCGCCGACTCAGCAGGAGGACCCGCAACGGACGGTATGCCGTCACGTCGGCAGCCGAGCACGGCCGCGCTGCTCGCGGACGCCGTGACCACCCGCCTGGCCGCCCTGAGCCGGGTGCCGCAGGCACTGGGCCGGCTCTGGGCGGCCCGGGCCGAGCTGGGTCTGACGCGTGTCGAGCTGGCGCCCCGCTGCTCGCTCAACGCGCCGACCGGCCCCCGGCGACGGGTCGGCACAGTCACCGTCGAGCTGACCGGCATACGCGAGCTGGCCGACCGGCATTCCGCCACCGTCAACGACGTCCTGCTCACCGCCGTCACCGGCGCCATGGAGTCGGTCCTTCGGGCCCGCGGTGAGCACCCGCCCGCGTTGGTCATCTCGGTGCCGGTCTCCGCGCGCCCGGCGACGACCGCGGCCGACCTGGGCAACCAGGTCGGTGTCATGCCCGTGCGCGTGCCGATGGTCGAGCCGGCCAAGACCCGGCTGCGGCAGGTGGCGGCACTCACCCGGACCCGGAAGACGACCAGCCGCGGCTCTTCGGCGGCCCTCGTCGGCCCGGTGTTCCGGCTGCTGGCCGCCCTGGGCCTGCTGCGCTGGTTCGTCGACCGGCAGCGGCTGGTCAACTCGTTCCTCACCAACATCCGCGGCCTGGCCGGCCCTGTCAGCTTCACCGGGATGGACGTCCACGAGGTGGTGCCGGTCACGGTCACCGCCGGCAACGTCACCGTCGCCTTCGCCGCGCTCTCGTATGCCGGGCGCCTCACCATCGCGGTCGTCGTAGACCCCGACCGCGTGCCTGATCTGACCAGCGTGACCGACGCGCTGCGGGCTCAGCTCGACACGCTCGGCGTCGAAGCGGCGCATCAGGCGTCCTGAGCCGACCGGCGGGCGGAATCCGCGTAAAGCCTGGCCGGTGCGCGCACGCCGGTGGACACTGGCCCGATGGACGACTCCTGGCCCGCGCTGGAGCGGGCGCACCGGCATACCCAGCACTGGCTCTCGACACTGCCCGAGCGGCCCGTCGCCCCGCAGGCGTCCATCGCGGAGATCGCCGGCAAGCTCGGCTCGGTGCTGCCCGAGGATCCGACCGGCCCGGCCGAGGTCATCGACCTGCTGGCCGAGGCGTGCGAGCCCGGCCTCACCGCCATGCCGTCCGGGCGGTTCTTCGGCTTCGTCATCGGCGGCACCCATCCGGCCGCCCTGGCCGCCGACTGGCTGACGAGCGCCTGGGACCAGAACTGCGGGCTGCGCCGGGTGACGCCCGCCCACAGCGCCGTCGAGGACATCGCGAGCGCCTGGCTGCTGGACCTGCTCGGGCTGCCAGCCTCCAGCGCCGTCGGGTTCGTCACCGGCGCCACGGTGGCCAACTTCACCGCGCTCGCCGCTGGCCGGGACGCGGTGCTGCGGCAGGCCGGCTGGGACGTCGCCCTGCGCGGGCTTGCGGGTGGGCCGCGAGTGCGCGTCTTGGTCGGCGCCGAGCGGCACGAGGCGGTTGACCTGGCTCTGCGTTACCTGGGGCTCGGGTCGCCCGAACCGGTGCCCGTCGACGAGCAAGGGCGGGTGCGGCCCGAAGCCCTTGCGGCAGCGCTCGATTCGCAGCCCGCCACACCGACGGTCGTCACGCTGCAGGCGGGAAACGTCCACTCCGGTGCCTTCGACCCGTTCGCGGAAACCATTGCCGCCGCGCACGCCCACGGCGCGTGGGTCCACGTCGACGGCGCGTTCGGCCTCTGGGCGGGGGCGTCCCCGACGCACCGGCACCTGGTGACGGGGTACGAGGACGCCGACTCGTGGGCCACGGACTCCCACAAGACCCTCAACGTGCCCTACGACAACGGCCTGGTCATCGTCCGCGACCCCGCGGCCTTGCGGGCGGCGATGGCGCTGCACGGGCCCTACCTCATCCTCGACGAGCAGGGTGAGCCCTCAGACAAGACCCCCGAGCTGTCGCGACGCGGTCGCGCCTTCCCGGTCTGGGCGGTGCTGCGCTCCCTGGGCCGCTCCGGGGTGGCCGAGCTCGTGGAGGGCCTGTGCCGCCATGCAGCCGCCTTCGCCGCCGGCCTCGACGAGCTGCCCGGCGCCCGCGTGCTCAACGACGTCGTGTTCACCCAGGTGTGCGCGTCGTTCGGCGACGACGAGCGCACCGACGAGGTGGTGCCGCCGCGTGCTCGCCGACGGCACGACCTGGATGTCCGGCTCGAGCTGGCACGGCCGGCGGGTGCTGCGGGTTTCGGTGAGCAACTGGTCGACGGACGAGAGCGACGTCGAGCGCAGCCTGGATGCCGTGCGGCGGGCGCTTGCGACGATCTAGGGTGCGGGCGGGTGGCCACTGGCAGAAGGAGGGACGGCATGGATCGAGAGCTGGCCGAGCAGGTCGTTGAGGTGGCGCGACGGGTGGTCGCCGGCGGGGCGATCTCCGCCAATGGGCACGGCAACGTGAGCCTGCGGGTGCCCGGTGCGGACGAGATGTACTTCACCGCCGGGCCGTCGCTGCGCGACCACCCGGTGGGGGCGGTGGTGCGGGTCGGCCTGGACGGGGTGTTGCGGGAGGGTGACCTGCCGCCGATCCAAGGGGCGGTGGTGGCGATGCACACCGCGATGTACCACGACCAACCCGACGTTGGCTGTGTGGTGCACACGCACTCCCCCTTTGCCACCGCCTACGCCGTCGCTCGCCGCCCGATCGGCTGCTGGGTCGAGGCGCTGGCGATGTTCGGGCTGCCCGACGGTGTACCGGTCACTGGCTACGGCCCCCGGGGGTCGGAGCAGGCGGTGGCTGAGATCCGCGCCGCCGTTGCGCCGGGCGTGCCCGCGGTCCTGCTCGCCAACCATGGGGTCCTGGTCTTCCACCGCACTCCCGAGCTGGCCATCCTCGTCGGCGGCGTGGTCGAGGAGGCCGCTCAAGCGGGCATTCGCGCGGTGGCGCTCGGCGGACCGGTTGACATCGACCCCGCGATGCGTGCTGCGGCTCTGCAGCGGGCGATGGCGTTCGAGCAGGCCGGCACCATGCACGGCTGAACACCCCACGACCGGCCCGGCTGTTCGGTCACATTCCTCGCGCCGTTCCCTCGACGCCGCCATCCGGCAACTCATGGGGCTCGACCCTTGGCGTGCTTGCGGCGGCGCAGCGGCGACGCGGGACTTGCGGGGCGGATGCGGGAGTACGGCCCGCCGCAGTTCCGGTCTACCTCGTCGCGGGCGCCCACGAGCAACGCGGCCGCAGCGTGCTGGCCCGGGGTCGCCGCGGTTCGGGGTGAAGTCACGCTTGCCTGGTAGACCCAAGCAACGGCTCACCAGTTGCCCGCCAGGGTCTCCCCAACGAGGCTGACGCCATCTCCATCTTGCGACGGAGCAACGGTGTCGGCGGGCCGGCATACCCTGTCGGCATGGCGGGTCGAGAGCGGATTGCCATATCGGTGGAGCGCTTCTTCGCCGTGGACGACATCTGGGTGCGGCCCGGTCCCACGGCCGCTGAACGCCGCAGTGACGTCTGGCTGGCGCTCGGGTTCTGGGCGGTTGCCGCCGTCGGGCTGGAGCTGGCTCGCAGCTTCGGCCTGCTCGACCCGGCCCACGGCGGGCCGACCCAGCCCGTCCTCGTCCAGCACTTCGCGGTGGCCACCGGGACGATCGTCCTGGCCTGGCGGCGCACCTACCCGCTGACGATCGCAGCCGTCTCGGCGGCCCACATGGTCGGCGTGGGCGTTGCCATGCCGGTCATCTCCATGCAGTTCACCATGCAGGTGGCCTACTTCTTCGCGCTGTACAGCGGCGTGGCGCACGCCCGCGACCGGCGCCACATGGTTCTCGTCGCGGGCGCCATCGTGCTGGCCATGACCACCTGGCTCGCACTGTCGTTCGCGGTCGGCAACGCCCTGGACCAGTACCTCGCCGACGCCCACGACGTAGCCGGGTTGCTCTCCCCTTCCGTGGCCGCCGTGCTCTACTCGAGCATCATCAACGTCATCTACTTCGGTGGCGCCATCTGGCTTGGGCAGTCCGCGTGGAACAGCGCCCGCGACCAGGCGCGGGTGGCCAGTCAGGCGGCGACCATTGCCGAGCAGGCGGCCCGGCTGCGGGACCAGGCCGTCGTCGACGAGCGGCTGCGGATCGCCCGGGAGCTGCACGACGTCGTCGCCCACCACGTCTCCGTCATGGGCGTGCAGGCGGCCGGGGCCCGCCGGCTCCTGCGCGCCGACCCGGACCGGGCCGCGGCCGCACTGGAGTCGGTCGAGGTGTCCTCGCGTGAAGCGGTGACCCAGATGCGCGCCCTGCTCGGCACGCTGCGGTCAGGCGACGTCGCGGCGCGCGGCCGGCCCAGCCCCGAGCGCCAGCCGGCGATGACCCCGGCATCGACCGCGGCCCGCAGCCCGGCCTTGGCGAGCTGCCCGTCGTCGTCGACGAGGCCCGAGCGGGCGGGCTGCAGGTCAGCTACACCGTGGTCGGCGAGGCGGCCAGCATCGCCGCCATGCCCCCCGAGATCGGCCTGTCCATCTACCGCACCGTCCAGGAGGCGCTGACCAACATCCGCCGGCATTCCACCGCGACCCGCGCCAGCGTCGTGGTGCGGGTGAGCGGGCAGTATGCCGAGGCCGAAGTCCTCGACGACGGTCGCCCCAGGGGCGGCACGAGCGGCACCGGCCTGGGCACGTTAGGCATCCGCGAGCGGCTGGCCTCCCACGGCGGCACCAGCGAGATCGGGCCACGGGCGACCGGCGGGTACCGCGTGCGGGTGCGCTTCCCGCTGGTGCGCAGCACCGAGGACGCCGTCCGTTGACCGACGTCCCGGCAGTGGACTCGGCGGACACCGTGCCATCCGGGTGCTGCTCGTCGACGACCAGCACCTGGTGCGAGGCGGGTTCTCGATGATCCTGGCTGTCGAGCCGGACATCCAGGTTGTCGGCGAGGCGGCCAACGGACGCGAGGCGGTCGCCGCGGCGCAGCGGCTGCGCCCGGACGTCGTGCTCATGGATGTGCAGATGCCCGTGCTCGACGGCATCGCCGCAACCCGTCAGATCGTGGCCGCCGACCTGGCCAAGGTCATCATCCTCACCACGTTCGACCGCGACGACTACGTCTTCGACGGCCTCGGGGCAGGCGCGAGCGGCTTCCTGCTCAAGAACGCCGACCCCGACCAGCTCGTCGACGCGATCCGTGCGGTCGCCCACGGCCACGCCTTGCTCGCCCCCGAGGTCACCCGCCGGGTCATCGAGGCTCGCCTCGGCCTCGGTATGCCGGGTGCCCCCGATCAGGCTGACCGGCCTACCGCGGCGCCCCAAGCAGGCCGAGCGGGAGCCGAACCGGGGCGCCAGCACGACCTCGCCCGGCTGACGGACCGCGAACGCGAGGTGCTCGTCCTCATCGGGCGCGGCCGCTCCAACGCCGAGATCGCGCGAGACCTGTACGTCGGCGAGGCCACCGTCAAGACCCACGTGTCGAACGTCCTGGCGAAGCTGCACCTGCGCGACCGGGTGCAGGCGGTCGTGCTGGCGTACGAGGCCGGCCTCATCCTTCCGGGGGAGTAGCCGGGCGCACCGCCCCGATCCGGGTCGCACAGTTCGCGCCGCGGAATCCGACTCCGCGGCTGATCCGGCGCACCTGTCGGGCTTCCTAGTGTGGAACCCGAACGACCATCTCACGCAGGAGGCGACGAGCAATGCTGCAGGTGCAAGGCGTCAGCCGCCGGTTCGGCGAGACCGTCGCGCTGGACGAGGCCAGCCTGACCGTCCCGGCTGGGTCCGTGGTCGGCTTCGTGGGCGGCAACGGCGCCGGCAAGACCACGACCATGCGGATCATCATGGGCCTGCTCGCGGCCGACGCCGGTGCGGTGCGTTTCCGCGGCAGCCCCGTGACGGCCCACGACCGACGGCGCTTCGGCTACATGCCCGAGGAACGCGGCCTCTACCCCAAGCAGCAGGTGCTCGACCAGCTGACCTACCTGGGGTCGCTGCGCGGCATGCCGCCGAACGACGCGCGTCGGGTCGCCCTGCGCTACCTCACCAGGTTCGGGCTCGCCGACAAGGCCAAGGCCAAGCTCGAGACCCTGTCGCTCGGCAACCAGCAGCGCGTGCAGATCACCGCGGCTGTGCTTGCCGATCCAACCGCCCTCATCCTCGACGAACCGTTCTCCGGCCTTGACCCGGACGCAGTCGACGAGATGGGTGACGTGCTGCGCGAGCACACCCATCGGGGCGTGCCGGTCCTCTTCTCATCCCACCAGCTCGAGCTGGTCGAGCGGCTGTGCGATCGCATCGTCATCCTGGCCCGAGGCCGCGTCGTCGCCCAGGGCACGACCGAGCAGCTGCGCTCCACCGGCATCGTGCGCCACCGGCTCGTGCTCGACGTCGACGCCGGCTGGGTGCGCGACCAGCTCGGAGTCCACGTCGTCGACATCGACGGGCCGGTCGCGGTCATCGAGCCCGAGTCCGACGAGGCCACCCAGCGGCTGCTACGCGAGGCGATGGCCCGCGGTTCGGTCCTCGAGTACGCCCGCATCGTCCCCAGTCTCAGCGAAATCTACCGTGAGGTGACGGCATGACCACGACCACCACTCCCGCCGACCCGGCGACCATCGACCAGCACGCCAACCGCGTCGAGTCCCCGAGCACGGCACCGGCCTGGCGTCTCGTTGCGACGCGTGAGGTCCTGGTCAAGCTCGGCGACCGCAACTTCTTGATCGGCACGCTGCTGACCCTCTTGCTCATCGGCGGGCTGCTGGGACTGCAGGCGTGGCTAGGCGGACGGGACCGGACAACTACCGTCGCTGTGGTCGACCAGCGTGCCGCTGCGGTCGTCGACATGGCGGCAGCGGCCGCACATCAACGCGACGACAAGGTCAATGGCCGCGCTCTGCCGGTGCCCAACGTCGACGCCGGGGAGCAAGCCGTCCGCGATGGCTCGGCCGACGCCTTGCTGACCAAGGACGCGAACGGCTGGCGGCTGACCTTCCATCGGGACAGCGACCCCGACGTGACCCGCGAGATCGCCGCGAGTGTCCGCGAGCTGACCCTGCAGGAAAACGCCGCCGCCGCCGGCACGGCATACGAGCAGCTCAGCCGCGGCGCCGCGCTGACGACCGCTCGCCTGGACGGGCAGGACGAGGAACAGCAGGGCTTCCGCACCTTCCTCGGCTTCGTCTTCGCCGCGCTCTTCTACATGGCCGCGCTCGACCTTCGGCATCCAGATCGCCCAAAGCGTCATCGAGGAGAAGCAGTCGCGCATCGTCGAGATCCTCGTGACCGCAATCCCGATCCGATCACTGCTGATCGGCAAGGTCATGGGGAACACGGCCATCGCCCTGGGCCAGATGGCCTTGTATGCCGCGGTCGGCCTCGTCGGGCTGAGCTTCACGCAGTATGCCGGGCTGCTGCCCAGCGTGGCTGGAGCAATCGGCTGGTTCCTCGCCTTCTTCCTCGCCGGCTTCCTCGCCCTAGCCACCGTGTGGGCGGCCTGCGGGGCCCTCGCGACTCGTAACGAGGATCTGCAGTCGACCACCACCCCGCTCACCATGGCACTAGTGCTCGCGTTCGTGGTCGGGATGACCGTCTCGGGGACAGCAAAGGTCGTGGCGTCGTTCGTGCCGATCCTCTCGGCCATCCTCATGCCAGGCCGCATCGTCGCCGGCGAGGCCGCCTGGTGGGAGCCGGTCGTCGCGCTCGCCTTGACCGTCGCGTTCGCCGCCCTGTCGATCTCTGTCGGCGCTCGCCTCTACCGCAACTCGCTGCTGCAGACCGGCAGGCGACTCGGGCTGCGCGCCGCCTGGCGGCACGAGGGGTAGGTCGGCGCCGCGGCCCCACTTCCCGCGAAAGGTCAGTAGGTGCTGTTGTCCGCCCGGTTTAGCAGCACCTGCTGACCTCTCACCGTTGGCGGGTCACGAGGTCCGCACCCATGGCTACCATGCTCACGTGTCGAGACTCGGGCTGCGCGCCGCCTGGCGGCACGAGGGGTAGGTCGGCGCCGCGGCCCGGAACGGCTCAACTGCCCATGTGGACGGCCCCGTCCGAACCGATGGTGACCTTCCTCGAGTACATGCTGACCGACTGGGTGTTCGTGCTGGGCCCGAAGAGGGCGCTGCTCGTGGTCCCCTGTACCGATCCTGCCTTGCCGGTGCTCGCATACAGCGTCTGAGAGAAGGCGCTCGTGTCGACCTCGAGCTGCGGGTATGAGGCGACCTTCCAGGTCGCCTTGCCGTCCGACGAGTAGGTCGAGAACGGACACTCGCCCAGGGTCGACTTCGGCGAGGCCAGCCCAGACGCCGCGCACGAGTCGATCAGGCTCTTGGCTTGGGCGTTGAGCTCCTCGATGAGTGCCGGCGACGGTTTGGTGGCGATGGACACGGTCTTGGGCAGTGAGCCAGGGGAGGTCAGGGTCACTGAAGCCTCGGTGGGTATCAACCACTTGGCGGTCGCTCCCCCCTTGGCCCCCGTGACCGAGTAGCTGCCTGGATAGAGGTAGGTCGTGACATGGTTGCTCGAGTCAGTGGAGTCGGGGGAGGTCGTCGCCACATCGGTGCCGCTGATGTTCACCCCGACGGCGCTGCTCACCGAAACGGCCTGCGCGAGGCTGGATGTCAGTCGCCACGACGGGAACACCGCGAAGCTCGAACCAGCGCGCTCGGCGTTCAAGGTCGTGTTGACCTTCTGGCCATCCACGGAGTACTGCACGGGGATGGTGGCCGATGACTCGGTGATGGTCGGCTCTCCCACGAGGACCGAGTCGAGCCGGGCGGACGACCCGCCCAGCACCGCGTTCGTGAGGCCGCCGCGCAGCCCGTTGGGGACACCCGGATCGGCCAGGGCGCTGGCTGCGGCTGCGTCACCGGCCTGCAAGTCGGCGAGGTACTGCTCGGCCACCGTTGCAGGGCCGAAGAACGCAGAACCGAGCCACCGAATCGTCAGCAGGCCGACGAGCCCGACGGCGCACAGTCCCCCGGCCAGCACGCTTCAGAAGGTGAGCTGCTTGCGCTGCCGATCGGTCAACGCAGGGGCGCCTGGAGCGGGCCCGATCACACGTGGCCTGATGAGCGTGCTTGCTGTGGCGGCCGATTGATCGGGGTCGAGCTCGGCAGCGGCAACGCCGGGGTTCACCGGAACCTCTGCTGCGGGGGACACCACGCCCGTGGACGGCGAGCCGGCCCAAGCCCTCACGAGAAGCAGAGCGGCAAGTCCGGGGAAGCGCCGACGGGCGAGAGGAGCCAGGAGTCGGGCGCACACCTCCACGAGCAGACCCCATACGGCCATGAGCAGACCCGTCGCCGGTGAGATCCCCACAGCCACATCGGCCACGGCTGTGCCGAGGAAGGGAATGCCGGACAGGTTGCCGCTCACGCTGATCCGGCCAACGGTGAGGAACAGCACCGTCCACACCACGAAGAACGCCGCGGGGGTACATGTCGTGTCGATCCCCCCGGGACGCGGACGATCTGGGCTGGCTACCGTAAGGGCACCAGAGTGCGGGGCACGCAGGCGTTGGACAAGGCGGCACCGCTGACCTGTTGGAAAAAGGGCGGCGCACGCGGCCTGCGCAGCCTCCTGTGAGCCCAACCGGCCGGGGTCTGCCAGCAGCACCCACAGCTGGTCGCCGTTCTGGGTGCGTTTGGTCCCAAAGTCGTTTGCCGTCAACATCATCGGCGCCATTCCGGCGCTGCGTGCCAATGCCGAGAGCTGGTCGAACTGCGCCTGGATATCGGTGTAGTGGAACGTGTGCGATCCATTGGCGGCCGTTTGCTGGGGGTCGACGATCCCGTCGCTCTTGCTGGACAGCTGCAGCACCCACCTCCCATCGAGCGTCAACCCTTGCAGGCTGCGGGCGCGGTCCGCCACGAGCGCGTCGTGGGCTTGTGTCTCGGGATCGACCGTCGGGGAGGGTGGGGACGTTGGCGTCCCGGACGCGCTCGAGTCTGCACTGGCGGGCTGGGTGACGGTCACCGCCCCAGCCGGTGCGGGTGGCTTGGTCGCGTTGCGGGCGAAGACGAAGACCACCGCGACCACGACTGCCACGAGTGCGAAGACCCCGGCCACAATCACGGCCGCCTGACGGGCTGGGCTCATCGGTCACATCGCACGAGGCGAGCGCCCGTCTCCCGCAGCCGTCGGCACTCGGGACCCTGACGGCCGCTGCTGAGCTGACACGTGTCTTGGCCCCCTGCTTTCGCCCCTGCTACTCCGGTGCCGAGCATGCTACCGAGGGTGCCCAGGCCTGTCCTGGTGAACCTCGCGGCCTGGATCGAGGACTACAACCAGACGCGGCGCCACTCGGCGCTGCAGATGAACTCACCCATCGACTACGAACTGCGCCACCCCTGGGACGCAGCATGACCCGCACCCCGATCACATCCCATTAACTGATGGCTCCACGGTTCCAGGGGATTGCCACCCTGGTGGTTCGGTGGTGGTCTCTCGTCTGGTGGTCGTGAGAAGGACTGCGTCGCGGTGGCCGGGTCGCCGAAAGGTGCTACCGCTCTTGGAGCGTGTCGGCGTGCCGGTGGAACAGCTTCCACTCGCCGTCGACGCGGCGGAACAGCTCGGTGATCCGAAGGTTCATGGTCACCGGCTTTGGGTTGTCTTTCAGCAGGACTTTCGAGCGCTGGATGCCGGTCCAGTAGCCGAGGTCGCCGTCGGAGCCGGAGTGCAGGATGTCGAATCGGTTCTCAGCCCCGGGGGCGAACGTTTTGGTGCCGGCGGCATTGCCGGTGTTGACGGCGTCGGCGCCGACGACCACCGCCCCGGTGGGCGGATAGATGGTGGCGGGATCGGTGTCCACGGAGATCGCGAGCAGCGGGCCGGCGTCTCCGTCGACGAAAGCGGTCGAGGCGCGCTCCCGCGCGGTGAGGAAGGTGTCGAAGCTGGTCATGGGACTACTCCTTGTCATCGCTGTGGTGGGGTCGTTGAGGGGTTAAGGCTGCGTCGGGCGACCAGCAGGCAGGCGGCGCCCATGATGAGGGTCAGCAGGACCCAGCCGCCGGAGCCGGCGTGCAGCAGCAGAGGCAGCGCGAGGAGGGGGCCCAGGACGCGGGCGCCGCTGGCGGACATGGAGAACGCGGACTGGTAGCGCCCCTCGGCTGAGGCGTCGACGTGCTGCAGGGCCACCTGCCACACCGCGGCGCCACCACCGACCTCGCCCGCGGTCAGGACGACCACGGCGGCGATCACCAGGGCGAGTGCGGTGGCGGGCGAGTCGGTGTGCGGTAGCGCGGCGAGGAGCAGACCGGCGGTGATGATCGCAGCGGCGGCGATGAGCGCGGAGAGCGCGGTCGTACGGGCGTCTACCAGGCGCGCCGCCCAGCCGCGCTGCAGGCTGATCACCAGCACGGTGTTCACCGCGAGGGCAACACCGGCGCTCCAGGCCGGGGCCGCGCTGCGGAGCACCCAGAAGGGCAGCAGCAGCGACAGGATGGGCATGGTCAGCTGCACCAGGGCGGCGAGAGCGACGGCGCCGGCGAACGACCGGTCGCGCAGCGCGACCCACGTGCCTGGGGTGCGGGGCCGCTGGGCGGTCCTGTCGGGGGCCGGTAGCTTCAGGGTGGCTGCGGCGGTGATCAGAGAGAGGGCGGCGCCGAGGGCGTACACGGTTGAGAACGCCGCATCGGCCGCACTGGCCAGCACTGCCACGCCGAGCACGGTTCCGCACCCGAACCCGGCGTTGAGGACGGTGTGCATGCTCGCGCGCAGCCGGGTGCGGTCCGCGCCTTGGACCCCGGCGACGGCGATCGCGTGCCGGATGGACCCGGAGGCGGCTTGCGCGGTGACGAACACGACGGCCGCAATAGCGAAGCCGGTCAGTGACCGGGTGGCGGCGTAGGTGAGCAGGGCGGCCGCCGACAAGGTGGCATACCAGGCGCCGGCGAGCGGCAGCCCGATTCGGTCGGCGATCGCCCCTGACAGCGGAGCGGTGACGAGTGCCACCGCCGCGGCCGCGGCCAGCACGATGCCGACCGTCCCCGCGCCGACCTGGAGACGGACGAGTGCATGCACGGTGATCGACGACAGCACCAGCCCGTCGACGGCCGCCGCAGCGAACTGCACTAGCCCAAGCTCGCGTGGCAGCACCGCACGGTCGGTCTTCGGCTGTTGGGTTTGCACGGTGGCGCTCATCGCTTCATCACCCTCCTTCTTTGGTTGCGGTTCCAGCGTTGCGCACGTACTTCTAGCAGTCCAACAGATGTTGCTACTTTCTGGCATCATCAGAAGTGATGGAAATTCACCAGCTTCGATATGCCGTAGCGGTCGCCGACGCAGGCTCCTTCACCGCGGCCGCAGCGGCCCTGCACGTCAGTCAGTCCGGGGTCAGCGCCGAAGTCGCCCGGCTCGAACACGAGCTCGGCCTCGACCTGTTCGAACGCGGTGCTCGACGCATTGCCACGACACCGGCCGGCGACCAGCTGCTCGCCCGGATGCGCGGCGTGCTGGCCGCGCTCGAGGACATCCGGTCCACCGCCGACCAGCACCTGGGGCTACTTCGAGGCCGCGCCCGGATCGGTGCTGTCGCCGGGCTGTCGTGGCCGGCCTTCCTGAACGCCCTCGCCGACCTCCGAGCCCAACACCAGGGACTGGAGATCAGCCTGACCGAGGGTCTGTCCCTCCAGCTTCAACAGCAGGTGGCCGACGGCAAGCTCGACGTAGCGGTCGTGTCGTGGGCGGGCATCCCCCGGCCCGGACTGGCCTCCTGGGTCGCGGTCGAGGAACACGTCACCGCCGTCGTCTCGCACACCCACCCATGGGCCACCAAGACCTCCCTGACTGCAGGCGACCTCCTGGACGGCGAAGTCATCTGCATGACCCGCGGAACCGGGATGCGGGCCGCCTACGAGACGATGATGCGCGCCGAGGGCCACCCAGCACCGGTCGCCTGGGAAGTGACCCTGCCCAACACCGTGCGGGCCCTAGCGGAACGAGGACTCGGCGTTGGCATCGTCACCTCATCCCGCGCCGACCCTGCCGACGACCTCGTGCACCTGCCCATCCGCTCCACGCACGCCACCTCCCAGCTCGGCGTCGTCTGGCGCAACCAGCCACCCCCCGGACCGCCCACCGAAGCTGTCCTGACGGCCCTTCGCAGCCAGCTCGCTACTTCTTAAGGCGCCTCACAACACCTTCGGCAGCGACTCCCAGATCCATCAGCACCAATCCAACGCGCTCGGCGATGACTCCCGGATTCATCCGCAACCGACTCCCGAGATGACCCGCGAAGCTCGTGGTGGTTGGCACCTCGGCACGGGTAAACCGAGCCAGCACCTTGGCCCGCGAACTCGCGCGCGAGGGCAGGATCGGCGCTCCCCGTCGACATGTACTGGCCGACGAGCTAGCAGCCCTGGCTCACGCCGTAGGCCAGCAACGCCCCCTCGTCGACGTCGTCGCGCTGAGACAGGGCATCGACGACGGGGGTCAGCACCGCCTCCCAGTCATGGCGGAACGGTACCTGACGTTCGAAGAGCATGGACTGTTGGCCGGGCCCGTCGACCGGAAAGGTAGCCCGGCATCGAGTCCGCAGCGTGCCCCAAGGTGACCCGGTCACAGGTGTGCTTGGTCGATGGCGGACTGAAGCGACTGCCGGTAGCCCTCGCTGGTGACCGTCGCGCCGGACACCATGTCGATGTCCGCGCTCTGCTGCTGGACCGCCTCGTGGCCCAGGATCGGGATGGCAGCGGCGTTGATCTGCTGGTCGCGCGAGTTGCTCGTGGGGTACTGGACCGCCTGAGCCGCGGTGATCTTGCCGTCCACCACGGTGATCTTGACCTGCACCGGCCCCCACCGGGTGGACACGGCTGAACCGGTGTACGTTCGCGACGTGCTGGCCGTCTGGGTGAGGCGCTGGTGCCCGGTGTCGCGCTCCCCGTGCCGTTGCGGGCGACCGCGGTCCCGGAGTTGGTGCTGGTGTGGTAGCTGAACAGCAGCACGAGGCCGCTGATGGTACTCATGATGGCGACGGCAGTTCGGCGCATCGCGTGACCCTCCTTTGCGCGTCAATGGTGAGGGGCCGCCGGTCCCGGCGAGGCTCACCAGCTGAACCGCTCCTCATGGATGCGGTCTGGTGGGACGCCCGCGCCCAGTGCGGCCTGCTTGGCGGCCTCCATCCACCCCAGGGCGCCGCAGATGTAGACGTCGTGCTCGGCGATGTCCGCAACCAGGTGGCGCAGGGCGTCCGCGTCCGACAAACGAGCGGCGTAGTCGGGCAGCCACGAGGGCCGCTCCGCTACCCGGTGCCCGATCGCCGTGAGCACCCGCGCACCCTTGGCCTTGGCCACCGCCTCGAGCTCGGACTCGAAGATCAGCTCCGGCTTGGTGCTGGCCCGGTAGACCAAGGTGACGTCACCAGGTTGCTGCGCCAGGTCTTCCAGGAGCGCGCGCAGCGGGGTGATGCCGACGCCGGCGGCCAGCAGCGTGACCTTCTGCTGGGTGCGGACGCCGGCATGCAGGCGCCCGTAGCGGCCTTCGATGGCCACCCGCGTTCCAGGCCGTAGCTTGCCTACCGCGGCGCTCCCGTCGCCGAGGTCCTTGACGGTAATCCGCAGCGTATCGCCGGTCGGCGGAGCGGACAGGGAGTACGGGTGCCCCCGGCTCCAGCCCGGGCCGTTGAAGAAGCGCCAGATGAAGAACTGGCCCGCAGCCGCGGGCAGCCGGTGCAGCCGGCGACCGGTCATCCACACGGAGATGACGCCGGGACCCTCGTGGACAACCGAGCTGACTCGCAAACCATGGACGAGCGTCCGGTAGACCGGCATACCGACCCGCCACACCAGCACGGCCCCTGCGGCGGCGACCCACAGCGCCCACCAGTACAGCGTCGCCAATGGGCTGGACACGAACTCCTGCCCGGTCCACAGCTGGTGCGGCACCGCGAGACCCACCCCGAGATAGGCGTAGAGGTGCAGCAGATGCCACGACTCGTACCGCAGCCTGCGGCGGGCCTTGCGGATGCTCGCGACGGTGACCATGCCGAGCAAGCCCGCCCCGGCTACGGCGAGCAGCACCCCTGGGTAGGTGGCGACGAGATCCCACCCCTGCGCCACAGGGTTCAGGTGGTCCTGGACTGCATAGCCGAGGGTGACGAGCACGATGTGGGCCACCATGAGGTTCACCGACGTGAAGCCCACGAGACGATGGCGCCGAGCGAGCTCGTCCTGCCCGTACACGCGCTCCACGACCGGGATGCGCGCCATGAGCAGGACCTGGACCAACATCAGGTTTGCCGCGACCAGCCCCGCGAGCCGGCCGATGCCGGTCAACCCGGACGCGAGCGCGCCCAGGCTTTGCACGCCTCCGCCCGCGACCCATATGGCCACCACGACCAGGACGCTCGCCCACGTCAGCGACCCGACCACGTCCTGCCACCAGGACGGGACCCGTTTGGCGGTGCTGGATCGGGTGGGCGATGCGCCCGCGTCGCCCGCAGCGGTTGCCACGGTATGCCGGTCGGCGGTCGCAGTCACCGAAACCCCTCATCGCTGCTGGCGAGCCACCTTGCGGGCAGCTCCTGTCGACGTCAGCGTCGCCGTTCCCCCTGTGCGCTGGCTGAGCAGGGTCTGGGAACCCGATGTCGGGTGGGTTGACCCGGCTGAGACCGAGCAGTCGCGGTGACCGATACTCGGTAGGTGAGTCACGCCTCGCGTCGCGTCAGCGCGCATCTGGTGGTTTCCGTCAGCGAGCCGGTGCGGCTGACGCTGCAGGTGGCCCTGTCCGGGGTTTCTCCCGCACGCGTCGAGGAGACTCTGTACGCCCTCTGTGACGGCCGACCCGTGGAGGTCCGCGAGGTCTTCGTTCCCGGTACCGGCAGGGTGCATGTCTGCCATCCACCGCCTGGCCGCCTGGAGATCGGGTACGACGCGGTGGTCCACGGTACGGCCGCTGCTCCGGTCGTGGGCGACGCGGACCAGATCACCTACCGGCGCCCCAGTCGCTACGCCGAATCCGACCGGCTGGCGCCGATGGCGCAGGCCGAGTTCGCCGGCATCAGTGACTACGGTGAGCTGCTGGCCGCGGTCTCGTCGTGGGTGGGCTCCCGGCTGAGCTATGTTCCGGGCAGCAGCGGCCCTACTGAGGGCGCCGTCGACACGATGCTCAAGCGACAGGGTGTGTGCCGGGACTATGCACACCTGGTCATCGCCTTGCTGCGCGCTCTGGATGTGCCAGCGCGGTTGGCCGCCGTCTACGCCCCAGGCCTGCAACCGATGGACTTCCACGCCGTAGCCGAGGCGGCCGTCAACAACACGTGGCACGTGGTCGACGCAACCCTGCTCGCCCCTCGGTCCAGCCTGGTGCGGATAGGCACCGGCCGCGACGCCGCCGACACGGCGTTCCTGTCGAGCTACGGCGGGCAGGCCACCCTGCTCGACTCGTACGTCACAGCAACCATCGACGGCCTCCTGCCCACCGACGACGTCACTGAGCTGGTCAGCATCCAGTGAATGCAACTGCAGTTGGGAGACCGTGATGGGCACTGCTGGGCATGGAGCACCTGCCGACCGCTGAGGCCTAACGCGTTAGGATCAGCCGCGCACCGAGGCCACGGTGCGCGGCCGGTCTCGGTGCAAGAGCAGAATGGCGCCCGTGGTGCTCACTCGGCTGCGCATGGACGAACTGGCGAACGCCTGGGTCTCCGACGAGAACACCCCGTTTCAGATGGGGTTGCTCTGCGAGTTCGATGCGGCGCCGCTGCTGCGCCCCGACGGCACTCTCGACGTGCCTCGCATCCGCGCCGAGCTGGCGAACCGCGCCGGGCGCGTGGCAGCGCTCGGACGGCGAGTGGTGTGGACTCGTATCGGTGAAGGCCGCCCGGTGTGGGCCAACGACCCGTCGTTCGACCCGACCCGACATGTCCTAACGGCCACCCTGCCTGCCGGCGAGGACCTGGCGACGTGGGCAGCGAACCGTGCCGTGCAGCCCCTCGCGATGAACCGCCCGCTGTGGCGAGCGGACATCATCCATGCTCTGCCGGACACCCGCTTCGCTGTGCTCCTCGTCATGCACCACATCCTGGCCGACGGAGTAGCCGGCTTGGCCCTGGTGGGCCAGTTGCTCGATCCAGCTCCCGACTCCCCCCCGGTAACGCCCTGGATGAGGTCCGAGACACCGTTGCCGGTTCGTCGGGAGCTGGTCCGTCAACGACTGCGGGAGGCCCGGGACTCGCTCCGACGCAACGGCCAGCGTGCGGACCCGAGCCCCGCGCCAGCTCGCGAGCGGCCACACCGAAACCAGCACTTCATGGGCCTGTTCGCCGGCCAAGAGCCGCAGACGTCACTGCCGCGCAGAATCGGCCCGGAGCGCAGGCTCGCGATCGTCCGCGTGCCGCTGGCCGACGTCACTCGCACAGCCCACGCGCTGGGCGTCACGGTGAACGACCTGCTCCTCGCAGCCGTGACGAGCGGGGTGCGCGACCTGCTCGCGGCTCGCGGTGAGCTCATCCCCGGTCTGGTGTTACGCACGAGCGTCCCCGCGGCCACCGGCGGGCCCGGCCAGGTCGCCGCCATGCTCGTCGCGGAACTGCCAGTGGGCGAACCCGATCCGCGGCGCCGCCTCGCTCTGGTGGCCCGGTCGACGGCCAGCGGCAAGTCCCAGCTGCGCAGCGGCGTCGGCGACGGCCGCGGAGTACTGACGCTACCGGTCATCCTCGCCCGCCCGATCGTGCGTTGGGCGCGGCAGTTCGGCAGCCGCCGGCTCAGCCTCTCGGTCGCCGACATCCCTGGCCCGCCAAACCCGCTCTGGCTCGCCGGATCCCGCCTACGCCAGGCCGCCCCGATCGCCCCGCTGACCCCGCTCGTCCCGGTGTGCGTCGCGGCCCTCTCGTATGCCGGTGAGCTGGCGGTGAGCGTCAACGCCGACGCGGCCATCACCGACCTCGACCGGATCGCCGACGGCATACGGCACTCGTTCGCCACGATGCAGGAGGCGACCCGAACCGACGAGCTGCTGCCCCCGCCCTGCCTGCGCCGCTCGTCGGCCGGGGACGGTTGGTGATCGAGTGCGCGATCGACATCGATCGGCCCGCCGACGTCGTCTTCGCTTACTGCACGGACGCCAGCAACGAGCCGCAATCGAACCCGCAGCTGCGATCGGTCACGACCCTCACCGACGGGCCGATCGGCATTGGCACGCGCTACCGCATGCGGTTCCGCACCCGGGCGGTCGCAGACAGCGTCGTCGAGTACCTGGGGTTCGACCCCCCACGGTCCTGGACGGCCACGAGCACGTCCGCTCGGCTCGAGGTCTCTTTCGAGGGCAGATCGTCCCGACCGCCGCCGGGTCACGCCTTCGCTTTCGTGCTCGATTGTCGCCGCGCGGGCTGCTTGTGCCGCTGGCGCCGCTGCTGCGCACCGCGCTTCGCCGACGCTGGCGGCGCGACCTCGTCGTCCTACGGACGCGCCTCGAGGGTGCCGGCACGGCGTCGACCACTGTTGTCACAAGGCGGGCCGGCCGAGCACCGCGCGCACGGCATTCTTCGAGGGCAGTGGCCCGCTCGAAGCCGCCGAGATCGCCGGTGACGAAGGCGAAGGCGTACTGGCCGCGCTCGCTGAACCACCCGAGGCCCGCCCAGGCCGCCCATCCCCCAGCCGTCGTCGTCGATGCCCACACCCAGGCCCCAACGGGCGTGGTCGCCGACAACCGCGTCGAACCCGGAGGCCTGCACGCTCCGCAGTTGAGTGAGCAGGTCGGTCGGCAGCAGCGCGCCGTGGGTGAGCGCGACATACAACCCAGCGACGGCCCGCGCCGTGCCGTGTCCATTGATCGCAGGCACCTCGGCGCGGCGAAAGGCTCGGGAGTTGACCACGGCCAGGTCTGTCGCTCCCGGCGGGTTGGCCAGCGCGGCCTCGTGCAGCGGTCCACCAGCCCGCCCGGAACCGCCCCGGTGAGGTCGGCCACCCGGCCCAGGTCGACGTCGCTCACCCCGACGCAGAAGTCCAGGCCGAGCGGCCCGGACACCTCCTCGCGCAGGAACGTCCCCAGCGAGCGCCCGTCGACGCGACGGACCAGCTCGCCGACGAGATGTCCGTACAGTAGGGACGACTCACCGACGCCCTCCCCGGGTGGCCACGCCGGCTCTTGCTCGGCGATCCGGCGGCAGAGGTCGTCCCAGTCGAAGAAGGCCCGGGTGGGCGCGGGCCGATAGAGGGTGACCAGACCGGCTGAGTGGGACAGGATCTGGCGCACCGTCGCATCGACCCGCAGCTGCGGCCAGTAGCGACGTGCGGATGCGTCGAGGTCGAGGCGGCCGCGTGCGACCAACACGAGGGCGCACACCGCGGCATACGGCTTGCTCACCGAGTACGGCATGACGATGGTGTCCCGTGTCCACCGCCGGGTGCGGCCGGCATCGGCCCACCCACCCCACAGGTCGACGACCCACCGCCCGTCGTGCCAGGCAGCGACGGCCGAGCCGGTGCCCTGGCCGGCCACGAGCAGGTCGCGGAAGACGTCCCGGACGGGTTCGAACCCCGGTTCGACCGACCCGCTCACCTCGCTGGTCGGGAAACGGTGACGACCTGCGAGGTTCGGTCGCTGGCGCGCGCTGCGTCGATGACGGCGAGGGCGAGGACCGCGTCCGTGGGGTCGACCGGCATACCGGCCTGGGGGTCCGGGCTGGCGAGGGCGGACGCAACGTCACGATAGAAGTCGGCCGGGTCGGCGTGCTCGGCCGAGACAGCGTCGCGATCGGCGCCCCGCACGACCCACCCGTGCTGACCGGCTCCACCGTCCGCGTCGGGGAAGGCCGTCGGCTCGTCGCCGGCCGACCCGAGGATGTAACTGCCGGCCATGCCGATGACCCGCATTCGTGGACCCGGCGCTCCGACGACGGTGCTCGCCCCCAGGTGGCTGACCACACCCGACGCGTGCCTCAGGCTCAGGAAGGCATCGTCCTCGGCGGCCGTTCGATGTGCGGCGAGCTCGGCGTACACGGTCGTGATCGGCCCGAAGAGCATCATGACCTGGTCGACCATGTGAGTGAACAGGTCCAGCAGCAGCCCGCCGCCCTGCTCAGCCGGCAGTGTCTCCCTCCACCTTTCTCTACGCTCGGGCCGCCAACGTTCCCAACGCAGTTCAGCGCGCAGCACCTCGCCGATCACCCCTGAGCGCACGACCTTCGACAAGGTCGCGTACTCCGGGTCGTAGCGTCGGTTGTGGAACACCGTCAGGGCGATGCCCTGGCGTGCGGCCCGATCCACGAGTGCCCGCGCCGACGCGGCGTCAACCGCGAGCGGCTTGTCCACCACGACGGCCAGCCCGGCGTCGAGGACCCGCTCGGCGTTCTCGACGTGGTGCCCGCTCGGCGACGCGACGACGACGAGGTCGAGGCGGCGCGGCACGGCGAGGAGCGCGTCCAGGTCTGGCACGGTCAGGGCATCGGGCAGGTCGGCGGCGACCTGGGCGATCCGCTCGGGGTTTCGCGTCGCCACCGCGACGACGGTGAGTCCGGCGGCACGCAGCAACGGCGCGTGGAACTGTGCCCCGGCCAGTCCGTACCCGACCAACCCGACTCGTGTCATCGTGCTGCCGCAGCGCGGCTGGTGGCGCTAGCGGTAGTCCGGGTTGGCGAAGTCGAACCGGCAGCCGGCGTCCCACTCGGAGCGCTGGTTGCCGTGGGCGGGGATCCCTCCCGCGGCCTTGAGCATCGACGCCAGGTGCAGCAGGTTCCAGGTCATGAAGGTGGTGTTGCGGTTGGTGAAGTCGTTCTCCGGGCCGCCGGACCCCGGGTCGAGGTAGGACGGCCCGGGCCCGGCCTCGCCGATCCAGCCGGCGTCGGCCTGCGGCGGGATGGTGTAGCCGAGGTGCTGCAGGCTGTAGAGCACGTTCATCGCGCAGTGCTTGACGCCGTCCTCGTTCCCGGTGATCAGGCAGCCGCCGACCCGGCCGTAGTAGGCGTACTGGCCCGCGCTCGTTGAGCAGCGACGAGCAGGCGTAGAGCCGCTCGATGACCTGCTTCATGACCGAGCTGTTGTCGCCCAGCCAGATCGGGCCGGCCAGCACCAGGATGTCCGCGGCCATCACCTGCTCGTAGATCTGCGGCCACTCGTCGCTCTCCCAGCCGTGCTCGGTCATGTCCGGCCACACGCCGGTCGCGATGTCGTGGTCGACGGCGCGCAGCAGCGTCGACCGCGACGCCCTGCTTCTCCATGATCCCCCGGCTGAGCCGGACGAGGCCTTCGGTGTGGCTGTGCTCGGGCGAGCGCTTGAGCGTGCAGTTGATGAACATCGCCCGCAGGCCTTCGTAGCTGGGGGCACCATTGCCGGACGGCTCGGACATGACGATCCCTCTCGACGGCTTGACCGGTATGCCGTGGCGTCCGCCCCGCGCGGCGTCACACGGGCGCTCGACAGGCCAACCTAGGGCACAACGCCACGGCATACCACGCTGCCCACCGCAGCCCCACCGCAAGTCGGCAGTTCTTCCACAAAGCGCACTGTATCTCCCCACTTGAGGTCTCCCCTTCCATATTCCCGTGACGGCCCGGACGATGCGGGTCAGCTCGGCTGCGTCAACCGGCCGCCCAGGCGTGGCGGCCCAGGCGACGTAGCCGTCCGGCCGCAAGGCGGCAGTAGTTCCACGAAC
>CAVYKM010000030.1:0-70045 GCA_963769085.1 uncultured Actinomycetota bacterium | reverse complement strand
CCCCCTGTGGGTAGTGGTAGCGCCAGCGGTTCCAGGCGTGGCTGGGCAGCGCGTCCAGGTACCACCAGTACTCCTTGACGTCCTCGCCATGGTTGCCCTCGGCGCCGGTCAGCCCGAACATCCGCTCCTTGAGGATGGGGTCACGGCCGTTCCAGAGGGCCAGCCCGAGGCACAGTCGCTGCTCCACGTCGCAGAACCCGGCCATCCCGTCCTCGCCCCATCGGTAGGCCCGGGAGCGGGCGTGCTCGTGCGGGAGGTAGCCCCAGGCCTCACCACTCTCGCTGTAGTCCTCGCGGACCGTGCCCCACTGGCGTTCGCTGAGATAGGGCCCCCACAGGTACCACGGGCTGGCCTGCCTCAGCCCGTCTTCCATCCCGCCGAAACCGTTGACCCGCTCGCGTTCAGCGCTGATGCCCATGACCGGCCAACCCCTTTCCGCAGGTCGCAGTGACCTGACTCGCGCCCCAGCATTGCGGACGAGATCATCCGGCGCTGGCGATCCAGCCGCATCACCCACATCGGATGGTTCACCGGTCCTGGCTGGTCGTGGTGAGCACGTGCCCGGCCCATCCGGCCCGCGCCACGTACATCCCGTGTGCCGCGATGTCGTCACCGTCGCGCTCGTACCTGGCCCCGTCGAGCAGATCGGTCAGCTGCCATCGCCGACCGGCCAAGGCGAGTCCCGGCAGGTGCACCATCCCGTCGGCCGGCTCCGGACTCAGGTTCACCACCACGAGGGTGAACCCGTCCGCTCGGGTCCAGCTCCAGGCGAGCAGGCGCTTGGCCGTCTGGTTGTCGGGCCACCCAGTCACCGCGCAGCGAGCCCACGCTCCGTCTCGTACCGCGGCCGCCACGTCCCACAGCCGGTGGTACCACGCGGCCAGATCGGCGTCGAGCGGTTCGGCGACCCGGCGCCGCAGGAAGACGGGCACGAAGACCGCACGCCCGTCCTGCTGACCCTCGTGCCACAAGGTCAGGCCGGGAAGGGTGGCAACCGCCACGGCATACGCCTTGGCCCGCTCGGCAGGGGCGAACGTCGCCGCGGCCCGCGGCTCGTCGTGGTTCTCCAGGAACCGGACCAGACGCTGCTGGTATGCCGGGTCGGCGTCCAGGTGGGCGCCAACCGCGCCGACGTCACCCTGCGCCAGCCGGTCGTACAGCCGCTTGTCATAGCAGTAGTCGAAGCCCAGCTGCTGCAGGTCCCACTCGCGGTCCCAGTACGCCTCCGCGACGAACCGGAAGCCCGGGTCCGCTGAGCGCACTGCGGAGATGACTTCGGCCCAGTACGAACGCTTCGGCGCCGTCCCCGCCCGCTCCCCCCACGTCCGCGAGACGACGTCGTCGAGCATGAGCATCGCCATGTCACAGCGCACCGCGTCGGCGTGCCCGGCGATGGTGGTCAGCGTCGCGACGGCAAGCTGGCGCGCGCTCGGGGCAAACGGGTTCACCTGCACCACGTCGGCCCAGGGTGGGAAGTACGGGTCCTTGCCGCGCGCGAACACCGAGTCTCCGATGCGGACGTATGCCGTGGGGTCACGGTCCAGGTCGTCGGCGCCGTCCGCGAACGAAGGCCTCCGGCGCGGCGCGCAACCACGGCGAGTCCGGGGCGATGTGGTTTGGCACCCAGTCGACCATGAGCAACGCGCCCCGCCGGCGCAGCTGTTCTCGGGCACGCGTCCAGGCCGATCCATCCGCCGAACGCGTCGTCCGGCTGGTACTCGCGAATGCAGTAGGGCGAACCCGCCACATCGGCCTCGGACCAGTCCGGCAAGGCCGCCGACCAGGCCGCGCGCAGGCTCGGGTTCGCCAGGGCGATCTCCCGTCCGGCCCGGCTGCGGGCCCACACGCCCATCAGCCACACGACGTTGATCCCGTCGGGCACGACGGCGTCCCACTCGGCTGACGGCATGTCTGCGAGCGTCACTGGGACACCGAGCCGTTCGGCCACCTCTGTGAGCCACACCGCCGTGTTGACCTCGAAGACCACTGGCTGCGCCGGCCAGTCCAGCGTTCCCGTCACGACTCATTCTCTGCCCCAGGAGGCCCGGCGTAGCAAGCACACTCGCCCGAAACGATGGCCAGCAATATGACAGTGGTGCTGCTAAATGCATGCATGGCCGTAGCGATCACCGTGCTGGATGTCCCCGATGAGGTGCGCGACGAGCTTGCCGCTCGCGCCGCCCGCGCCGGAAAGTCGTTGCAGGAGTACCTCCGAGGCATGCTTGTCGATGTGGTCGCCCATCCCCCGGTTGACGACGTCTTAGTGCGCGCGACAAACCTCGCTGCCCCAGGGCTGGTCACCTTCGAGACTGCCAACATCATCCGGCGCAGCGAGCTGGCCGGCCTGGTCAGCTCCGACCAGTCCGCCCAGGCTCATGCGGACCTGCTTGCCCTGAACATCGAGCTGTGGCCCTACGAGCTGCTGGCGGCTCGTGCCTGGGAGCTGCGCCGAAACCTGCCCATCTACGACGGGGCGTACGTCGCGCTCGCCGAGCTCATCGGGTCCAGGCTGGTGACCTTGGACAGACGGATCGGGGGGGCACCGGGGCTTCGCTGCGGGGTCGTCATGCCGTAGCTCAGGCCCCGCCCTGCTCGAGCGTCTGCCCGCCATCCGTGGCTCCCTCTGGTCGCAACCGCGCCACGAGCGCACCGCGGCTGCGAACGCCAACCTTGGCGAAGACGGACTTCAGGTGGTCCTGCACGGTGTTGACCGAGATGAACAGGCGAGCCGCGATCTCGGCCGTCGAACGGCCGGCGATGACCTCACGGCATACCTCGCGCTCGCGGGAGGTCAGACCGTAAGCCTCGAGCAGCATCCCGAGCAGCCGCTCGCCCGTTGCCGGCTCGATCACGACGGCGATCTGGTCCTCGTCCCCGCCGATCAGCGGGCTGGCCGCGAGCACAGCCCACTGGCCGCGGGCGTCGCGCAGCCGGGCCCGGAAGCTGCCCGAGGGCGAGGCCCGGGCACCAGCGGCCATGACCTGCATCATCACCGTGAACCGCCCGGGCGCAATCTCGTCGAGCCGGTCCTGCCATTCCCTCGCTGCGGGCGTCACGGCACGCTGTCCGCCACCGGAACCGACGACCACGATGGCTGGGGGTACGCCGGCCGAGGGCCGATGCGCCTCCACACGCACCGCCAGCCTGGTGGCCGCCGCGATGGCCGGCGCGACCGCGAGCAGGAACTCGGCCTCCGGGTCGGAGAAGTCCCGGCCCGCCCGCACCATGCCGGCCGCGCCCCAGCAGGCCCCGTCAACGCGAAACAGCACGCGCAGCTCGGCGTCCAGCCCCAGGGGCCGCCACACGGTGTTGAGCCTGGCGCTACGCGCCCGTTCCCCGACGGGCAGGTCCGAGAGCCTGGCCAGGTCCTGATGGCTGCGAGCCAGCGCAGCGAAGGTTTGGCCATCCCCGGTGGTGTACTCCGCTTCGGCGAGCAGGGGCTCGTACTGAGCCGGTATGCCGGTCTGGCCGCTTGTCATGGTGCTGATGACGAGCGTCTCCGGATCGATGGTCGCCCAACAGGTCAGCTCGGTGCTGACCTGCCGGTCGACGACCGCGATGGCGGCCGCGTGTAGCTCGCTGACACCCAGCCCGGTCGCGGCCAGCGCCGCGATGTCGCGGCGGGCACGCTCGGCCCGGTGCTCCCACACAACGCCAGTGTGGCACCCTGATGTCTCGCGGGCGTCCACACAATTCTGGGATCGAACCGACCAGGTGGGCCGTCCTAATCTCCCGGACATGACACATCTGGTTCAGCACACACCCGCCGGCGAAGGTCCCGAGCTCACCGCCCCCGACGGCGTGCTCACCGTGAAGATCGACGCGAACCACACGGACGGTCAATTCGAGCTGTTCGAGGTCCAGGCGCCGCGAGGACCGGCGACGCCGTTGCATCGCACCGGCTGGGGCAAGGCCTACTACGTCCTGCAGGGACGGATGATCGTCCAGGTCGAGTCGGAGGGCTTTGACCTCGGACCGGGGTCGGCTGTGACGATTCCGCCTCGGGCACGGCACACCTTCACGGTTCTCAGCCCGGCGACGACGTTTCTCGTGGTGAGCCTGACCGGCGCGATGAGCCGCTTCCACACCGACCTCGACGCCACCGTCCCTCGCGGCGTTCCGGTTGAGCACGCTGCGCTGGAGATCCAACAGGTCCTGGGTCGCCACGACGTGAGCGTCGCCGGCTGGGAGGGGGTCCGGTGAACCTCGTGGCGCTCCTCTTCGCGCTGGTCGCAGCGCTCGTGCACGTGCTGGCGTTCGCCTGGGAGGTGCTGCTTCTCCAGCGTCCAGGCGTGCATCAGGGCGTGTTCGGCATCCCGGCAGCGGACCTGCCGGCCGTGCGGCTCTGGGCCTTCGGGGTCGGCTTCTACAACCTGTTTCTCGCCGTCGGCATGGTGGTGGGCGTGTGGATGTGGCGAGGGGGAGACGTTGGGGCCGGCCGGGCGCTGGTCATCTACGTGTGCTGGTTCATGTTCCTCTCGGGCATCGTGCTCTTCGTTGCCGACCGGATGGCGCTGAGCCGCCCGCGCGGCAAGGGGATTGGTGGGGCGCTGGCCCAAGCCGGGCCGCCCCTGATCGCGCTCGTTGCTGCGTCGGTCTGAACCGACCCGGTCGGTCGCGTGGCAGCTCTGCTGCAGCTTCCCCAGCCAGCATCGAGTGGTCAGTTGATGCTGTTATCGGGCCCTCTTTTCGACATCTACTGCCCACTCGATGCGCGGGTGGCTTCCGAAAACGGAGTAATCGGTATAAAGCGGGCGGCGGCCTCAGCGCACCGCACGCCCCCCACGCCGCAGCTCCCGGCCAACGGCCGCCCAGAACGAGCCACCGGCCGCGGCCAGTCCGCCGAGCGCGATGATGCCCACCGCGAGGTCGACACTCGTGCGGCCCTGCTTGGCCCAGTAGACGTCCCTGAGATCGAGCAGCAAGGCCGCCTCGTCGACAATGAGGGCAGTCGACATCCCGTAGCCCGCAGCGGCTGCGAGCGGGTGGCGACGCGGCTCGGTCCCGAAGATGGCCGCTGCGCCGATGGTCTCCAAGCCAAGAATGCCGAGGTTGTAGTGGTGGAAATGCTCACCACCCAGGGAGATTCCCCCACCATGCGGGCCGTGCCCACGCCGGATCCAGTGCGTGAGGGCACGCACGCCGACCCACGTCGTCGCGAACGACGCCCAGCTGACCACTTCAGTCCGGCGCTCGGGACGCAGCTCTTGGTGCCAGTGGCGGCGGATCCGCCCCGACAGAGTGCCGGTGCCCTGCTCGCCGACGTCAGTGGCCACGGGGCGAAACCCTACGCGCCCGGCACGGCATACGCGCGCTGGCCCGCTAGGTCACCCAGGTGTGCGAACCCCTTGCCGCAGCATGTGCAGGACCACGCCAGGCCGGCTGGTGTGGTCGAACTCCAGGCCGGCCGCCCCAGACGGCCTCGATGACCGACCCCGTGTCACGGCCCACCCCGGAGCCGACCCTGTTGGCCGGCAACACCGTACCCGGTTCGGCGCGCAGCCCTTCGAAGGACTTCACGGCTCAGCTCACCGCCGCGCTGCGGCTTCGCTCAGGACGAGCCGTCGGCGTATGCCGGGTGTCGGCTGGCCACCTTGCGCGCCTCGGTGAGGTGCCCTCCGAGATAGCCGCCCACGCCGAGCGCTAGCCCCGCTGCGAAACCCAACAGCACCCCGCGGCCGTGGCGGCCACGTCGGCGGGCTCGCCAGGAGAGGACGTAGAGAAGCAGCGCAGTCTCGTTGGCCGCCGCGTGAGCCACGCCGACCCGCCGCTCGCCGCCCTGGGTCGACGCCCACTCGGCGACGCCGGTGACGGCCGTAGGCACGGCGGCGAGGACGCCGAACCCGATCAGCCGCTGGGCTGCCGGCCGGGACGTGCGACCGCCGACGAGGTCCAGCACGGTCGCCGAGACCCAGGCGCCCAAGGGCAGGTCGGTGAGCAGTGGGTGTATCGCGTGGCCGAGCCACATGCCGCGCAGCGCCGCGGCACGGTCAGGGTCGGCGACCAGCGCGTCAGCCAACGGCTGCAGCCGTTCGGCCATACCGTCGAGGGCGGTGGCAGCCTCCAGGCGCTTGGTCCACTGCACGATGGCCGGTTCGGCAGTCGACGGTGTTGGTTCGGTCATCGGTCCTCCCGCTGCAGTCAGTGACGCCGGTCAGATACCCGCGGGGCACGATCCCGAAACCGGCTGACCGCGCTCAGGTGGTCCATCCGCGACGCAGTCGGATCCAGCGGTAGCCGTACGGGTTCAGGCGCAAACCCGTGAGCGCGCGAGTCGGAGCGGGGTAGGTGTCGTCGCCGAATACCTCCCTGGGCGACCCCATCACGATGTCCTGCTGCTGACCGATGTCGACGGTGACCGGCTGGGCGTCGAGGTTGTGCAGCACCAGCAGCGTGCCTTCCGTCGCGTCGAACCGGTGCGCGAGAACGGCGGGTGGCAGCGGCAGGTCCAGGACGGTCAGCGTGCCCGACCCGACCTCCGGGCACTCGCGCAGGGTGCCGATCATCTCTGCGAACCAGCGCAGCAGCGAGGCGTGGTCGCGTTGCTGGTCGATGACGTTCGGCCGAGGCCCCCGGCCCACACCTCGGGGGCAGACCGGGTAGGCGAACTCGCTGGCGTTCGCGCTCGAGAATCCCGCGTTGGCGCCCGGCTCCCACTGCATCACGGTATGCATGGCGTCGCGGCCGGCCAGCGAGAGCATGTCGGCCATCCCGATCTCCTCCCCGTATCGGAGCATGGGCGTGCCGGGGAGGCTGAACTGCAGCGAGTAGGCCAGGCGCATCCGCGGCAGGTCACCCTTGAACATCGGCGCGAGCCGGCGGCGGATGCCCCGCCCGAACTCCTGCGCCCGCGCCTCCGGCGCGAACTCGGCATACACGTCGCCCCGCTGCTCGATGGTGAGCCGGCTGAGGTCGAGCTCGTCGTGATTACGCAGGAAGGTTACCCACTGCGCCCGGTCGGGGAGCGGGGTCATGGCCCGCAAGCCCGTGGCGAGCGCTTCTGCACGACGCCTGGCAAGAGCCAGCCATATGAGCGGGTTGATCTCGAACGCGAAGAGCATCTGGGCGCGGTCGTTCGGCCCGCCGCTGGCGGCGGCGCAGTACTTCTCGATGGCGGCGGCCTCAACGTTGGCCTCGCACAGCAGGACGGAGTCGTTCTTGATCCACTGCATGTGCTGGCGCCAGTCGTCGAGGATCCCGAAGTCGTGCTGAGTCCACCCATCCCCGGTGCGCTGCTCGAGGATGAACGGCGCCGCGTCGACGCGGAACCCCGACGCCCCCAGCTGCAGCCAGAACGCGGTGATCTTGTTCACCTCACGGCGCACCGCAGGGCTGGACCAGTTCAGGTCGGGCTGGAAGTCGAAGAACCGGTGGTAGTACCACGACGCGCCTTCGTCGTCCCACGTCCAGGTTTCGCGCTGTTCGCCGGGGAACACGGTGCCCTCGAAGCGGTCGGTGGGCTCGGCCTGGCTCCACACGTACCAGTCGCGGTATGGCGAGTCGGGTGAGCTGCGAGCCGACCGGAACCAGGGATGCTCGTCCGAGGTGTGGTTGACGACAAGGTCGAGCAAGACCCGGATGCCGCGCTCCTGCGCGTGGCGGCACAGCTCGACGAAGTCGCCGAGGGTGCCCAGGCGCGGGTCGACCGCGTAGTAGTCCGTGACGTCGTAGCCGGCGTCGCGCTGAGGGCTAGGGTGAATCGGGTTGAGCCAGAGGCAGGTCACTCCCAGTCTGGCCAGGTAGTCGAGCCGGCTGATGAGCCCTTGGAAGTCGCCGCACCCGTCGCCGTCTGAGTCCTGGAAGGCGTCGACGGCGAGGCTGTAGATGACGGCTTCCTGGTACCAGCGCCCGGCCATCGTGCTCCTCTCGTCCGTGCCTGGGTGAAGTAAAGCCCACCGGACGGCGCGCTGCGAAGTCGGTGCGGTGAGACAGGCGGCAGGGTAGCGACGGGGGCTTGGCGTTCAGAACCGCTTGCCGCCCGTTGCGATGTAGTCGGCGAGCTCCTGGCGTTGGGCGCTGATGGACGCGGAGGTCTGGTGCACGCGCATGATGACCGCGCGCATGAAGTCGTAGAGCACGCGCGGGCTCTCGTCGATCAGCGGGGTGAGGTCGTGCACCTTGAACGAGAGCACGGAGGCGTTGCCGAGGGCGATACACGTGACGGTGTACTGCCGCCCGTCGATGAAGCTCAGCTCGCCCACGAGGTCGCCCGGCTCCAGGACGTGCAGGATGACCTGTGAGCGGCTCTTGGTCGCCTCCCGCACAAAGGCCAGCCGCCCTTGGGTGACGATGTAGAAGGTCGTCGCGTACTCGCCCTTGCGAAAGAGCGGCTCGTTGTCCGCGAGGTGCATCTCGTCGCCGGCGTGCCGGGCCAGCACCTCTGCGCCCTCCCGGCCGATGTACTGGCCGACGGGGGCCTCGTAGATCGTCCTCGCGACGCGGTCGAAGCTCGGTTCGGTCATCTCGTCCTCCAGCTAGGCGGGTTCACGGGTCGGTTGGGTGCGCAGCGAGCACAGGTATGCCGTGGCGGCGTCGAGGTTGGCCGCGGCCCGGTCGGTGAGCCCGACGTGCAGCTCCCACTCGTAGCCTCGGATGGCCAGGACGGTGACATCGGGGAGGACCCCGAAGCAGGTCAGGCTGGTGGCCAGCACGGAGGGGACCGACAGGGCATGCGAGGTGAAGCTGAAGTCGAGGCGGGGGGTGGGTCGGTACAGCGAGAAGCAGCGGACGGTGGTCTGTTTGGTCGAGTCGACGAACAGCACCCTGCTCGGCCCGGCTGACCAGGTCGGCGTCCTCGAACGCCAGCTGGTAGCCGCGCACGAGCTGGGCGCGTGGCCGGTCCGGTTGCTGCTCGATGCCGGTCGACGAACGCCCAGCCCAGCCCGTCGTCCTGGCGGCCGACGTTGCCGATGCCGTAGATCAGGGCACTCGGGTCGTCGAGCGCATCGAGCAATGAGTGCAACGGGAACGAGCACACGTCAGCGCGCCTTCTCCTGGACCAGCCGGCCGGCCGCGTCGTACGACCGAGACGACCAGCGGCATCTGGCCCAGAGCGTGCGTGGCGCAGCTCAAGCAGGGGTCGTAGGCGCGGATGCCCACCTCGATGGCGTTCATCATGCCTTCGGTGATCTCGACCTTGCCGCCGAGGTACTCCTCCGCGACGGCGCGGACCGTCCGGTTGAGCACCTGGTTGTTCTGGGTCGTCGCGACGATGAGGTTGGCGAAGGTGACCGCCCCCTCCGCGGTCGGCCCGGTAGTGGTGCAGCAGGGTGCCGCGGGGCGCCTCGACCACGCCGACGCCCTCGCCGGTCCACGCGTCGGCGGGCGGGGAGACGACCAGGTCGTCCTTCGAGCAGGTCCGGGTCGTTGAGCAGGTCCCGGACCACCTCGGCGGCATGGATGATCTCGATGGCCCGGGCCCAGTTCGTGTGCAGAGTCATGGTGTTCGCGCGACCGCTGGGTGTAGGCGTGGAACGCGCTCCAGTGCCTCCGCCGCGAGCGGGGTGGACAGGCGTCTCGGTGACGTTCAGCCGGGCGAGCGAGCCCACCCGCACGGAGCCCGCCTCGCGGCCCGAGCTCCTTGAGGAAGGGGAACTTCATGTAGCTCCACTTCTCGACAGCCTCGGAGAAGTGGTCGAGGTAGTCGTGGTAGTCGAACTCGTCGACGACGTTCTTGTCCTCGTCGACGACCCGCAGCCGGCCGTCGTAGTAGTCCACGTTGCCGTCGCCGTCGACCAAGCACATGTTCAGCGCCGGCACCTTCGCGAACCGGTCCACCTCGTCGCGGTGCTTCTCGTGGAAGTCGTAGAACAGGTTGCAGACCGTCCTGGGCGTACTCCATGACCTCGTCGATCGACGGGATGCCGTCGTCGCCGTGGAGGAACCGGTCGCGTTCGGCCGCGGTGAGGCTCTTCTGCACGCCGCCCGGCACCGCCGAGCTGCCCGTGCATGCGCTTGCCGAAGACCGCCTCGCAGACCTCCTGACCCCACTTGCGCAGCATGACCACTCGCTTGACCAGCGCGGGGTCGGCCTCGATCAGGCCGAGGACGTTGCGCTGCTCGGGCGGCGCGTCCATCCCGAACAGCATCTCGGGCACGACGAGGTAGAAGTAGGCCGTCGCATGCGACTGCAGCATCTGCGCGTAATGGCCGAGCCGGCGCATCTTCTCGGCCGTCGGCGTGAGGCCCAGCCCGGACCCGTACCCCCGACCCCGACGATGTCGTCGAGCACCTTGGCGCCGGCGAGGTGGTGGCTGACGAAGCAGATGCCGCAGATGCGCTGCAGCAGCACGGGCGCCTCCCAGTAAGGGTGGCCCTGGACGAACTTCTCGTATCCGCGGAACTCGACGACGTGCAGCCGGGCGTCGACGACTTGTGGTCGTCGTCGAGGTTGATGACGACCTTGCCGTGGCCCTCGATCCGGGTGATGGGGTCGATGACGAGCTTTCGTGCTCATGAGCGTGCGCCTCCGGTCAGTCGAAACGGGTGAGCGACGCGGGCAAGTCGACCGGACGACCGTTGACGAGGTCGTCGAGACCGCGAAGACGGCGTCGCCGTCGGGCGGGCAGCCGGGGATGAAGTAGTCCATCTGGACGACCTCGTGGCACGGGAACACCTTGGTGGTCGAGCCGCGGGATCTCCGGGTGGAGCGGGATGACCGGCTCGGCGCCGGCCACCGCGGTCGGGCGAGTCGACGTAGGCCTCGGCGAGGCAGTCCTCGAGTTCGACCATGTTGCGCAGCGACGGGACGCCGCCCCAGATCGCGCAGGCGCCGACCGAGATGAGGACGTCGCAGTTCTCCCGGAAGTGCTCGCAGCGTCTCGATGTTCTCCTCGTTCGCGACCCCGCCCTCGACGAACCCGATCGCGCAGCGCTCGGTGATCCGCTTGATGTCGGTCAGCGAGGAGCGGACGATCGTGACCTTGTCCAGCAGCGGCAGGATCCGCTCGTCCATGTCGAGGATGGACAACGTGCACCCCCAGCAGCCGCACAAGCGAGATCGTCGAGACCTTGATCTTGTCGGCACGTAGGGCGGCCTGCTCGGGCGGCCACGGCGGTGCGCCGGCAGCTCGTGCGAACCGGTCCCGTGGTCACGGTTGTCGTCACGGTCGCCTCCCTCCCAACGAGCGCGGTCGCGGACCGATTGGACGCTCGAACCGGCGGGCCCCGATAGGGGTCGTCGTGCCCGACCCGCTTCTCCAGGATGGCCCCGACCGGACAGATGCTCACCGCCTCCTTGACCTGCTCGTCGGTCATGGCGTTGGCCAGCTCGGTGTCGATCTCGATGCGGGCATCCGGCGCCGCGGCGGCTGATCGTGAAGATCTTGCGTCCGGTGTCCTCGTCGCGGATGAACTCGACGCAGCGCTGGCAGAAGATGCAGCGGTCCCGCTCGAGCCAGATCGCGCTGCGCGGCGTGGTCGGCCTCCCGCACCGGGTACCGGTAGGGGAAGCGGGCCGAGCGTCATGCCGACCTCGTACGCCGACGGCCTGCAGCTGGCACCGGCCGCTCTTCTCGCAGCTGGGGCAGTTGTGGTTGCCCTCGACGAACAGCAGCTCGACGATGGCCCGGCGCATGTCGCTCCAGGTCCGGAGTGTTGACCTCGACGACCAGTCCGTCGCGCACCCGGATCGTGCAGCCGGCCATGACCTGCACCGTTGACCCGCACCGAGCAGACTCGGCAGGTGCCGATGCTCGGCTGGTTCGGCAGGTAACACAGCGTCGGGATGTAGATCCCGTGCTGCGGCCGCGGCGACGACGAGCGTCTGGCCTTCCTCGGCCGTCGACGGCTTCGCCGTCGATCGTCGATCTGCACGCTCATCAGGTTTGCCTCCCGCCGTTCGGGTTCTGCGTCGCCTTGTCCAGCGAACGCGGCCGCGAGGTCGAACGACGGCAGCAGGGCCCCGTCGTCTCCTTCGACCAGCCGCGCAGCGGTAGATCTCGGGGAACTTCTCCAGGGTGGTGAGCATCGGCTTGGGCGACGTGCCGCCGAGGCCACATCGGCTGATGCGCCTGCACCATCCCGCCCCACTGGACGATCTCGTCGAGGTCGCGCTGCGACGGCCCGCCCGGCGATGACCAGGTCGACCTTGTCGCCGCAGGGCGACGTTGCCCACCCGGCAGGGCGTGCAGATGCCGCAGGACTCGTCGACGAAGAACTGCAGGTAGTCGCGGACGATCTCGCAGCAGGTCGCGGTTCGTGTTGAAGATCGTGAACGCGCCGTTGCACGAGCAGGTCCTCGAAGGCGATGCTGGCGATCGGCGTCTCGGTGGCGACGGACACACTCCCCCGAGGGCCCGCTGACCTGGACGGCCGCGGGCGTCCCGCGCTCCGACCAGGTCGAGCACCTCGCCGAGCGTGATCCCCCACTCGATCTCGTAGATGCCCGGCCGGCTGCAGTCGCCGGCCACGCTGAGCAACCGGGTGCCCGGACGACTCGGAGGTACCCGAGGCTGGCGAACCAGTCGGCGCCCTCCTCGCACGACGCTGGTGAGGGTCGCGAACGACTCGACGTTGTCGATGCACGTCGGCTTGCCGAGGTAGCCCTGCTGCGCCGGGAACGGCGGCTTGAGCGCGAGGGGTACCCCGCTTGCCCTCGCAGGACTCGATGAGGGCCGACTCCTCACCGCACACGTAGGCGCCGGCACCCATCTGGATGCGGATGTCGAAGTCGAAGCCTCGACGCCCCGCGATGTCCTGGCCGAGCAGCCCGTCCTCGCGCATCTCCTCCAGCTGGCGCCTCCAGGTAGTCCTTGAGGTACGCGTACTCCGCCCGCAGGTAGACGATTCCGTTCCGACCCGCCGATGGCGTAGGCGCAGATGACCATGCCGACGAAGACCTGCTTGGGCGCGCGGGTGAGCAGCACCCGGTCCTTGAAGGTGCCTGGCTCGCCCTCGTCGGCGTTGCAGATGACGTACTTGCGCTCGCCGACCGCCGCGCGGCACAGCTGCCACTTCAGCCCGGTGAGGAACCCCGCGCCTCCGCGGCCACGTAGCCCCGACTCCGAGATCGACTCGATGACCTGCTCCGGCTGCAGCACCAGGCAGTCGCGCAGCGAGCGATCGGTAGTCCGCGGGGCGCCGGAAGAACACCGGCCCCCGGGTGCGGACGTTGGTCTCGACGAGGGTCTCGACATACTCCACCTCGTCTGTGGGCAACCCGGCCGGGTTGGCGAGCTCAGCGGCGGTCCGGCCCGCCTCGCAGCTCCGCGATGATGTCGGCGACCTTGCCGGGGCGCAGCCGGGTGAAGACCACCTTGTCGATGAGCATCGCCGGTTCCTGGTCGCTGAGCCCGATGCACGGCGTGGTGTACAGGCCGAACGTCCCGCTCGGGTCGGTGCCTCCGAACTGGGCCCCGGTCTCCCGCTCGAGCGCCTCGCGCACTGCCTGGCCGCCGTTCATCTTCGCCACGACGGTGTCGGCGTAGGTAGATCCGGTGGCGTGCCGGCGGGCCGGTCGTGGAAGAAGTGGTAGTAGGTGGCCGTCGACCACACCTCCACCGGGGACAAATCCAGGCCCGCCGCCAGCTGATCGAGCGCCTCCCTGGGCAGGTAGCCCTCCGCGTCCTGGACCTCCCACAGCATGTCCAGCAACCGGCTGCGGTCGGAGCCGTACTTCACGAGTAGTTCGTCGACCTTCGCTGCCACGTCGGGGCTCCATCGCTAGGTGTCCGAGACCGGGCATCGCCTGCGGCCCAGCTCGCGGCAGAACGGACAGTTCCTTGGAGTTTCCAAGATGTTACTCGCGAGTAACGCTAGCCCTAGGAGACCCCCCGCGGCGGGGGGCGAAACCGCAAAGCGGCCGTAGGGGGCCGTCACGCGCCAGCCGGTCTGCCTCGGTCGGTCAACGGTCGCGATTCAGCCCGCCGTGACCTCAGCGCTCCAGTCGCCCGAACGTGTAGTACGCCGCGCAGGCCCCTTCGGACGACACCATGCACGTGCCGATCGGCGTGGCCGGCGTGCAGGCGGTGCCGAAGACGCGACACTCCCAGGGCTTGAGCAGCCCGCGCAGGACCTCGCCGCACTGGCAGGCTTTGGGGTCGGGCACCCGGGAACCGGGGATGTCGAAGCGCTCCTCGGCGTCCCAGTCGGCATAGTCGCGGTGGACCTTCAGCCCCGAGTTCGGGATCGTCCCGAGGCCGCGCCACTCGAACGACGGGCGGACCTGGAAGGTCTCGGCCAGCAGAGCCAGGGCCTGGGGGTTGCCTTCCTTGCGGACCACTCGCGCGTACTGGTTCTCGATCTCGCAGCGGCCCTCGCGCCGCTGGGTCAGCAGCATGTGGACCGACTGAAGGATGTCCAATGGCTCGAAGCCGGCCACGACGAGCGGCTTGCCGTACTCGTCCGCGACGAACCGGTAGACCTCCGTGCCGACGACGGTGGAGACGTGGCCGGGCCCGATGAACCCGTCCAACCGCAGCTGCGGAGAGTCCAGGATCGCCGTGATCGGCGGCACGATCGTCACGTGGTTGGAGAAGACCGAGAAGTTGCGCACGCCCCAACGCCTTTGCGCGCGCGAGGGTCACGGCGGTCGACGGAGCCGTCGTCTCGAACCCCACGGCGAAGAAGACGACGTCGCGGTCCGGGTTGTCCACGGCGATCTTCAGGGCGTCCAGCGGAGAGTAGACGACCCGGCAGTCGGCGCCGCGAGCCTTCGCATGCAGCAGCGCGCCCTGCGACCCGGGCACCCGCAGCATGTCCCCGAAGGTCGTGAAGATCACGCCCGGCTGCTCGGCCAGCCAGATCGCGTCGTCGACCCGGCCCATGGGGATGACGCACACGGGGCAGCCCGGTCCGTGGACGAGGTCGACGTTGGCAGGCAGCAGGTGCTCGAGGCCATGGCGGTAGATCGTGTGCGTGTGCCCGCCACAGATCTCCATGAAGGCAACTGGGTCCTCACCCGCGATGCCCGCGATGGACGAGACCAGGGCTCGAGCGGCCGCGGGGTCTCGGAACTCGTCGACGAACTTCATGCCACGGCCTCCGGCTCACAGGTCGCTGGAGCGGAACGAGTCGACCTCGTCGCGGTACTCGCGGCCCATGGCCGCCAGCTGACCCAACGTGGCGGCGGCCTCGTCCTCGTCGATCTTCGCCATGGCGAACCCGACGTGCACGAGGACCCAGTCGCCTGGGTGCACCCCTTCGTCGGCGAGCAGCCGCACCGACACGGTCCGCTGCGCGCCGGACACCTCGACCTTGGCCAGGAACTCGTCGGCGTCGACGATGTCCACGACCTGCCCGGGAATCCCCAAGCACATGAGCGCCTCCTGGGCAGAACTCTCAGCAGATTCGGGGGAGCGGATCTCCCACGAGCATGTCCACGAGCCGGGTGCCGCCGAACGACGTGCGCAGCGCGACGATGCCGACCGGGTCGGCAACGATCTCGCCGACCATGGCAGCGTGACTGCCCAGTGGGTGCGCGCGCAAGGCCGCGAGAGCGACGTCACACTCCTCGGCGGGGACCACCGCGACGAGCAGCCCCTCGTTGGCCACGTACAAGGGGTCGATGCCGAGCAGGTCGCAGGCCCCGCGCACGGCCGGCAGCACCGGCAGCGCCTCCTCCTGCAGGACCACGCCGACGTCGGCGGTGCGCGACAGCTCGTTGCACACCGTGCCGACCCCGCCCCGGGTGGCGTCGCGCATCCATCGGGTGCCCGGCGCGGCCGCGAGCAGGTCGGAGACGAGGCCAGCAAGGGGAGCGGTGTCCGAGGCGATGTCGGCTTCGATCGCCAGGTCACCCCGGGCGAGCAGCACCGCCATGCCGTGCTGGCCCATGGTGCCGGACAGCAGCACGGCATCGCCGGGGCGGACCAGGCTCGCACCGAGCTCGCGGCCCGCGCGGGATGGTCCCCACCCCGCTCGTGGTGACGAACATCCGGTCGGCCGCACCCCGGGGAACGACCTTGGTGTCACCGGTCACCAGCGCCACCCCAGCAGTCTCGGCAGCGGCTCGCATGTCCTCGACGACACCTCGGAGCTCGTCGATCGGCAGCCCCTCCTCGAGCACGAAGGCGACCGACAGCCAGCGGGGCACCGCACCCATGACGGCCAGGTCGTTGACGGTGCCGTGGACGGCCAGGTGCCCGATCGACCCGCCGGCGAAGTGCAGCGGCGTGACGACGTAGGAGTCTGTCGTGAAGGCGAGCCGCTCCCCGTCCGGGACCGGCAGGACCGCGCTGTCACCGAGCGGGTCCAGCAGCGGGTTGCCGAACGCGCCGAGGAAGACCGCCTCGAGCAGGGCCGCCGAGGCCGAGCCGCCCGCGCCGTGGGCAAGCGTGATCACGTCATCGGTCAGGCGAGGCTGACGCCGGCGGAACGCGTCGGCTCGGTCGTATGCCGCCGATCTCGTCACGTGGTGGCCCGGACCGGTCCGCTCGATCATCCGCGGCGTCCTGGTGGCATCGTCATGGCTTCAGGGTATGGTGCGTCCCGCGCCTTCACCCTACCCCGCGAGAGGTCCGCAGATGCAGTTATGAGCACCGGAAACAGCACCTACTGACCACTCGGCGGCTTACGGGGGCCCTCAGCCTGCCGGCGCAGGTGGGCCAGACCGACGGCGGCCTGGCCGAGAGACAGCCCGCCGTCGTTGGGCGGCACGAGCCGGTGGGTGAGCGGCTGGCAGCTCCCGGTCGGCCAGGGCGGCGCTGGTCAGGGCGGTGAGCAGCCGGTTCTGGAAGACGCCGCCGGTGAGGCCGACGGTGCCCGCCGGCGGTGTCGCCCGGGCCGCCAGCTCGGCGGCGCTCGTCGGCGAGCGCCGACGTGGAAGGCGTAGCGCCACCTCCCCGATGTCGGCATGCGCCTTGACCGCGTCGTCGACGCCGGCCAGGACGGGCCGCGGGTCCAGAACGGCCGCTTCCCCGCCAGTGGCCTGGACCGGCATACCAAGCCCCCAGCGCTGCACGAGCGTGCGGTCGAGGTATGCCGTGCGGCCGCCGCGCGCGCGCAGCCACCGGGTGGCGCGCGTCTCCAGCTCGATGGCGGCCTGGGCCTCGTAGGTCACCCGGTGGCGCACGCCGAGCATGGCGGCCACGATGTCGAACAGCCGACCGACGCTGCTCGTCGCCACCCACCCCGCCGTCGTGTGCGGGAGCGCGGCCAGCAGCCGGGCCTCGTGTCGGTGAGCGCCTCGGCGACCGGGGTGCCCGCGTGACCGGCAGACCCGATGCGGCCATCGCCGCGGCGGCCATCCGCACCGGGTTGCGCACGCCGGCGTCGCCGCCAGGCAGCGGCAGCGTGGCAAGGTGGCCCAGGCGCTCGCAGCGCGTGCCGGCGTCCGCCAGCCGCAGCAGCTCCCCGCCCCAGATCGTCGCGTCGCAGCCGTATCCCGTCCCGTCGAAGACCAGCCCGACGAGCGGCTCGTCGAGCCGCCCGTGCTCGGCCGCCGAGCGCGGCGAGGTGGGCGTGGTGGTGCTGGACGTCCAGCAGCGGGACGCCAAGAGCCGCGCTGCGGGCGGTCGCCCAGGCCCGGCTCTGGTATGCCGGGTGCAGGTCGGCGACGACGAGGTCTGCGGTCGCCTCGTGGAATCGCTCCGCCTGCGCCACGGCGCGCTCATGGGCGACCCGGCTCTCGAGGCTGCCGAGGTCACCGACGTGGGCCGAGACGAAGGCCAGCCCGTCGCGGACAAGGGTGAAGGTGTTCTTCAGCTCGGCACCGGCCGCCAGCACCACCTGGCCGCGCTCCGCACCGGGCTCGGCCAGCTGCAGCGGCAGCGGGGCGTAGCCGCGTGAGCGACGCACCGGCAGCGGCCGGTCGTCGGCGTCGAGCGTCATGACCGAGTCCTCGCAGGGGACCGCGATGGGCCGGTTGTGGGTGAGGAAGAGGTCGGCGATGTGGCCGAGCCGCGCCAAGGCGTCGTCGTCGTCGACACACAGCGGCTCACCGCTGCGGTTACCCGAGGTCATGACCAGGACGGGTCGGGCACTGGGGCCCTGCATGAGCAGGACGTGGACCGGCGAGTACGGCAGCAGCAGCCCTAGGTCGTCCAGGCCAGGGGCCACCAGCTCGCAGACCAGCTCGGCCGAGGGCCGACGTCGAGGCACGATGACGATGGGCCGGGCCGGACTACGCAGGAGACGGATTGCGCCCTCGCTGAGCTCGGCGACCAGCTCCGCGGTATGCCGGTCGGCGGCGAGGACGGCGAAGGGCTGGTCGGGGCGGCGCTTGCGCTCGCGAAGCCCGGCAACGGCCTCGGGGGTCGCTGGCATCGCACGCGAGGTGGTATCCGCCGATGCCCTTGACCGCGACGATCCGCCCGGCGGCGAGGGCGTGTTGCGCTGCGGCGAGGGCCTCGTCGGCATGTCGGGTAAGGACCGTGCCGTCGGGCCTCACGATGGCGAGGGTCGGGCCACAGTCGTGACACGCGATGGGTTGCGCATGGTAGCGCCGGTCGAGCGGGTCGGCATACTCGCCCGCGCAGGCCGGGCACATGGGGAACCCGGCCATGGTCGTCGCCGGCCGATCGTAGGGCAGGTCGAGGGTGATGGTGAACCGCGGCCCGCAGTTCGTGCACGTGATGAACGGGTGCCGGTAACGGCGGTCGGCCGGGTCGGCGAGCTCGCGCAGGCAGTCCTCGCACGGGGCGGTATCGGCTGCGACCAGGGTGCGCCGGCCAGCATCGGTGGCGCTTTCGACGATGGTGAACCCTGCGACGCCGGTTGGGGGTGCCGCTTGCGTGCGGACCGAGTCGACCACGGCGAGCGGGGGCGCGTCGACCCGGATCCGTCGCGCGAAGGCGGCCACCGACTCGGGATCTCCCTCGACGTCGACGTGGACGCTGGACGAGGTGTTCGAGCACTGCCCGGCGAGACCCAGCTCACTTGCCAGCCGGGCGAGGAACGGCCGCATGCCGACGCCTTGGACAAGCCCGGTGACGACGATCTCGAGGCGGACGCGACGCACACCGTGAGTCTGCCCTGCTGCGCTCGGTTAGGGAGGACTCCTGCTGTCGTGACACCCTGTGGGCATGCACGAGCTGTCGTTGTGCCAGTCGATCTACGGCATCGTCGAACGGGCCAGCGAGGGCCGCCCGGTGATCGGGGTCGACCTGGCGATCGGCCAGCTGCGCCAGGTGGTGCCCGAGACGCTCGTCCACTGCTGGCGGCTGGTCACCGAGGAGACGGCCCTGGCCGGTTCGCGGCTGAACATCGACCACATCCCGGTGTCGCTTCGCTGCCGCCGCTGCTCGGGGCGAGACCACGCTCGACGACCACGTGTCCATCGCCTGCGCGCGCTGCGGATCGGTCGACACGACGGTGGTCGGCGGCGAGGAGCTGCTCGTGACTGCCGTGGAGATCGAGGACGAGGCGGTGTCGCCGGTCGCCGAGGCGGGCGCTCGCCAGGAGGGACGGTAGCGATGGGACGGTTTCACCGGCACGACGACGGGACCAGCCACGTCCACGACGAGCACCCGTACGAGCCCACGAACGTCATGACGGCGCGGCGGACTCCGGTGCGACGAGCGGTCACGGGCACGAGGTCCACGGCGACCACTCGGCATACCGCACGGGTGTCGAGCGGGTCCAGGTGCTCGAGCGGGTCTTCAGCGAGAACGACGCCGCGGCCGAGGCGAACCGGGCCGCCTTCGACGCCGCGGGCGTCCGATGCGTCAACGTCATGTCCTCGCCGGGTGCGGGCAAGACCGCCCTGCTCGCGCGGACGCTCGCGCACCTGCAGAGAGGCCGGCGCGGCGAGCGGGGGTCGTCGTCGGCGACATCGAGACCTCGCTCGACGCCGACCGGCTGGGTGGGCTGGGCGCCCAGGTCAGCCTGGTGAACACGGCGGCCGGGTTCGGCGGGGAGTGCCATCTCGACGCGCCGATGGTGGCCAGGGGGCTGCGCGGGCTGCAGCTCGCCACGGCCTCGACGTCGTGCTCGTCGAGAACGTCGGAAACCTGGTCTGCCCGGCCGAGTTCGACGTGGGTGCGCACCACAAGGTCATGGTCTCGGCGGTGACCGAGGGCGAGGAGAAGCCGCTGAAGTACCCGGTGATGTTCCGGTCGGTCCAGCTGGTCCTGGTGAACAAGATCGACCTGCTGCCGCACCTGGACGTGGACCTCGGCCTCTTCGAGGCGCAACGTCCGGGCAGTGAACCCGACAGCGACGATCCTGCACGTGAGCGCCCGCACGGGCCAGGGCCTGGACGGCTGGTACGCCTGGCTAGACTCGCTGGCGCCTCAGTTCGCGTAAGGCACCCGAGGCGCCCGCCGGCAAGGAACCACGGTATGAGCAGCCTGGAAGAGTTGGAGCGTCGCATCGCCGCCATCGAGGAGCGGCTGGGCGTAGAGGCCGGACTGCGCGCCAGCGGCGACCGGGATCTGGCCGACATGGCACTGACGCTGCGCGCCCAGCAGCACACCATTCAGGCCCTAGCGATCACGCAATCTCAGCACAATGAGCAACTCGACCGGCACGAGCAGTCACTAACCGAGGCGCATGTAAAACTCGATCAGATCATCACCCTCCTCGGCCGCTTGATCGGCGACGCTGACGAGGGCCGGTAACATCTCGAAAACCTCGCTACATTGAGCGCTCGACGATCTCGTGCAGCTCGTCGTCAGTGAGCTCGATCGGGTTGGCCCGCATGCTGCTCGCTCGCCTGGCGTCGTCGACCACTTGCGCCACCAGGGCGTCATCGAGGCCGAAGCTGCGCAGTCCGTTGACCGCAAGCGCTGCGGTGCGGGCTTCCAGCCAGACGATGCCGTCCTCCGCTGACGCGGCCGGGCGGCCGCTCAACAGTGCGGCGACCTCGGCCATCCGCGGCAGGGCCGGATGCTCCGCTGCCCTGCTGCGCAAGGCCCGCAGGTTGACGTCCATCGTCGCGGTGAGCAGCGCCGCGCACACTGCCCCGTGCGGTGCGCCGAGCCGCGCCCCAATGGCAGCGGCGAAGCCGTGCACCGCCCCCAGGCCGGAGTTGGCCAGGCACAGCCCGCCGAACAGGCTGGCCAACGCGAGGTCCTCACGCACGTCGGGATCCGCGGTCCCGCCTTGATAGGCCTTCAGCAAGGACCGGGACGAGTGGTGTATCCCGTCTCGCGCCAACGCGTCGGTGAACGGGTTCGCCCGCAGCGAGAGGAACGGCTCGATCAGCTGGGACAGCGCGTCCATCCCGCTGGAGGCGATCACCGGCCTCGTGAGGCCAGCCAGCAGGTCCGGGTCGACCACGGCCACCCTGGGCAGCAGGTGCGGGCTGCGCAGGCTCGCCTTGACACCGTCGCCGGACAGGACCGCGTTGCGGGTCACCTCCGAGCCGGTGCCGGCCGTGGTCGGGACGGCGACGCACGGCAGCGCGGGCCCGGTCAACGGGCGTCCGGCACCGATGACCTCGAGATGCTCGATGGGGTCGCTGCGCGAGCCGGCCAGCGCGGCGAGCGCCTTGGCGACATCCAGCGCGCTGCCCCCGCCGAAGCCGAGGACTCCGTCGCTGCCTGACTCGACCAGTGCGGCCAGTGCCTCACGAACCACCTCGACGGAGGGCTCACCGGCGATCGAAAACCGGGCGACCGGCATACCCGCCTCGGCCAGCTTCGCCGCCACAGCGTCGGACCGCGAGCGGTCGCGGCCGGTGACCAGGAAGACCCGGGTCACTCCCAGGTCGGCCAACGCCCGTGGTACCTCACCGACCCGGCCGGCACCGAACCGGATGTCCGCCGCCGTCGACGACGTCGAGGCGAACCGCCACTGCGTCACCAGTCCGCGTCGTCCGGCGACTGGTTCACGTAACGTGTGCTCGTCCGCGGCCGCGCCATCATCGGCGCCACCGCGTCGCGCCAGGTCTGGTAGTGCGCGGTGTCCTTGTGCGCGGCGGCCGCCGCATCGTCCCGGTAGACCTCGACGAGCACGACTCGGGCCGGGTCGTCGCGGTCGCGCAGCACGTCAAAGCGCACGACGCCTGGCTCATCGCGGCTCGCCCGCGCGTTCTCGTCCGTGGCGGCGAGGAACGCGTCGACACGATCCGGCACTACCGCGACATCCACGTGCACGATCAGCAGGCCGTTCGGCATGGGCCGAGCCTACCGACGGCTACCAGGCTTCGCCGCGAAGGACCTCTCGGTCAGGCCGCGGCGGCGGTCTCGGGGCTGGTTTCGTCCTGGGCGGCCTCGCAAGTCCCGGGTATGGCGTCCACTCGCCCAGGGGCTGGGCCAGCCGGTCGGCGACGATGTGCAGGGTGTGCGGGTGGTTGGCCATGCCCCAGTGGCTGGAGAGCACCTCGATGTTCTCGACCTGCGGACCCTCCGGCTCGCAGACGTGGCGCCGTAGGTCATCCCGTCGGTGCGGGAGTAGATGACGGTGGACGGCACCGGAAGCGGCTCGGCCGCCGACTTCAGCTCCTTGGGGTACCACACCGCGGTCCGGGCGGTGCCCATGTTGATGACCTGGCGGACCTTGTCCGGGATGGCCTGCGCGGTCATCCGCGTGAAGACGCCGCCCATGCACCAGCCAGCCAGGGTGATCGGCTCGCGGTACTGCTCGTACAGCTTCTCGGTCTCTTCCTGGACGATCTCGAGAATGCGCATGGGCTTGTGGAACATCGTCGTGTTGGGCGGGGTGTGCGGGTGGTGCCCGATCCGCGTGAGCACGCGGCGCATCTGGTTGGTGCCGATGTTCGTGCTCAGCGCGCCAGTCACCATGAGGATGGGGTGGCCTTGCGATGTGCGCTGCTGGCGCACCAGCAGCGGCGTCGCCAGCGCGAGCGCGCTGTTCTCGACGACCATGCGGGAGGGTTCGAAGGCGGTGAAGAAGCCTGGACTGGTCAGGGCGTTGGGGATGCTGTCGGGGATGATGCTCATGGTGACCTCGGAGTCTGCGAAGACGGATAGGGGTATGCCGTGGGTTCAGCTGCTTAGCGCGTTCAGGGTGGCATTCTGAGCGCTGCGCTTGATATGCCAAGCATATCCGGCCGTCAGCCGTTCGGCCATAGCGGGCGCTCCGCCTTTTCGCATCGGGGAATGGCGCGAGCCGCTCCCGGCGACCGTCGCGGCGTGTGGTGATGGCTCAGCCGGTCACCAGGGCCGGTCGCTGTCGCGGTGGGTGAGCGACGCCGACACCTCGCGGGCGTACGCGGCATACCCGTCGCGGTTGGGGTGGAAGGAGTCCACGAACCACATGGAGGGCGGCGGGATGAGCGTGTTGATGTACGGCTTTGGGGTGCAGATGGCGTGGCCGTCGAACTCGTCCCGCACGTCCACGTACTGGAACCTCGCCTCGTGCGCCTGCTTCTCAATCACCCGGCTCAGCTCGTCCGCGACGGCGTTGAGGTTGCGCATCTCCGGGCGGGTCACGTCGATCAGTGGGCTGCAGTCCCTGCGGTCGAACAGGCGTGGGTAGCCGACGACGGCAACCCGCGCGTTGGGCGCTTTCTTCGCGACCCGGTCGTACACCCTGTCGAGGCTGTCGGGCAGGAGGGACAGGGCCTGGCGTGCCTTGGCCAGCGCGTCATCACAGTCACGCTGGTCAGTGGATCCGCAGGCTTGCAGGACGGGTATGAAGCCAATGTCGTTGCCCCCGATACCGATGGTTACGTAGTCGGTGTCGGCAGACAGCGTGCCGAGCTGCGAGCTCAGCACGTCGCCGGTCGTCGCACCGCCGCAGGCCTGGTAGTCCAGCCGCCAGCCGGCCTGCTGGGCGACAAGCGGCGGATAGCCGAACGGCGAGCGGTAGCACGTGGGGTCGGTGACCGGGCCAGTCGTGCCCACACCAGCCGAGTAGGAGTCCCCGATGGCGACATAGAGCCGGCGTCCGTGGTCGGCTGCGGCGGTTGGTGCGGGTGCAACCGCGACCAGCGCGACCGCCGCGACGCCAGCAACGAGCAGCCCGGCAAGGCGGGCGCGGGAGCGGGAGATGGTCATGACTCACCTTAGGCTGAGGAGTCTGGCCGCGTTCGAGCCGGAATGCCCGACACGCCAGTGTCAGGACATGGTAAACACGACGGCGCGGCACCGCGACGATGGCTAGCGTTGACACGTGGCCCGCATGTCCAGCGCTCCTCGGGGTGGTGACCCTGCGATGCTGCGTTCGCAGCACAGCGTCGCGGTGCGCTGGGCTTGGAGTTGACGTGATCTTCGGGTTGCTGACCGGTTTGACACTGATGGCCGCGGTCGTGCTGTCGGCTCTGGCGATCTATGTGTGGCGACGGCGGGAAGCCGCCGCCGGACTGAGCCTGGCGGTGCTGCTGCTGTCCGCCGCCTGGTGGGCCACGGCATACGCCCTGGAGCTGTCCGCGACCGACCTGGCCACCCGAGGCCGCTGGGGGGACCTGAAGTACGTCGGCATCTGCTTGCTGGCCCCGGCATGGTTGGTCTTCGTCCTGCAGTACACCAGGCTCGAGCGGGTGGTCACCCGTCGCCTGCTCCTTCTGCTGGCGCTCGAGCCGTTGGCAATCTGGATGCTGCTGGCGCTGCCGGCCACTCACGACCTGGTGCGCTACTACCTACCCGGCACGGGCGGCGACGAGATTCCCGTGGTGGGCGCTGGCCCGGCGTTCTGGGTGCACCTGGTCTATGCCTACGCCATGATCCTGACGGCGATGGTCATCTTCGTGCGCAGCATGACACGGCTGTCACGGGAGTACCGGGTCGCCGCGGTTGTCCTTGTCGCCGCCGCCGTGCTGCCGTGGGTGGCGAACCTGCTGTACAACCTCGAGGTTGGCCCGTTCGAGCGGCTCGACCTGACCCCGTTCCTCATGGTCTTCTGCGGGGCGGTGCTCGTGTGGGGGTTGTTCCGCGAACGGCTGCTCAACCTCTCCTCGATCGCCTGGAGGCTCGTCGTGGCCACCAGTCCGGACGCGATCATCCTGAGCGACGCGTTCGGACGGATCAGCGACGTCAACCCCGCAGGCGAACAGATGCTGGGCCGCACTCGGGTCGAGCTCATTGGCCGTAACCTCGACGACTTCCTGCCCGCGCCCTCGTCGGCGAACCCGACGACCGGCCCGGGACCACGCGATGCCACGACCAGGGAAGCGGTCAGGGACACTGAGATCAGCGTGACCGTTGACGGTGTCCTCCGTGCCTTGGACGTGCGGCGTCTGCCGCTGCCCGACCCGTCCGGCCGGGCCCGCTCCAGCGATCTGGTGCTGCTGCGCGACGTCACGGCCCGCCGCGAGTCTGAGACCCAGCTGCGCAGCCTGCTGCAGGAGCGCACCCGCATTGCCGCCACCCTGCAGTCCAGCCTCCGGCCAACGCCGTTGCCGAGGATTCCCGGATGCGACCTCGCCGCGCGCTACGAGGCGGCCGGCCGAGGGCACGAGATCGGAGGGGACTTCTACGACGTCTTCCCTCTTGGCACGTGCCACTGGGGAGTCGTCCTCGGCGACGTCAGCGGCAAAGGCGCCGAGGCCGCTGCGACGACCTCACTGATCCGCTACACCTTGCGAACGCTTGCCCTTGAGGATCCGCAACCCAGCCGCGTGCTGACCAAGCTCAACGAGGCCCTGCTGCGGGAAGGCGACCCGGAGCGCTTCTGCACGTTGGTCTTTGCCGTCTGCCACCCAACCGACGAGACCGTGGACCTGCAGCTCAGTCTTGCCGGGCACCCTCCTCCGCTGCTGCGTCGTTTCGACGGTCGAGTCGAACCGGTTGGGTTCCCCGGCAGCGCGCTAGGCCTGTTCCCCGACCCTCACCTGCGCGAGACGTCCCTTCGCCTGGGCCCGGGTGACTCGCTCATCCTGTTCACGGATGGGCTCACCGAGGCCCGCAATAACGGCGACCTGTTCGGCGCGGACCGCGTGGCGAACCTGGTGGCGGGGGAGGACACCAGCCCGAGACTGCTCCTGGACCAGCTCGTTACTGCCGCCCAGGAACACAGCCACGGCGCGTTGACCGACGATCTGGCTTTACTAGCTCTCAGGGCCTCGGGCTGACGATCGGCTGGGACCTAGCTGGGACCCGCTGAACTAAACTCCCACGCGTGACACCAACGGAACGGCTGGGCCTGGCGCGGGAGCAGCTTGCTCGCGTACCGGCTGCCTGGATCGAACCGGTGGACTGGTCTGACCTTACAATGTACGCATTCTACGCGCTGGAGAATGCGGTCGTAGCCGCTGCAGATCAGACCGCCACCGATTGGCAGCGCAGCCATCAGAGAAAAGCCGCCCTGGCGTCCCAGCTTCATGCAACTAACGCTCTCCCCGACGTTTCGACGTTACTTCGGAATCCAAATGAGCTAAGAAAGGCCCACGCGTACGGAGAAACGACACCGCCTTCCTCCGTAACCGCCGAGAGTATCGAGGTTCTCACCGAGGAGTACATCGAGGCCGTTGCTAGCCTCCTCGGAGGCAAGGCGTGAATCCCTCGACGATCGACCTCGAAGAACGCAGGTACATTCGCTCTCTCCTTCGCGACGAAGGAAACGGTCAGCCGACCGCCGTGGTGCTCGTCGGTTCGTGGGCAAGGGGAACCCAGACCGAACCCACAAGTGACCTAGACCTGTTGGTTGTCGGCAGTCCCCACTCCAGCTCTCCGGTCGGCCGAATTCAGGTGATACGGCGCTCCGTCGACCAGTTTCGACGACTGGCATTGGGCGGCGACGACTTCGCGCAATGGGCTCTTCGCTACGGGAAGCCAGTCAAGGGCCGACAGGCCTGGGCAGTCCTGAGAAGGGAGCTGTTGGATCGGGCTCCCTGGCCCAACGTCAAGCCGAAGCTCGATCTCGCCGCCCGAAGATGCCGAGCCGCCCAGGACTTGTTACAGATGGGGGACCTCGATGCCGCCGACGAGGAAACACGGTTCGCCCTTTCACATCTAGCGCGTGCGCTACTGCTGGGCGCAGGAGTCTTTCCATTGTCGCGTCCCGAACTTGCGGCTCAACTACAGGAGATCGGCGAGACCGACCTGGCGCGGCTCCTTAACACCTCCACGCGGGACGAACCCGTAGCCGGGCGCGAACTTGAGGAACGTCTTTCCCTCTTGGCCGCTCGCCTGAGCGCCTTGACAGACGGGCGCCTGGCCCCATTGAAGGCCAAAGCCGCAACGGCCCGCTCACAGTGACGCTGAACTGCACACCGACGACCATTGGCGAGCAACACGCCGGTCTTTGACGCGCTCGTTCCGACCAACGGTCGTCGCTGTGCGGCGCAGTAGGTCGGTGCTTCGCTACGCCTCGGCCTCCAAAGCGGCCGCGACTCGGCGGTGCGCGTCCCAGATCTCCTCGGGCAGGCCCTCGAACTGGGCGAGATGCGTCTCCCGGAAGCCGGTCTCCTGGCGCCAGCGCTCGACGTCGATGGTCAACAGCTTCTGCAGGTCGCTCGGCGTGATGTCGACATCGACGAGGTTGAGCTCCTCCTCAGTGGGGAGGATCCCGACCGGCGTCTGACGGCCGGTGACCTCGCCGTTCTTGAGCTGCATGAGCCACAGCAGCGGCCGCAGGTTGTCGCGGTAGCCCGGCCAGAGGAAGTGACCGTCTTCCGGATCACGCTGGAACCAGTTGACGTGCGCGAAGATGGGCCGGTCGTCGGCGGCACCCACGATGTTGAGCCAGTGCTGCGCGTACTCGGCCTCCGGGTAGGACATGAACGGGCGCATGGACATGGGGTCGTAGCGCAGCTGGCCTTCCACGCCCTCCGCGGCGAAGGTCGCCTCAGCGCCAAGCGTCAAGCCGTCGTAGACCCCTTCGTCGATGTCGATGATCGCGCGGATGAGCGGCTCGCGGTCTCTGGTCCGGCCGCCGAAGATGATGGCGTCGATCGGCACGCCCATCGGTTCCTCGAAGTCACCCGCGATGTTGGGCACGTTAGCCAGCGTCGTGGTGAACCGGCTGTTCGGGTGCGCCCACGGCTCGGTGTTGCCCTCCGGCCGCTCCGAAATGGGCTCGCCCTTCCAGTCCAGCCAACCCGTCACGTCTTCCGGCGGGGCAGGCGTGCGGCCCTCCCACCAGACTTCCTGGGTGTCCGGGTTGTACGCGACGTTGGTGAACAGTGTCCCAGTGCCCGGGCCGACCGACTGCAGCGCGATCGGGTTGGTAGTCTCGTTGGTGTCTTTGGCCACGCCGAACACGCCGTACTCGGGGTTCATCGCGAAGAGCTTCTTATGGTCCTCGTTGACCCACAGCCACGCGATGTCGTCGCCGTAGAAGGTGACCTTGTACCGGTCGCCGAGAACGTCGGGGGCGAGCATCATGGCGAGGTTGGTCTTGCCCGAGGCGCTCGGGAAGCCGCCACAGATGTGGTAGGTCTTGCCGGTCTGGTTGTCCTCGATGCCGATGAGCATGAACTGCTCGACAAGGAAGCGCTTGGACGCCCAGCCGTCGTAGGAGGCCTGCCGCAGCCCGTGCGCGATCTTGCCCAGCAAGGCGTTTCCGCCGTAGGACGACCCGAAGTGCAGGATGGTGCGCTCGTCGGGCACGGTGACGAAGTAGCGCTGGTCGTCGGGGGTTCCCTGGCCGAGGTTGGGCAGGTCACCCGTCACGTGCACGGCCCGCACGAACATGTCCGGGTTGGCCAGCCCCTCGACGTGCTCCACCCCGACTCGGGCCATCCGGATCATGTGCAGCACGACGGTGCGGTGGTCGGTCAGCTCCACGCCTACGGCATACGGCTCGAGCGGCGACCCGTGCGGTGACATGAGGTAGGGGATGACGTACATCGTCTTGCCCTTGGACTGGCCGCGCATCTTGTCCTTGAGCAGCGCCTTCATCTCGCTGGCCGGTCGCCAGTTGTTGTAGGCGCCTTTGTCGGACGGGTTGTTCGTCGCGACGATGGTGCGCTCTTCGGAGCGGGCCGTGTCCTTCGAGTAGCTGCGCGAGTAGTAGATGTCCTCGCCGGCAGGCAGGATCTCGCCGGCGGCTAGCGACTCCTCGATGAGCCGCGCGTCGTCCTTCGCGCTGATGACCTCGACCCGCTCAGCGCCAGTGTGGTCAGCCCACTCACGCACGTACGCGCGGACGTGGGGGTTGGTGAGTCCGGCCTGGTCCAATGCCTTCTCGACGTCTGGGGCCACTGCACGTCCTTTCGCTGGTCCGAGTGAGCCGACAGTACCGGAGTCACCCGCTGGGTAGTGCGGCGAACCAGTGTGGCAATGGTCCCCGACCGGTGCGCGGTGGTGGCCGCGGTGACGAGTTTCACACCAAGCCGAGGGTGGGCGGCCGGCATACCGACGCGTATGCCGGCCAGCTCGCTAGGCGCTCAGGGCTGGCTGGCCATCGGCGGCCAGGGTGGGTTGGGCGGGTCAGGACGCGCTCGCCAGCAGCCGGTCCAGTTCGGTCTGCAGACCTTCGGTCAGCGTCTTGGGGTCGGGGCACAGCTGCGCGACACTCGTGATGCTGAAGTCGACGAAGCCGTTGTAGGTGACCGAACAGATGAACAGGGTGATCGGCGGACAGATGATGGTCCGGGCGAACTGGTGGGTGATCTTGCGGGTGGCGAGGTAGATCGGCTTGCGTGAGCCCAGGACGGTGGACACCGTCAGGTTCTGGGTGGGCGGCAGCAGGTCCAGCGCCCGGCCGACGAAGGAGAGCCCGGCCGCGGTGACGGCAGGGAGCATGAGGTCGCCCACCCCGGACAAGACCTGCCAAGACGCCTGCGTCTGGCGTAGCGAGCGCTTGGCCGACTCGGCGTTCTCGTGCACGGCCAGCAGCCGTTGGGCTGGGTCGCTCAGGTGCGTGGGCAGGTCGATCCAGATCGTCGTGAACAGGTTGCCTAGCCGGGCCTTGTCGGCGCTGGGGCGGATGTTCACCGGGCAGGTCGTGCGGATCGGCCCCTCGGGCAGGTCGTCGTGGGCGGCGAGGTAGCTGCGTAGAGTGCCGGTCACCAGCGCCAGCAGGATGTCGTTGACCGTGACGTCCGGGAAGCCGGCTCGCACCCGCTCGACCTCGGTCAGCGGCAGGGAGATGACAGCCATCGTCTTTGTCGAGTCGTAGACGTGCCTGTTGAACAAGGTCAGCGGCGGGTGGCTGATTGGCGACGGCACAAAGCCGGGCAGCTCGGGCAGGTGGGCTGGCTCGTCCGGCGGATTGCCACTGATCAGCGGGCCGAGCTTCGGGACAATTCCGACCGCTCTGCGCACTGTCGTGCGGGCCAGGTCTGTGACAGCCGAGCCGGCCTGCTTGGCAAGCCTGGTCGTGGCCGCCGTCTCGATGGCGACCCGATCGGGGATCTCGTAGAGCGCCCTGCGCAGCACGGATGGCCGATGTCCGCGGCTGTGCGGGACCGGCTCCTCGTTCGGGTCGACCGACACCGGCTTGGTGTCGTGCAGGGTTCGCTGCAGCTGCATGATCCCCATGCCGTCGATGGCCGCGTGGTGCATGCGCATCAGCAGCGCGGCGGTGCCGTCCGCCATCCCGGTGAGGTACCAGGCGTCCCAGAGCGGAAGCCTGCGGTCCAACGGCTTCTCGGACAGCTGGAGCATGGTCGCCAGCAGGGCGTCCGTGTCGCCGGGCTCAGGGACCAGAGCGTGATGGATGTGCGCGTCGATGTCGACGGCCTGCGCCTGTGCCCACCGGTCCTGGCCGACGCCCAGCGGGGCCGGTGCGTAGACCCGGGTCATCAGCGGTGCCATGTGGTAGCGCTGGTTGAACAGCGCGCGCACCTGCTCGAACGGCAGCGGGCCCTCGGGCGCCGCCTCGAGCATGAGCAACCCGGCGATGTCGAAAGGGAACCCGGGCCGCTCGAGCTGCAGGAAAAGCCGCTCGGTGCTGGTCATGGCCGGCATACTTAACACTCCTAGCCTGCGCCCTGAGGTGGTGACCTTGCCTCGCCCGCCAGACCAGTGCCACGCCTCCAGCAGCAGCACCGAGGCCGGGACGGGTCAGGCCGCTCTCCCGTTCAGGCTATCGGTCCGGCCGCTATGCGAGCCGGAAGGTATCGGCAAAGCCACGCGTCTGCTCTTTACACCGACGAGCCGCACCCCTTCTGAGTTGGTTGGAGATCCACGTGGACCCCACTTTTGACCTCGAGGTGCCCTGGGGCGCGACCGGCACAATCCCCCAGGACCCGAGTCCGGCTAAGGCTGCCGTGCTGGGGTTGGCGTTCGCGTACGGCGAGGCGCACAACCTGGCTACGATCCTGGCCCGCCCCATCAGCCGATGGCGGCGCACGCGGCAGGTCACGCGCGGCGCAGGCCGAGCGCTCGCCACGAGAGGCCCACAGAACGTCGTGGGCTGGCTGACCTGCCCTGAGTGCGGGGCCGAGGTGCCGGTGTGCTACCAGCGGTCGGAGCTCGGCCCGCTCGAGGATAACGGCAGGACGGTACTCGACCTCGCCAGGGCGGACCTGTGGCTGCACGCGCTGGTGCACGAGTACGAGGCCGCCGACCACGCATAGCAGGTCGGCGAGGTGCAGGTATGCCGTGTGCAGACGGGCCGCTAGCTCGCCTGGCACGGCGTTCGGGAACGCTCTCGAAGGGGAGGTGAGCTCCCCGAGCTGGGTCTGACACCCTGAAGGCGTGAGGTTCGGCGTCACAGCCGTGACGAGGGACCACACGGACTCCGTGGCGTGGCCGGCTGCCGCGTTTGTCGGCAGTCCTGGCCGAAGGTGCGTCACGTGTTCCCTCGTCCAGGAGGCGAGGAGAGAACCGATGTGGAGTGCGCTGCTGCTGAGCACTGCCGTCATCTTCGTCGCCGAGCTCGGCGACAAGAGTCAGCTCATGGCGCTGACCTTCGCCACCCGTTATCGCGCCCGCGACGTGCTCATCGGCATCACAGTCGCCACCGCGGTCGTGCATCTGGGGTCCGTTGCGCTCGGGTTCTGGGTCGCAGCAGCGTTCGCCGCGTCACAGCATTGGGTTTCGGTCGCGGCTGGTCTGGCCTTCTTGGTGTTCGCGGCGTGGACGCTGCGCGGCGACGAGCTCAGCGAGGACGAGCGGACCAAGGCACAGCGCAGCGGCGGCCGCGCGATCTGGGCAGTAGGCGGTGCGTTCTTCCTGGCCGAGCTCGGCGACAAGACCATGCTCGCCACGATCACCCTGGCCACCCGCGAGGACTGGGTCGGCACCTGGATCGGCAGCACCCTCGGCATGGTCGCTGCCGACGCGATCGCCATCGCCGTCGGCGCGCTGCTCGGCCGCAACCTGCCCGAGAGGGCGGTCCGGTACGGCGCCGCCGCTCTCTTCGCCCTCTTCGGGATCTGGCTGGTCGCTGAGGGCCTTGGCTGGCTTTGAGGCGTGGCGCATCGGCGGTCTCCAGCACCCGAGTGCTGTCATCGCATCATGACCCCAGTCACCTGGGCCAGAATGTGGGCAAGACCCGGCGCCACAATGAGGCCATGGCCGAGCGGGCTTCGCGCGCGGAGGCGCACGAAAGGGAGCTGCGCGACGCAGCGCTTGGCGTTGCCGCGGTTGCTGGTCGGGCCGCCGCTGACGTGGCGGGCGCTGCGGCCGACGTGGCGAGCGCCGCAGGAGGGGCGGTGCGCTTCGTTACCGGCAGCCCGCTCGGGGAGCTCGTCGGGGCTGTGGCCCGGCCGGTGGTCGAGCCGCTCGCCGACGCCGGCCGGGAGCTGCGCGCGGACGTGGCCGAAGATGCCCCGGTGCAGCGGCTAGCCCACGAGCTCGTGGAACTCGTCGTCGCCGCGCTCGACCTCAACGAGGTGCTGGCCGACATCAACCTCGATGCGCTGTTGGCTGAGGTGGACCTCAATGCGCTTGTCGCGCACATGGACCTGGATGTGGCGGTGGCCAGGGTCGATGTCAACGCTCTGCTCGACCGGGTCGACCCCGATCGGCTCCTCGACCGAGTGGACCCGGACCGGCTCCTCGACCGCGTTGACCCGGACCGGCTCCTCGACCGCGTTGACGTGGACCGGCTCCTCGACCGCGTCGACCCGGACCGGCTCCTGGCCCGGGTGGACGCCAACGCTCTCATCGATCGCGTGGATGTGAACCAGATCGTCGCCAAGGTCAACGTGGATGCCCTCATCGCCAAGACCGAGCTCGGGGCGATCGTTGCCAAGTCGACCTCCGGGGTGGCTACCGAGGCCCTCGACGCCGTCCGCAGTCAGGGCGTCGGGCTCGACGCCTTGATGATGCGCTGGACGAACCGCGTGCTGCGACGTCCGGCCACCGGCATACCGGCTGGGCCTGCCAAGCTGGTCTTGGAGACGGAACCGGGCATCGCGGCCGCGGCTCGGGTGGGGGCCGCGGACCGGGACGTCAGCCTGCAAGGCCACTTCGCGGGCGGGGTCACGAGGTTCGCTGCCTACGCGATCGACGCGACCGGTTCGACGGCGATCTTCAGCGCCGCCGTCGCCGTCTTCGGGTATGCCGTTGGGCTTGTCACCGGGCACGACTTCCGGCTCTCGAGCTACCCCGTGGCGAGCGCTGCCCTCGCGGCGCTGTGGTACTTCCTCTGGTTCTGGTACCCATGGTCGGTCAGCGGTCGAAGTCTGGGCATGGCGGTCGTCGGGATCCGCGTGGTCCAGACCGATGGCTCGGACCTGCGCCCGAAGGGCGCGTTCATCCGCACGGTGACGCTCCCGTTGAGCTTGCTGGTGTTCGGCCTCGGCTTGGTCGGCATCGTCACCGACCGGCGTCATCGCGCCTGGCACGACCGCTTCGCCGACACCGCCGTCGTGTACGCCTGGGACGCCCGGGTCGCTCGCTTGCGCTTCCTGGCCAAGCAGGGCGCAGCACGGTCCGCCTGACCGGGCCGCCTCGCTGTCGCCTCGCGACGGCCCCCATCGAAGGGTCAGACGATGCTGCTAAACAGACCGAGTAACAGCATCATCTGACCTGTCGGCAAGTCCTCCGGCTCAGGCGCGGCCGTGTGCTGCCCGGCTGCGCCGGCTCAGGCTGTCGATGATGACCGCGAGCAGCAGCACGCCACCGGTCACCATGTAGCGAACCGCGGACTCCACGCTGAGCAGGTCCAGGCCGTTGGAGATCGACTGGATGACCAGGATGCCCAGCAGGGCTGAGTATGCCGAGCCGCGGCCCCCGAAGAGGCTGGTTCCACCGATGACGGCGGAGGCGATGGCGTTGAGGTTCGTGTCAGCGCCGCCAGTGCTTTGGCTGGCCGAGGCGCCGCGGGCGGCGAGGAACACGCCGCCGAGCGCCGCGAAGGTCGCGCACAGGGTGAACACCGACAGGTAGATCCGGGACACGTTGATGCCCGCGCGGCGGGCGGCCTCGACGTTGCCGCCGACGGCCATGACCGAGCGGCCCCATGTGGTGCGCCGGATCGCCAGGTCCATCACCACCACGAGGACGAGGAAGGTGAGAACCATGTACGACACGCCTCGGTCGCGGTTGAGAACCCATGCCGCCACGACCATAAGCACGGCGAGCAGGACGGCGCGCACCACGAGCATGCCGATCGGCATCGTCGACAGACCCGCCGCGGCGCGCTGTCGGTTCACGCGGATGCGCGAGAGCAGGTAGGCCAGCGCGGTGAGCAGGGCGAGCAGGTAGGACAGCCAGGGGGGCAGGAACCGCCCGTTGGCGAACTGCACGATGATGGACGTGAAGGAAACGTTGATGGTCCCCAGCTTGCCGAGCACGAGCAGCTGCATCCCCAGCAGGGCAAGCAACCCAGAGAGGGTGATGACGAAGCTCGGGACACCGAAGCGGTTGTAGACGGCCCCGTAGAAGAGGCCGACAAGCGCGCCGGAGCCCAGCGCCACCAGGACGGCCATTCCCGGGGGCCACTCCTGGTTGACGAAGGTCACGGCGAGGATCGCGGCGGCCAGGCCGCTCATCGACCCGACCGAGAGGTCGATCTCGCCGAGGAGCAGGACCAGGACGACCCCGACGGCAATCGTGCCCACCGCAGCACTCTGCAGGGTCAGGTTGACCAGGTTGCCGGCGGAGAGGAAGGCCGGGTTGAGCGCCTGGAAGATCGCCCAGATGATGACCAGGCCGACGACGACCGGCAACGAGCCGAGATCCCCGGACCGCAGCCGAGAGACCGTCGCCGAGAGCCAGCCGCGCACGCCCTGGCTGGCGATGAGCCGCTCGTCCTGAAGGTCGGCGGGCAGTGCCTCGGCGGACTCGATGTCCGTCGCAGGGGCGCTCTTGACCGCGGTGTCCGTCGCCGAGGCGTCTTCGCCGCCGACGGGACGAGTCTCGTGGCTCATGCCTGCTCCTCCTGAACGGGCCGGCGGGCGGCACGCTCTGACACGACGTTGGTCGTCGCGCCGGTGATTGCCGCAATGATGTCCTGGCTGGTGGTCTCCCTGACGAGAAACTCACCGTTGTTGCGACCGAGCCGCAGAACCACAACCCGGTCGGCGACCGCCATCACGTCGGACATGTTGTGGCTGATCATGATGACGCCAAGGCCGTTCTCACGGAGCCGTTCAACGAGGTTGAGCACCTCGGCGGTCTGGGCGACGCCGAGGGCAGCGGTCGGCTCGTCGAGCATGACGACCTTGGGCTTACCGAGAAGCGAGCGGGCGATCGCGACCGTCTGACGTTGACCACCGGACAGGCTCGCGACCGCGATCCGCACGCTCGGGATCTTGGCGCTGAGCTCGCGCAGGAGCCGCCAGGACTCCTTCTCCATCGTCACCTCGTCGAGGGCCCGACCGCGGAGAAGCTCGCTGCCCAGGAAGAGGTTGCCGACGACGTCGAGGTTGTCGCAGAGCGCGAGGTCCTGGTACACCGTCGCGATGCCAAGCCGTTGTGCCTCGGCAGGCGAGCCGATGCTCACCTTCTTCCCGTCGAAGACCATGGTGCCTTCGTCTGGGTGGTAGACCCCGGCGATGGCCTTGACGAGGGTGGACTTGCCGGCGCCGTTGTCGCCGACGAGCGCCACCACCTCCCCGGCGTGGACGTCGAAGTCGATGTCCTTGAGAGCCTGGACGGCACCGAAGCGTTTGGAGACTCCGGTCATCGACAGCACGGGCGGAGCCGGGGAGGTGGTGGTCATCGTCGACTTTCCTGCTGAGTGAGGGGACGGGTTTCGCCGACTCCGCTTAGCTGAGGGCCGCCGCGGCGCAGGCCTTGAGGAAGTCAGGCGTGCAGATGTCGGACACCTTGTAGAACCCGTCCTTGACGACCGTGTCCTTGACGTTGTCCTTGGTCACGATGACGGGATCGAGCAGGATTGCCGCCACCGTCTCTTTGGTGGTCGAAGCCTGCGGCTGGCTCTTGTTGGCCAGGGCCAGGGCGGCCTTGGCGGCCCCCTCGGCTTCGGGCTTGATCGCCTTGTAGATCGTCAGGGCCTGGTCGCCCGCGAGGATCCGCTGGATCGCGGCCAGCTCAGCGTCCTGGCCGGTCACGGGCGGCAGCGGGTTGACGCCGCCGGCCTTGAGTGCGGCGATGGCGCCGCCACCGGTGCCGTCGTTCGCGGCATACACCCCGACGAGGGTGGACTTGACCGAGGCGACCTTGGACTCCATGAACTGCTGGGCCTTGTCGGGGCTCCAGTCGGGGGTGTCGTACTCGGCGACAACCTTGTACCCGCTGCTGTCAATGACGCTGTGGGCGCCCTTCTTGAAGTCGGCGGCGTTGGCGTCGGTCGGCGAGCCGTTGATCATGACGATGTCGCCGGAGGTCTTGCCGGCGTTCTTCATCGCGGCGACCAAGCCGGTGCCCTGCAGCTTGCCGACCTTCTCGTTGTCGAAGGAGATGTAGAAGTCCGAGCCGGCGACGAAGCGGTCGTACGCGACGACGGGTACGCCGCGGGACTTGGCGCTGGCCACGATCGTCGTGGCCGCCTTGCCGTCGACCGCGTCGAGGACGAGAACGTTGGCGCCCTGGGTCAGCGCGGCTTCGGCCTGCTGCTGCTGCTTGGCGATGTCCTGGGCGGCATTGCTATAGAGGACAGTGCAGTCCGAGCACGACGCCTTAACAGCCGCCTCGAACATCGGCTTGTCGAACGCCTCGTAACGCGCCGTCTTGGTCTCGGGGAGCAGCAGGGCGATCTTCTTGGCGCCCCCCGATCCCGCAGCGCTTGTGGTCGCTCCCCCGCTGCTCGTGCTGCTGCTGCAGGCGGTGACGGCGGCAGTCGACACGCCCAGCACCAGTGCGGCGCCGGCGAGGCGGGTAAATCGCATGTTCATGTAGTCTCCCTGGCCCAAGTTGCACCGCTACCACGGTGGAGCGGCTCTGGCTTTCGATACAACTCCCCAGCCTTATTGGCGTCAAGCGTTGAATACAAGCGGTCAATGCAACGATTCGGTCACGACTTGTGCAGCGCGTCGGGAGGTGTCCCGGTATTTCGTACCAAGGCGGTCGGACGTTCTCGTTGGGCCTCCCATCGTCATCCGGCGGCCAAGGCCGCTCGGTCGGCATCTTGTCGCACCTGCTCGGCGAGCGCCAGAGCCCCGAGGACGTCGGCGTCCTCCGGGACGAGCTCGCCGACCCGGACACTCACCGAGTGAACGGCGCTCGGAATCGCGCGTCGCTCGATGGCCGCACGCATCGGGCCGAGCACCACGTCCCCGACGCGAGCCAGCTGGCCGCCGATCGCGATGACCTCGGGGTTGAGCAGGTTGACGAGGCCGGCCAGCGCGACGCCCAGGTGCCGGCCCGCGTCTCCGAGGACGCGGATGCACCCCGGGTCCCCCGCGAGTGTCCGGTTGATGACGTCGCGCAACGTGAGGTCGCCGTGGGTGGGACGCAGCGCCCGCAGGACGGCCTCGGACCCGACGAAGGTGTCCAGACACCCGCGGTTGCCGCACCGGCATACCGGACCGTCCTCGTCGATTGTCACGTGGCCGATCTCGCCGGCCGTCCCCGCGCTGCCTCGGTAGAGCTCACCGCCAAGGATGAGCCCGGCACCGACCCCGTAGGAGGCCTTGATGAAGACGCTGTTCGCGGTGTTGCGCAAGGCGCCGTGCTTGAGCTCGCCGAGGGCGGCGAGGTTGGCCGTGTTGTCCAGGAGGACCTCGGCCCGCACTGCCTCCTCCATCGCCCGGGCCACCCGGACGCCGCGCCAGCCCGGCAGGATTCCGTCGGACCCCACCTGCCCGGACACCGTGTCGATCGGGGCGGGAAGCCCAACCCCCACAGCACGGACCTCGGTCATCGAGTGACCCGTGGCCTCGACCACCTCGTGGAGCAGGCGCGCGGCTCGCGCCATCCCCTCGTCGGCTGGATGGTTGGCCGGCAGGGGCATCCGGGTGCGGCCGATCACCGCAGCTCCTCCGGTGCCGATGGCAATCTGGACGTCCCGGTCCCCGAACACGACCGCCGCGAGCAGCCCGCTGGCCGCGGCGAGCGAGACCTGCACGGCCCGGCGCCCGTTGCGGACGCTCGGGCGCAGCACGACCGCGCCGGCGGCGCCGAGCTCCTTGACCATGTTCGACACCGTCGCCGGGCTGAGGCCCGTTGCCGACGCGATCTCAACTTGAGTGAGCGCGCCGTGAACCCGCACCGCGTCCAGCACCCTGAGCCGGTTCATCTCCCGCAAGGAGGCCGGCGAGCCGGGAGCAGTGACGCTTGGGTTCACAGGATGAAGATAACTGTCCCTTGACGGGGAGGGAAGACGGCCCGTCCTGCCCGAGCCGGGGAAGAGCCGCTAGAGTCCGCGCCTACCATGAGCACGAGCACCAGTCAGCAGTCCACGAGTCAGCAGGCACTGTGGGAGTTCTGCATCGACCGGGGCGGCACCTTCACCGACGTGGTAGCCAGACGTCCCGACGGCACCTTGGCCACCGCCAAGCTGCTCTCCGAGAACCCGCGGCGCTATGCCGACCCGGCGCTGGCTGGAGTACGCATGCTGCTGAATGTGCCATCGCACGAGCCCATCCCGGTCGACCGCATCGCCACGGTGAAGATGGGCACCACCGTGGGCACCAACGCTCTGCTGGAACGCACCGGTGAGCCCACCGTCCTGGTGATCACCCGCGGCTTTCGCGATGCCTTGCGCATCGCGTACCAGAACCGGCCGCGGTTGTTCGACCGGCACATCGTCCTGCCCGACCTGCTCTACACGCGGGTGCTCGAGGTGGACGAGCGCATCGGCGCTCACGGCGAGGTCCTGTTGGCGTTGGACGAGGCGCAGACCCTGGCGGATCTGCAGGCGTGCTTTCGCGACGGCTTCCGTTCGGTGGCAATCGTCTTCATGCACGGCTACCGGTACGCCGAGCACGAAGCCCGTGCCGCTGCGCTGGCCCGGCGCATCGGCTTCGAGCACGTCTCGGTGTCGCATGAGGTGTCGCCGCTCATGAAGCTTGTTGCGCGCGGCGACACAACCGTCGCCGATGCGTACCTCTCGCCCATTCTGCGCCGCTACGTGGAGCAGATCGCAGCCGAGCTGCCCGACGTTGGGCTGTTCTTCATGCAGTCCAACGGTGGGCTCACCGACGCGCACCGCTTCCAGGGCAAGGACTCCATCCTGTCCGGGCCGGCCGGCGGGGTCGTCGGTGCGGTGCGCAGTGCGCAGGAGGCCGGCTTCCCCAAGATCATCGGCTTCGACATGGGCGGGACCTCCACTGACGTCTCGCATTTCGCCGGGGAGTTCGAGCGTACCTTCGAGACCTTGGTGGCTGGCGTGCGCATGCGCGCCCCGATGATGAGCATCCATACCGTCGCCGCTGGTGGAGGTTCGGTCCTGCATTTCGACGGATCCCGGTATCGAGTCGGGCCGGACTCGGCTGGGGCCAACCCCGGGCCAGCCTGCTACCGGCGCGGAGGTCCGCTCGCCCTCACCGACGCCAACGTCATGCTCGGCAAGATCCAGCCCGGCTACTTCCCGCGCGTGTTCGGCCCAAGCGGCCGGGAGTCGGTGGATGCCGAGGTTGTGCGAGCGCAGTTCGCGGCGCTTACCGCGCAGATCAGCGCCGCTACGGGCGATCGACGCTCACCCGAGCAAGTGGCCGAAGGGTTCGTTGAGATCGCGGTGGGCAACATGGCCAACGCGATCAAGCAGATCTCGGTGCAGCGCGGTCACGACGTCACCGAGTACACGCTGTGCACGTTCGGCGGAGCGAGCGGCCAGCACGCCTGCCTGGTTGCGGATGCGCTCGGCATGACGCGCATCTTCATCCACCCGCTTGCCGGCGTGCTCTCGGCATACGGGATGGGCCTGGCCGACCAGACGAGCATGCGGGAGCAGACGGTCGAGCTGCGCCTGGCGGCGGACAACCTACGGCCCATCGCCCACGCGCTCGAGGAGCTGGAGCGCGCGGCGCGGGCCGATCTGATGGCCCAAGGCGTCGACAGCGGGCAGATCACTGCACGTCGTCGCGTGCACCTGCGCTACGAGGGCACGGACTCGGCATTGCTGGTGGACTTCGCCTCGTTGCCCGACATGATCGAGCAGTTCGAGACGGTGTATCGGCAGCGCTACTCGTTCTTGATGCCTTCTCGAGCGGTGGTCGTCGAAGCGGTGTCCGTTGAGGCAGTTGGTGCGGCTGCGCGGGTGGACTTGCAGCCACCGCCGGGGCGCACATCGAGCGCAGCACCGCAGGCGGTGGAGGACGTGCGCATGTTCAGCGCCGGCCAATGGCACGACACCCCGGTGTATCGGCGCGAGTCGATGATGCCAGGCACAACGGTGACCGGTCCGGCGATCATCGCCGAGGCGAATGCGACAACGATCGCCGACCCCGGCTGGGCCGCCACGGTTACGGCGCAGGCTCACCTGGTCCTCGAGCGCGTCGAGGCGCGGCCGGAACGTGTGGCGATCGGTACGCGCGTTGACCCGGTGATGCTGGAGGTCTTCAACAACCTCTTTATGTCCATCGCCGAGCAGATGGGCGTGCGACTGGCGAACACGGCATACTCGGTGAACATCAAGGAGCGCCTGGACTTCTCGTGCGCGTTGTTCGACCAAACCGGAGCGCTCATCGCGAACGCGCCGCACATCCCGGTGCACTTGGGCTCGATGAGCGAGTCCGTACGCACCATTGCCCGCGAGAACGCGGGTCACATCGAGCCGGGAGACGTGTTCGCGTCGAACGCGCCCTATAACGGCGGCACGCACCTGCCCGACATCACCGTCATCACACCGGTCTTCGATGCGGCAAGCCCCGACATCTTGTTCTACGTGGCGTCCCGCGGGCATCACGCCGACATCGGCGGCATGACGCCGGGCTCGATGCCCCCCCAAAGCCGCACCATCGACGAAGAGGGCGTGCTCATCGACAACTGGAAGCTGGTCTCGGCGGGGCGCCTGCTCGAGGCCGAAACCGGCTCGTTGCTGCGATCTGGTCGCTTTCCCGCGCGCAACGTCGAGCAGAACCTCGCCGACCTGCGCGCCCAGGTTGCCGCCAACGAGAAGGGCGTGCAGGAGCTGCGCGGGATGGTCGAGCATTTCGGGCTCGATGTCGTGCAGGCCTACATGCGGCATGTGCAGGACAACGCCGAGGAGGCGGTGCGGCGCGTCATCGACGTCCTGACCGCGGGTGCCTGCCGCCATGAGATGGACAACGGTGGGGTCATCGACGTTCGAATCGCCATTGACCAGGCCAAGCGCGTGGCCACGCTTGACTTCTCCGGCTCGTCGCCGCAGCTGCCCAACAACTACAACGCGCCCAGCGCGGTGGCGATGTCGGCGGTGCTCTACGTCTTCCGCACCCTCGTCGACGACGACATCCCGCTCAACGCGGGATGCCTGAAGCCGCTGCACGTGATTATCCCGACGGGCTCGCTGTTGCGACCGCGCTACCCGGCCGCAGTCGTCGCCGGAAACGTGGAGACCTCGCAGTGCGTCACGGATGCGCTCTACACGGCCCTCGGCGTGCTCGCCGGCTCCGCCGGCACGATGAACAACTTCACGTTCGGCAACGAGCGCTACCAGTACTACGAAACGGTGGCCGGCGGCTCCGGAGCCGGCCCGGGATTCGACGGCACGGACTGCGTGCAGACGCATATGACGAACTCGCGCCTCACCGACCCGGAAGTGCTGGAGTGGCGCTTCCCCGTCGTGCTGGAACTGTTCGAGCGGCGCCACGGCTCAGGTGGGGCCGGTCGCTGGCGTGGGGGCGACGGCGCGCGTCGACGGGTGCGTTTCCTGGAGCCGATGACGGCGGCGATCGTGGCGGGCCGGCGGCGCACGCCGCCCCGCGGGTTGGCCGGCGGCGCCGACGGGGCGGTGGGCCGCAACTGGGTCGAGCGGGCCGACGGCACTCGGGTGCAGCTGGGCTGGGCAGACACGGCATCCATGCACCCGGGCGACGTGTTCGTCATCGAGACACCCGGCGGAGGCGGCTACGGCGCCCCAGACCCGGGTTCAGTCGGGAAGTGACCCGGTCAGCGCCACCCGTTCCGCTACGGCGGCCAGCTTGACGTTGGAGGCGTTCGACTTTCGGCGCAGTCGAGCGAAGGCTTGCTCGCTCGTGATGCGCTCCGAGGCCATGAGCACGCCAATGGCTGTGCCGATGGCGCGGTTGCTGGCCAGCGCCCGGCGTAGGTGCTCGACCTGCCGACGCGACTCAGCCGCAGCCCCCATCCGCAGGCGCGCAAGGTCGATGTGGGCCTCCAGGCGGGCGAGCAGCTCCTCGGTGCGGAACGGCTTCACGAGGTAGTCGTCGGCCCCCGCGTCCAACCCGGCCGTGATGTCCTCGGGTGTGGCCCGACCGCTCACCACCACGATTGGCGTCGAAGCGAACTCGGGATGGGCTCGCAGCATTCTCACCATCGTCAGCCCGTCGGCTCCGGGCAGGACGACATCGGTGATGACGACATCTGGCGCCACGCTCAAGCCAACCGCATCCTCGGCCTGCTCGACCGCGGTGACCCACCAGCCGCGATCCTGCAGCGTCGTGACCAGGTAGGCCCGCAGGTCGGCGCTGTCTTCTACGACCAATGCATGCCGGGCCGCGGCGCCGGCTGGGTCACGCGCGCGGTCCGGCTCGGTCGACCTTTCGGAGCGTGTTCCGGCGGGGGCGCGTCCTGAGTTCGCCGTGGTGCCCCGTGCGTCGGCCACTGTGCTGGGGCCAGGCGCGTCCGGCATACCCTCGACCGGAACGACGACGCGGAAGCGGGAACCAACCCCCTCAGTCGACTCCAGGCTGACCGAGCCACCAAGCGCGCGAGCCAGATCGGCGACCAGCGCCAGTCCGATTCCCGCGCCTGGGACCCCGCGGGCTGGGGTCGTGCCGGCCTGCCGGAAGCGCTCGAACACCGCCTCGAGAGAGTCCGCCGGAATCCCGCCGCCGGTGTCCTGCACGGTGAGCACCGCATCGGCGCTGCCGTACTCGAGCGTGACGGCGATCCGGCCGGCTGGCGTGAACTTGAATGCGTTGGAGACAAGGTTGAGCAGGATCTGGCTCCACATCTCACGGTCGATGTCGACCAGGACGTGTCGGTCCGGCACGTCAACGGCATACTGCAGGCCAGCACCGTCGAGGACGGACTGGAACATGCTCGCGACATCGCGGGTGAGCCGGGCCAGGTCGGTCGGCTCACGGCGCGGCACGAGGGCACCCCCTTCGGCCCGCCCCAGGACCAGCATCCCTTCGACAAGGTGCTCGAGCCGGGCCGTCGCTCGTTGGGCGGCCTCCACGACTCCGCCGCCACCGGTGCGTGTGCCGCCCTGGCCAGCGATCATGTCCAGGCTCCCAGCCACCACGGTGAGTGGGGTGCGCAGCTCGTGGCTTACGTTGGCGTAGAACTCGGTGGCCGCCTGCTGCGCGGCGTCCAGGTCCTCGACCCGGGAGCGCTCTTCCAGCAACCGGCTGACATCGGTGATGAGGGTGTTGAACTGGCGTCCGACCACCTCGGTGAACTCGGCGTAGGCGCCGTCAAGGGCCCGGTAGGGGTTGAGGCCGAGCACCAGCAGACCGATCGGATCACGGTGAGCGCCTTGGATGATGGGCACCAACCGAGCGATGTGGGGTTTGCCGGGCCCGATGGGACTGCGATGGACCTCCGCCAGAACCCGGCGGCCGTCAAGACGCACCTCGCGCTGTCCTGCATGGAAGGCGCGAGCCACGGGGGACTTCGCGTCGCGGTCCAGCACGGCCGGCAGCAGCCGGCCGTCGATCTGGGCCCCGTAAGCCCCGGCCAGGGTCAAGCGAGGACCGTTCCACAAGTAACAGGCGGCGAGGGGAAGCGCGTGGCGGTCGCGGCCGAGGACCTCGAGCGCGGTCGCCGACGCCTCCGGAAGGGTCCGCTGCTCGCTGACCGGCAGCAGGGCCAGGTCGTGCAGGGTGCGCATGCGCCGTCGCGCCACGACCCGGTCGGTCACGTCGATGGCCGTGAACAGCAGACCCAGCCGCTCGAACGAGCTGCCGAGGATGGCCGTCAGCGACATTGTCCAGTAGGTCTCCTCCAGATAGCCGTGTCGCTGGAGAAACAACAACTGCTCATCGACCGTGAACGCTCCGCCGCCCGACACGACTTCCTCGACGAGAGGCCCCAGCTGGGGCCACGCCTCGGCCCAGCAGGTGCGCATTGGCTGACCCCACGCATTCGGGTGCTTGTCCCCCAACACTCTGGCCAGGGCACCGTTGTAGATCTGGACGAGCTCGGTGCCCATGCAGACGGACGAGGGCAGCTGCGAGCGTTGCACCATCCGGGCGAGCAGCAACAGCTCCGGGGGCCAGGTAGCCCCGACGCCCAGCCTTTGCGGGCTCCATGATGGCCCCCAGCGCGTCGGGTCGAGTGTGAGCAGCTCCTGGACGGTGGCTCCCGGGTCCAGACCCGCCGCCGGTGGGTCCGGTGCGTGCGTGGCTGACTCTGCTGACATGTCGCCCTCCGATGGGGGGCACGCCCAACCACGCGCCCGCATCCGAGTCAGTGTCAGATCGGCCGCGCCACGATGTCAAACGCCTTGCGCCAGCTCCGCATCGGATCCCGTGTCGCAGGACGGTCGCCTGCGCGCCTCGGCGCACAATCGCACGTGGCTGAGGAACCCGGTAGACTTGGACTCGGTCCGACTCAACGGACGACGACACTAGGGTGCGATGACGAACGACCGGCGACGGAGGCGGGCGGAGACGATCGCCCTCCATCACCGACTGAGAGCAGCGCAATCCCATGTCCATCAGGACCGATCCCAGGTCGAGCCCTGCCCGACCCGACGATGCCTCCAACGAGACGTCCTCCCATCGCGTGTCCTTGGGGCTGAGCGTCCCCCAGGTCATCGGGGGGGCACTCGCGGCTGCAACGTCGGCCGTTGCCCTGTCCTTCCTAGGCGTTGCCGGCACGCTGATCGGCGCCGTCGTCGGCTCACTCGTAGCCACGATTGGTGCGGCGCTCTACTCCCATTCCCTTGGGGTGGCCGCAGCGCAGCTGCGCGTCGTGCGGGTGGCAGGCGGGCCGGAGGCCACAGGCGCCGGCGACGACAGCCTCGCGGGAGCGCCCCGCAATGATCCCGATGAGGCCGAACTGGCGCCAACGGCTGAGGTGACGGCAAAACGCCCCGAACGACGCCGGGTGCGCATGGTGGCCGGAGTCGCGCTTGGGGTCGTGCTTGCTCTGGCAGGCATCACCGCAGTCGAGCTCATCATCGGTCACCCGGTCTCTGGCTCGACAACATCCGGCACCACGATTGGCCAGGCGGTCGGTGGCGCGCAGCGGGCGGAACCGTCCGTCACGCTTCCCGCGTCGCCTACCACGACGAAGACCCCCCACTCGGCCACGGCCACGACCGCAACGGCCACCTCAGGCGCGTCATCCACGGCGACTCCCGGCGGCCCGGGCGCGAGCGCCGGCCCCGAGACCGGCCCAGCTAGTACCGGAAGCCCGGCCGGCCAGACCGCCCCCGTCGGCCAACCAGCCGGCTAGACGCCTACGTCCTGCCGGGTCGATGTGATACTGGGTCGGTTTCCGGACCGGTATCACATCGACCCGGTGAGGGGGTTCTCCAGCATGGCCTTCTTCCAGGCCCCGCCCGAGCTGGGCAACCAGTACGATGAGGACCAGCTTCTCAAGGACTACCTCACGCGGACCCTGCCTGCCGACCAGATGGCTGACCTCGAGCCGGCCCTGCGGGACCTAGGGGGCCGAGCCGGCGGGGAGCTGTTCGACCTGCAGCTGGCGGACCAGCGAAGCGAACCGGTGCTGACCCAGTGGGACCCTTGGGGCAACCGGGTCGACCGGATCGAGCTCACGGCCGTCTGGAGGCAGGCCCAGCGCATCGCCGCCGAGCACGGGCTCGTCGCCACGGCATACGAGAAGAGGCTCGGCCCGCACGCGCGCACCCACCAGTTCGCGCTCAACTTCGTCGTGCAGCCATCCCTTGACGTCTACTCGTGCCCGCTGGCGATGACCGACGGCGCGGCACGCACCCTGCTCGACTCGGGCAACCGGGCCCTGGCGGACCGCGCGGTCCCGCGCCTGACGTCGCGCGACCCGTTGCGCGATGTGGACGAGCGGGCAGTGGATGACCGAGCGGGCCGGTGGCTCCGATGTCGGCCTGTCGGAGACGGTCGCGCGCGCGAATCCCGATGGCTGGCGCCTGTTCGGGACGAAGTGGTTCACCTCAGCGACGACGTCCGAGATGGCCCTCACGCTGGCGCGTCCGGAGGGTGCCGGCCCGGGCGGTCGCGGCCTGGCGCTGTTCTATGTGGAGACCCGCGATGCCGACGGGCGGCTCAACAACATCCGGATCCACCGCCTCAAGGACAAGCTGGGGACCCGCAAGGTGCCCACCGCTGAGCTCTCCCTCGATGCGACACCCGCTGAGCTGGTGATGGGCCAAGGAAACGGGATCCGCGCGATCGCGCCCATGCTCAACGTCACCCGAACCTGGAACGCCATGGGCGCCGGCTGGGGGATGCGCCGCGCGGTCGCCCTGGCCCGCAGCTACTCCCACAAGCGCATCCAGTTCGGCGCACCACTCGACAGCAAGCCGCTGCACGTCGACACCCTGGCGGGGCTGGAAGCGGAAACCGATGGTGCGGTGCTGCTGGCCTTCCTGGCTGCCGAGCTGCTCTGCCGGGTCGAGACGGACGTGGCGACGGAGGCCGAGACGCGGCTGCTGCGGCTGGTCACGCCGCTGGCGAAGCTCACGACCGGCAAGCAGGCGGTGGCCGTCGCGTCGGAGGCGCTCGAGTGCTTCGGGGGCGCCGGCTACGTCGAGGACACCGGCCTGCCGATGCTGCTGCGCGACGCGCAGGTGCTGCCGATCTGGGAGGGCACGACGAACGTGCTCGCGCTCGACATCATGCGCACCGCGGCGAGCGAGGGAGCGCTTGCGGCGCTCACGGAGCACGTCCTCGCGCGGCTGGCCCGGGCACGCCACCCCGCCCTGAGCACCGCTGCTGCGGTATGCCGTCGCGCCCTCGAGCATGCCGGCACCTGGCTCTCCGCAGCCGCGGCCGACCCCACCCACGCCGAGGCGGGCGCCCGCCGCCTCGCGCTCACCCTCGGACGAACCCTGGAGCTGGCCCTGCTCGTCGACCACGCCCAATGGGCGCTCGACGCTCACCGCGAAGGTCGAGCGGTCGCAGCCGCGAACCGGCTCGCGTCACACGGCGTCGACCTCATATCCGACATCCGGCTCAACCGCGTTGCAGCGGATGCGTGAGGGCGCTCTGTCGTACCGGCAGCATCTCCGTTCCGCCGTCCGAAGGAGGCAGCATGACCGACAGCAGGGACCGGGACGCGGCCGGACGGGCGCGCCAGGCGCGACCTCGCGACGCTCTCGGCCGACCGCTGCCATACGGGTCGGCCGGCGCGCAGCTGGTACCGGAGCACACGCTCTCACCTGAGGAGACGGTGCAGGTCGCCCAGAGCCTGCTCGACTCCGGCCGGCCGTTCTCCGCTCACGAGGTGTTCGAAGCCCGCTGGAAGGCCGGCCCGGACGCGGAACGCGACCTCTGGCAGGGCCTGGCCCAGCTCGCGGTCGCCATCACGCACGCCCGTCGGGGTAACCCGACCGGGGCTCGGCGGCTGCTCGCCCGTGGCGACGAACGGCTGAAGCGGTATGCCGATGACGGCGGCCCGGCATACGGGCTCGACCTGACCCAGGTGCGCGAGCAGGCAGTGGCCAGCGTCGAACTGGGCCTTGAGCAGAGCGAGAGCCCGTGACCCCCAAGCGGGTGCCTGCGTGGCGAATGCCGTCTCAGGCGAGGGACAGGAAGAGCCGCTCCATCTCGACAACGTCGACGCCCCTACCGTCCCCCGACGTGAGGCATTCACGCAGACCGGACGCGATGACCGCAAAGCCGGCCCGGTCCAGCGCCTTGGACACTGCCGCAAGCTGGGTGACAACGTCACGACAGTCGCGGCCTTCCTGGATCATCCGCACGATGCCGCCGATCTGTCCCTGGGCCCGGTTGAGCCGGCGGATCACCGCCTGCATGTCGTCGGGGTCGAGCTGCATCGCATCCTCCTTGTCCGTGGGTATGCCGTGGGCCGGATTGCCGGACCGGCTCACGGCGTGAGCTGCGGCTGGCGAGTGCTTGTCCCCGCTAGCCAGGTGCGGTAGCCACCGTCGAGATTGCGCACGTCCCATCCTGCTTGGGTCAGGATCCGGGCCGCCAGGTGGCCGCGCAGGCCGACGGCGCAGTGGACGATCACCGGTCCGGGCGGGATCTCGTCGAGCCGGCCCCGCAGCTCGTCAACGGGGATGAGCAGCGAGCCGGGGATCGACCCGTCCGCACGCTCGGAACCGGTGCGGACATCGACAACGGCCGCCCCCGCGACCACGGCCTCGTCAAGCTCGTGCCACTGGATCGACCGCGAGATCGAGTCTCGGAGGTTCTCGGCGATGTAGCCGAGCATGTTGACCGGGTCCTTGGCCGAGCCGAACTGTGGCGCGTACGCGAGCTCAAGCTCTGCCAACCCGCTGGCCGTGATGCCCGCCGTCATGGCGGTGGCGAGGATGTCGATGCGTTTGTCCACGCCGCTTCGGCCGACCCCTTGGGCGCCCAGGATTCCGTCGGTCTCGGCGTCCGTGACGAGCTTGAGGCTCATCGACTGGGCGCCCGGGTAGTAGCCGGCATGGTCGCCAGGGTGGGTGTGGATGACCCGGTGCGCTCGACCCGTCGCCCGCAGGCGCTTCTCGTTCCAGCCCGTTGTCGCGACTTGGAGCCCGAAGACGCTGATGATTGCGGTGCCCAGCACTGGGCGGTCCCGGCCTGGGCCGCCCACCATGGTGTCGGCTGCGCGCCTTCCCTGGAAGTTGGCGGTGTTGGCGAGCGAGACGAGCGTCCCGCTGCCATCGAGAGCGTCATGCTTCTCGACGGCGTCGCCGACCGCATAGACGTGCGGGTCGCTCGTTCGGAAATGCTCATCGACGACGATGCCACCGCGCTCGCCGACGAGCAGCCCAGCGGCCTTCGCGAGATCCGACTCAGGCCGCACCCCCGTGGCCGCGACGACGAGTCCGGCCGGGATCTCCTCACCGTCGTCTGTGACGACGCTGGCATCGCCGATCTCGACGACCGACGTCCTCAGGCGAAGCTCCACGCCGTTGGCGCGGAGGTGGTCGTGGACCGGGGACGCCATCTCCGGGTCGAGTGCGGTCATGACCTGGTCGGTGGCCTCGATGATCGCCGTGGCGATGCCGCGACGAGTCAGGTTCTCAGCGATCTCGAGACCGATGAAGCCGCCACCCATGACGACCGCAGACCTGGCATGCCGCCGGCCGCGGGTCTGGGCGATGATCATGTCGAGGTCCTCGATGTCGCGCAGAGAGACGGCTCGCTCGATGCCTGGCACGGGTGGACGCACCGGACGAGCGCCGGGCGAAAGCAGCAGTGCGTCATAGGTCACGGTCAGGTGTTCGCCGGTCGTCCTGTCACGCACCCTGACGGTTCTCCCGGCGAGGTCGATGGCGGTGGCCTCCTGCTTGACCCGGATGTCAAGAGCGAAGCGGTCATGAAGAGATTTCGGGGTCTGAAGCAGGAGGGACGCACGCTCAGGAATGACGCCGCCAATGTGGTAAGGCAGTCCGCAGTTGGCGAACGACACGTAGCCGCTGCGTTCCAACACGATGATCTCGGCGCTCTCGTCGAGCCTGCGCAGCCGCGTCGCAGCACTCATCCCCCCAGCGACCCCACCCACGATGACGTGCCTCATGCCGTAAGTATACCCACGGGGGTATGCTGATTCAGCGTCGCTTCATCAGGAAAGCGGGCGTAGGCAAAGGAAGCAACCAGATGTGTCGAGCAGTGGCGTGTAAGAGATGCGGGAAGACGACCTGGGCCGGGTGTGGCCAGCATGTCGATGAGGTCCTGCGAGGCACCCGACGGGAGTCCCGGTGCCAAGGGCACGCAGCAGGCGAGACGCGGCCCACGCGGATGCTGGGGCTTTTCCGCCGCTAACCACCGACGGGTAACGGGTGGGTTGGTTTCGGCGCCCGGTTGGTCCACCACCGACCCCAGCGCTCTCGGTGTGGTGATCTCTCAGGGATCTTCGAACGCAACCCGGTCACCGACCGGGCGCCCGTATGCCGGGACGGCGACCCGCCCGGTGCCGACGACCTCGGGCCACGTCGCGCGGAGCCGCCCGGCACGTGCCGCAGGGTCGGCTGAGGCGAGCCGCAGCGCCTCGTCGGCCGTGCCCAGAACGCCCAGGGTGAACCCGCCGACCCAAGCCAGCGCCTGCGCCAGGGCCAGATGCCACACCTCGTGGCCCAGGGGCAGCACCATCCGCAGCGGATACGACGCGACCCCTATTGCGGCCGCGATCCCCACGAGCTGCCACGCGCGCAGCGACTGCGGCTCGGATGCCCGACGAGGCCGCAGGGTGCGCACAACGCCGTACCCGAGTGAGAACAACAGCAGCACCCCGGCTTCTGACCGACCGGGCCATCCAGAGCCGACACGACAGCCTGTTCCGTGGGGAACGTTCACCGTCAACGTGATCGGCTCGTTCGTGCTCGGCGCCCTGACCGGCCGCGTCTCCCCCCAGGCCCAGTTGCTTGTCGGGGCTGGGTTCTGCGGGGTTTGACGACCTACTCGACGTTCTCGTACGAGACGCCGCGCCTGGCCGAGGAGGGGTCGAGCTGGTATGCCGTGCTCAACGTCGTCGGCAGCGTCACCGCCGGGGTCGCCGCCGCTGTCCTGGGCGCGGCGGCTGGTGGGGGTGGGTGGGTGGGTGGGTTAATGACGGCGACGAGCTTGTCAGGCGCTACCCCGCTCCCGCAGACGCGGCGTGACAGTGACAGACTCCCGTGCATGAAACCGCCGCGAGCCCTGGTGCGGTTCTACTGCCGACAGTTGGGTTCTCCGCACGGCCCAATCGGCCGATTGATCGCGTCACGCCTGAACACCGTGAACGCCGACCGAATCAGGGCGGGCGTCGAGACCATCCACTGCACACCGGGCATGCGGGTCGCGGACATCGGCTTCGGCGGCGGCTTCGGGCTGCACGCACTGCTCGACCGGGTCGGTCCCAGCGGGCACGTCACCGGAGTCGAGCTCTCCCCCACCGTGCTGGACATGGCCAAACGGACCTACAGCGCGCAACTCACCGCCGGTCGACTCGACCTGCTGCACGGGTCACTGACGCAGCTACCCCTGGCCCATGACTCACTCGATGCCGCGATCAGCGTCAACACCATCTACTTCGTACCCGACTCGGGCACCGCGCTCGGCGAGCTCGCCCGGGTGATCCGCCCCGGAGGGCACCTCGCCCTCGGAGTAGCGGATCCCGACGCCCTCGCGAGTCAACCGCTCGACACGGACATCTTCATCCAGCGCCCGATCTCGCAGTTGCTCGACCAAGCCGCCGCAGCGTCCTGGACGCTCGTCGAGGACCGTCGCCTCGGGGAGGACCCCCTCGCCTATCACATCCTCCACTTCGTCCGATGATCTCCTTACCGCATGGCGGGGGGCTGATGTGGTGGAGGCCGATGCCGTGATGTCCGAACCGATCGAGCCGATCCCCGAGGCCTCCCCTGCTGAGCGCGTGGTTGCCGACGTGCTGCCGGTCCGCGCCGCCCCAGCGGTCGCCGAGCGGGTCCGCGACAGCGTCCCGCTCTGGTTTCACACCTTCGCTCTGGCGCCCGGGATCTACACACCGGGCATCTCACGCGATCACGGCTACCGCCTGCCGGTGCTCGGCGCGGACCGGTTCGCGGGACGCAGCGTGCTGGACGTCGGCGCGTTTGACGGCTTCTACAGCTTCCTGGCCGAGGCCCGGGGGGCGCGCCGCGTCGTCGCGGTCGACAACGAGCAGTATGTCGCCTGGGTACGGGCCCGTTTCGGGGTTGCGTTACCGGGTGGTGCCGGCCTTCGCGCGATCGCGGAGCTGCTCGACTCGCGCGTCCACTATGCCCGCATGGACGCGCTGGAGGTGCGTGAGCTGGGTGAGCGCTTCGACGTGGTGCTGTGCTTTGGCATCCTGCACCGGGTAACCGACCCAATCGCGCTGCTACAGACTCTCGCCGACGTGCTGACCCCCAGCGGCGAAATCGTGCTCGAAACCTACGGTTCGCGTATGCCGGGCGACACCCCGGCGATCGAGGTGCACAATCCTGGCGATGTGTACCCGCGCGACCGCTTCCTCTACTGGGGGTTCCCCGCCGAGAGTCTGCGTCGGCTGGGACGGATCGTCGGCCTCGACGACGTGGCGATCATCGACCAGCCCGACATCGATGGTCACCCGAGGATCCTGGCCACCCTACGGCCGGCGCACTGACCGGACAGTGCAGGAGGCGCACGCCCGGCTGCCGGTGCAACGGTGTGATTTGCGGCGGCTCAGGCCAGCGTGAGAAAGAGACGCTCCGTGGTTGCGCGGTCTTCCGCGTTGAGGCCCTCCGGGCTGGCGAGGCACCAGGGTGACCATGAAGTGTCCTTGATCGGGCGGGCTGGTTCAGTGGACCTGAGTATGCCGGGCCCGTTCCCGCTGGTTCAGGCCCTCGCCGCCGCGAGCTTCTGAAGTGCTGCGGCGAGCCTGGTCCGAGCGTCGGCTGCGATGGCTGCCAGGGCGTCGTTGCCGGTGAGCTCGACCATGGTTGAGGGGTCAAGGGCCTCGACGGCGGTGCGGGTTCGCCCATGGCGCGCACGGCCACGCTGCATGGCAGCAGTACTCCGATGGATGGCTCCAGCTGGAGCGCGGCCAGCGCGAGCGCCGGCCGGCACGCGCCGAGAATGACCTGGGGTGGGACATCGGCATCGAGCTTGGCCTTGAGGGTGGCCTGCACGTCGATCTCGGTCAGGACGCCGAAGCCCGCATCGGACAGAGCGGTGCGGGTGGCCTCGAGGGTGTCGTCGAAGGACCGCTCGACAGTGGTGCTCAGGGCGTAACCCATCGCGGCCTCCTCGGGAAGGGTGTGTGGCTAGTATACCCCCTAGGGTATCTGGCAGACGCCGACGTTCGGGAAGGACCTCGACCCCATGGCGACCATCATCGCGATCGACACGCCCGCCCTTGGCGACCGAAGCTACCTGGCCCAGGACGGGCAGGTCGCTCTGGTCGTGGACCCGCAGCGCGACATCGACCGAGTGACGGCAATGGCGCGTGAGGCCGGGGTGCGGATTGCGCACGTGTTCGAGACGCACATCCACAACGACTACGTCACCGGCGGGCTGGCGCTCGCGCAGGCGACCGGCGCGGCATACCACGTCAACGCGGCGGACCGGGTCGCCTTCGACCGCAGCCCGATTCGCGACGGGGACGTCGTCGAAGTCTCCCCGACCATGCGCGTGCGCGCCATCGCCACGCCCGGCCACACCTACACCCACCTGTGCTACGCCGTGCACAGCGACGGGCTCCCGGTGGCTGTGTTCACTGGGGGCTCGCTGCTGTTCGGGACCACCGGCCGGCCGGACCTGCTCGGCGACGACCACACTGATGCGCTCGTCCACCGCCAGTACGCCTCCGTCCACCGGCTGGCCGACGAGCTACCCGCACATGTCGAGGTGCTGCCCACACACGGCTTCGGCAGTTTCTGCTCCTCGGGCTCTACCGGCGGACAGGGACCTTCGACGATCGGGCAGGAGCGGCGCGCCAACCCCGTGCTGACCCAGGGCGAGCAGCAGTGGGTCGCCGAGACGCTTGCCGGGCTGGACGTCTATCCGGCGTATTACGCGCACATGGCGCCCGCCAATGCCGCTGGACCCCTCGCCCCGGATCTGCGTCAGCCGCAGGCTGCTGACAAGACCGTGCTCGCCGCGCGGATCGCTGCGGGTGAGTGGGTCGTGGACCTGCGCAGCCGGGTGGCCTTCGCCGCCGGTCACGCCCGGGGCACGCTGAACTTCGGACTGGACGGTGACTTCGCCACCTACATCGGATGGCTCATTCCATGGGGCGCGCCGCTGACCCTGCTTGGCGAGAGCCCACAGCAGGTCGCCGAGGCCCAGCGCGAACTGGTCCGCATCGGCATCGACCGGCTGGCGGGCGCGGCCACGGGCACGCCTCGGGACTGGACCGACGCGGCGCTGGGCCGGCTTCCTCGGGCGCGGTTCGCCGATCTGGCCCAGGTCCGCCACCACCGTCAGGTCGTCGTCCTGGACGTGCGCCGCGCCTTCGAGTTCGCCAAGGAGCACATCGAGGGCGCCGTGAACGTCCCCATCCACGAGCTGTTCGGCCGCCTCCAGGAGGTCCCGCCCGGGCCGGTGTGGGTCCACTGCGAGACCGGGTACAGAGCCGCGATCGCCGCCTCCGCGCTGGCCCCCCGTGATGGAGAGGTCGTGCTGGTCGACGACGACTTCGAGCGCTGCGCCGACGCCGGCCTGCCTGTGGTGCCGGCATCGACCTGAGCGGGGTCGGGACGGCCCCGCGACCGGACGCCTGCTGAGCATGCCGATCCTGGCCGTGGGCCTGGGCCTGCTCGTGGGCGTGTCGCTGGGGGCCTTGGGCGCCGGCGGGTCCATCCTGACCGTCCCGGTCCTGGTCTACCTGCTGGGGCAGGATCCTTACACGGCCACCACCAGCTCGCTGCTCATCGTCGGCGCCACCTCGCTGATCGCGTTGCTGCCACACGCCCGCCGGCACCGGGTCCGGGTAGCCGAAGGGCTGCTCTTTGGTGCGCTCGGCACCGCCGGATCGGTTGCTGGGGCCAGGCTGTCCGCACTGGTGGACCCGCAGCTGCTGCTGCTCGCCTTCGCCGCCCTCATGCTGGTTGTCGCCGGGCTCATGTTGCGCCGCTCCCGCGCCCACTCGCAATTGGCGGCGCGGGCCGGGTTTCCCCGGGGCGGGAGGGTTTTCGACATCCACCTCCTCAGGTGTGGCTGCCGGCGCGCCGCCAAGCTGGTCGTCGCCGCCACCGCCGTCGGGTTGCTTACCGGGTTCTTCGGCGTGGGCGGTGGCTTCGCGCTGGTTCCGGCGCTGGTGCTGGTCTTGTACTATCCGATGCCCGTCGCGGTCGGCACGTCGCTGCTGGTCATCGCCGTGAACAGCGCCACCGCCTTCCTGGCCCGCCTCGGCCCCGGGACGGCATACCTGGACTGGGCGATGCTGTCCGCGTTCACGGTGGTGACGGTGGCGGGCAGCCTCCTCGGCGCCCGGCTGGCCTCCCGGACCCACCCGCAGCTGCTCGAGCGCGTTTTCGGGGTCGTGCTGGTCCTGGTCGGCCTGTATACGGGCGCGCACGGCGTCCTCATGCTGGTGGCGCGATGACCGGCGGGTCACAGCGGTGTGGAACGGGCCGCAGTCGAAGGAACGAGCCGGGGGATAGCGACGTCAAACGTTGATCCGCGTCCGGGCCCGGGGCTGGTGGCGCTGATGGTGCCGCCGTGAGCGTCGATGATGGCTTTGCTGATGGTCAGGCCGATGCCGGTGCCTGAGTGGTCGCGATCTCGGGCGGTGTCCCCTCGGTAGAAGCGTTCGAAGATGTGGGGGAGCTGTTCGCGGGTCATGCCTTCGCCGGTGTCCGTGACGGTGATGGTGATCTCGTCGCCATGCGGTTGGGCCGCGATGGACACGGTGCCTCCCGGTTGGGTATGCCGCAGGGCGTTGCTGAGCAGGTTGGTGAGCACCTGGCCGATGCGTTGCCGGTCGACGTGGACGTGCACGCCCGCGCCGCTGGCAGCATCGACGAGCAGGTTGACCTCTTGGCGGCATAGTGTTCTCGGGCGCTGTCGGTAGCGGCGGCGATGAGTTCGGCGACGGTGTGGGGTTGACGGTCCAGGGTGAGCCGGCCCTCTTCGGCGGTCGAGACGTCGGTGATGTCATCGGCCAGGTGGGTGAGCCGTTGGGTTTGCTCGGTGAGCACGTCTCGCACGTCGCCGGTGAGCTCGGTGACCCCGTCGAAGATGCCCTCGTGGTATGCCGTCAACGTGGCAATCGGGGTGCGCAACTCGTGAGCCAGGTCGGACAGCAGACGTCGCCGGGTGTCTTCGACGGTTTCCAGACGCTGCGCCATGGAGTTGAATGCCCTGGCCAGGGCGTCCAGTTCGGTCACCGTACCCATCGTGGGTACCCGCCGGTCATAGTGGCCGCGGGAGAGTTCCCGAGCGGCGTCGGTGAGCTGGTCCAACGGCCGGCGCAGCAGGCGGGTGAGAAGCCAGGTGACCGCGAACGCGCACAGCAGGGCGATGAAAAGGGCTATCCCCAGGGACAGGGCGCTCGCGTCCCGGTATGCCTCCTCGATGTGCGCCAGTTCCGGTGAGTTCTCTGTATGCCCGGACTGCAGCAGGTGGTCGTGGAAGATGGGCGGGCCGACCAAGGAGGCGACCAGGCCGGCGGTGAGCACCCCGGCCAGCAGGACCAAGGCCTGCCCGATCACGAGCCTGCTGGCCAGCCCACCTCCGGTCGCTCGGGACCTGGGCGACGGGGCTGGAGCTCATTGTCCTTTGCCCATCCGGTAACCGACCCCGCGCACGGTCGTGATGTAGCGCGGGGACGCGGGGTCGTCTCGGAGCTTGCGCCGCAGGTGGGCTACATGCACGTCGACGACGTGGTCATCGCCCACCCAGGTGCTGTCCCACACCTCGTCGATGATCTGCCGACGCGAGAACGCCAGCTTCGGGCGGGCGGCCAGGGTGAGCAGGATGTCGAGCTCGGTCGGTGTCAGGGCGACGGGTTCGCCGGCCAGGTGGACCTCCCGCCCAGCCGAGTCGATGCGCAGGTCGCCGAACACCCAGGCGGGCTGCTCGGGGTGGATGCGGGCCGCACCGGTGCGGGGCCGACGCAGGACGGCCTGCACCCGGGCAACCAGCTCACGGACGCTGAACGGCTTGGTGACATAGTCGTCGGCGCCGACGGAGAGGCCGATGAGCCGGTCCACCTCGTCGGTGCGGGCGGTGATGACGATGACGTAGCAGTCGCTGAAGGTGCGGATCTGGCGGCACACCTCCACCCCGTCCATGCCGGGCAGGCCCAGGTCCAGTAGGACCACGTCCGGAGAGGTTGATCGGACCGCCTCGAGGGCATCCGGGCCGGTGTGCGCGAGCCCGGTCTGGTATCCGGCCCGGGACAGGTATGCCGCGACCATCCCGGCCAGCGCGCGCTCGTCGTCGACGACCAGCACCCGGGCGGTCACGTCGGCGTTCGTGTCGGTCATGTGGCTTAGTGTCCGCGCCGACGCTGCGATCTGCCCCATCGAAAGGGGCGTCGGTGGCGGTTCTTCGTGAAACCTCAACCTGGTGCAGATCGCTTCGACACGTGCGGCTCGCATGCTCGTAAGTGGGACGTCATTGCTGGTTTGTGCGACCGAGGAGGAGATCCCGATGATGTGGGGCAACGGCTACGCGATGGGCTGGGGCATGTGGTTGCTCATCGGCCTGGGCACGATCGGTTTCTGGGTCCTGATCGCCGTGGTCGTCCGGGCGCTGATGACCGGCAACGCTCGCTCAGTCACTGGTAACTCTGATCCGTTGCAGGTGCTCAATGACCGGCTGGCCAGGGGCGAGATCGACATCGAGGAGTACCAGTACCGGCGTCGGCTCATCGTCGATGGCCACTGAACGGCGGCACCATCGGTGGCGAGCGACCCACACCGCTCGGATCGCCCTCCCGGGTCGAGGCCTCCCCAGGTCAGAAAGTGGTGTCAAAGACGTTGACGGCCAAGCCGGTCACCCTCGACCTGGGCGGACCGACGGTGTCGACCTGGGCGTACGGCGACACCGTGCCCGGGCCCGCTGCTGCGGGCCACCGCCGGTGACCTGCTGCGGGTCACCGTGGACAACCAGTTGCCGGCGGACACGTCCGTCCACTGGCACGGCATCCGGCTGCGCAACGACGCCGACGGGGTTCCCGGGGTCACCCAGGACCCGATCCGGCCGGGTACGGCATACCGCTACGAGTTCACCGCCCCGGACCCGGGCACCTACTTCTTCCACCCGCACGTGGGCGTCCAGCTGGACCGCGGCCTGTACGCCCCGCTGGTCATCGACGACCCGGCCGAGCCGGGCGACTACGACGCGGAGTGGATCCTCGTGCTCGACGACTGGGTCGACGGCACCGGCCGCACGCCCGACGACGTCCTGGCACGGCTCGTCGCCGACGGCGGTCCCAGCCACGGCGGCGGGATGGGCGGGATGGACCATGGGGCGATGATGGGCGGCATGGCGGCATGGGCCCGGCCGCCGTTGGCGGCGACGCCGGCGACGTCACCTACCCGCACTTCCTGGTCAACGGCGAATCCCCGCCGCCCCCGGACGTCCTCACCGCCAAGCCCGGGCAGCGGGTGCGGCTGCGGATCATCAACGCCGCCGCCGACACCATCTTCGGGGTCGCCCTCGGCGGGCACCGGCTGCACGGTCACCCACACCGACGGGTATGCCGTGCAGCCGGTCAGGACGCCGACGCCGTCTACATCGGGATGGGCGAGCGCTACGACGTCGACGGTCACCCTCGCCGACGGGGTGTTCCCGCTCGTCGCGGTCCCGTTCGGCAAGCAGGGCACGGCCCGGGCCGTGGTGCGCACCGGGTGCGGGCACCGCTCCGGCACCCAGACGCGCCGGCCCGCGCGAGCTGGACGGCGACGGTGCTCATCGGCGCCGACCTGCACGCCCGCCGAGGCGTCCCGGCTGCCCGCAGCACACCGGACACGACCGCGAGCCTGACCCTGCGGGGGCGATGCGGCCCTACCTGTGGGGCATCAACGGCGCGCCCTACGGCCAGAACGAGCCCCGTCACCGTCCGAGGCCGGGCAGCGGCTGCGGCTGAACGTGCTCAACACGACCGATGATGACCCACCCGATGCACCTGCACGGGCACACCTTCGCCCTCGCCGGCTCGCGGGCTGCGCAAGGACACCGTCCTGCTCCGCCCCGATGGAGTCGGTGCCGATCGACCTGCAGGCCGACAACACCGGCGACTGGATGATCCACTGCCACAACGTCTACCACGCCGAGGCCGGCATGATGATCGTCCTGTCCTACCGCCCCCGACCGAGGCGATCTTGACCGGACCTTGACCGGCTCTGGTCAGGACCGATACCGGCGGGTCGCACGGTAGAACTCAAGAGCCCACTGAGGAGTTGACCATGAGCCGTCCCAACCAGTTCCGCAATCCGACCGCCGTCCGGGACACCGGCTTCGACACCCCGACACAGGATGCCAGCCCACAGGATGCCAGCCCCGGCCCAGCATCGCCGCCGAAGCCGGCCGGCCAACAGCCACAGCATCATGGACATGGACATGGCTGGCTGATGTGGCTGATGTGCCTGCCGATGGTGCTCATCGTCGGGTACCTCCTGCTTACCGGCGCGGTCGGCGGCGGGGCGATCGTCTACGCGTTGGGCTGCCTCATCATGATGGGCGTGATGATGCGGTTCATGAACCACGGCTCCGGCGGTGGCAGGGGCACCCCAACCTAACCGGCCACGGCCTCCGCCGATCCGGCCGGGGCGGACTGGTGCCACAACAGATTCATTCAGGAGGGGTTTCCGTGCGTCTGCGAGCCGTACTCGTCAGCTCGGCGGCAGCCGGTGCTGTGACATTGACCGTGAGCGCCTGTTCGTCCTCGTCCTCGGGGCCGGCCATGGACCACAACGCCACCCGATGCCCGCCATGAGCGCGACCCCGTCAATGTCAGCCGTGCCAACGGGCCGGGTTGGGGACGTGATGTTCGCGCAGATGATGATCCCGCACCATCAGCAGGCCATCGAGATGGCCGACATCGCCCTGGGCAAGCCGTCCGCCTCGGCCACGGTCCGCGACCTGGCCACCCAGATCAAGGCCGCGCAAGACCCCGAGATCACAGTGATGAGCGGCTGGCTCACCGCGTGGGGGGCTTCACCGCGACCGCCACCGGCATGGGCCAAGCGATGGGTTCGGGGATGATGAGCGACACCGACCTGACCGCCTTGAGGGCGGCCCAGGGCGCCGACTTTGACCGCAGGTGGCTGACCGGGATGATCGCCCACCACCAGGGGGCCGTCATGATGGCCAACCAGGTGCTGGCCACCACCACCGACCCTGCTGTCAAGACGCTGGCCGAGTCCATCGTCAAAACCCAGACCGCCGAGATCACCACCATGCAAGCCCAGCGGTGACCACGCCGCAGGGTGATCAACGAGCCAAACGAGAGGAACCAATTGCGCACCACCGTCTTGCACCTGGGGGGTTTGCACTGGGCCACCACCGCCGCCGGTATCGAAAAGGTCCTGACCCACCGTCCCGGTGTCAGCTCGGTCGAGGCAAACGCTGTTGCGCAAACCGGGACCGTCACCTACGACCCCGCGGTCACCTCAGTCGACGAACTGGCCCGTTGGGTGCGCGAGTGCGGGTTGCACTGCGCCGGTGAGTCGTTGCCCACCCACGTGTGCCCGCCCTATCGGGACCACCCCGAGCACGGCCCGGCCGCCAGGCCGGTTCTGGTGTCGCCGCACGAGGCGATGGGCCACGGTGGGCATGCGGGCATGTCCATGGACGACATGGTTCGCGACATGCGCAACCGGTTCCTCGTTGCCGGTGTTCTATCCGTCCCGATCACGCTGTACTCCCCGATGGGCCGGGACATGATCGGCTTCACCCTGCCCGCCCCGTTCGGATGGCGCGACGACGTCGTCGCGCTGGTGCTCTCGCTACCAGTGGTCTTCTACGCCGGGTGGATCTTCTTCGACGGCGCCATCCGGGCGCTGCGCAACAAGACCCTGGACATGATGGTCCTGGTCGCCATCGCCGTCGGCTCCGGATGGCTCTACAGCCTCTATGTCACCCTCACCGGTGGTGGCGAGGTCTTTTATGAGGCCGCCGCCGTTCTCACCACATTCGTGCTGCTCGGGCACTGGTTCGAGATGCGCGCCCGCGGCGGCGCCAACGAGGCGATCCGCACCCTGCTGGACCTGGCCCCGCCCAAAGCCGTCGTGCTTCGCGACGGGATAGAGGTCGAAATCCCCACCGAGGACGTCGTCGTCGGTGATCTGCTGCTGATCCGCCCCGGTTCGAAGACCCCGGTAGACGGCATCGTCCAGCAGGGCCAGTCCGAGGTCGACGAATCCATGGTGACCGGCGAGTCCTGCCTGTGCCCAAGAGCGCCGGCTCTGAGGTGATCGGCGCGTCCATCAACACCACCGGCACCCTGCGCGTCACCGCCACCAAGGTGGGAGCGGACACCGCCCTGGCGCAGATCGTGGCACTGGTCCAGCAGGCGCAGAACTCCAAGGCCCCCGGTCAGCGCCTGGCCGACCGGGCCGCGTTCTGGCTGGTGCTCGTGGCCATCGTCGGCGGGACCGCGACCTTCCTGGCCTGGTGGCTGACCGGCGGCTCGGTTCAGACGGCCCTGTTGTTCGCCATCACCGTCGTGGTCATCACCTGCCCTGATGCACTCGGTCTGGCCACTCCGACCGCGATCATGGTCGGCACCGGACTGGGCGCCAAACGCGGTGTGCTGTTCAAGAACGCCACCGCATTGGAGACGCCGGCCCGCATCGACACCGTTGTCATGGACAAGACCGGCACCCTCACCCGAGGCGAACCGGAGGTCACCCAGATTGTCCCGGTAGACGGGACCGACCCCCACCTGGGGCTCGCCGCGGCAGTGGAACGAGAGTCCGAGCACCCCCTGGCTGCCGCCGTGGTCGCCCATGCCGACGCCGACGGCATACCAGCGTTGACCCCAACGGGGTTTCGTAACGTGCCCGGCCACGGCGCGGTGGCCGACGTGACCGGCCACCGGGTGGCCGTCGGCAACCGGCGGCTCATGCAATCCCTGCACGTAGACCTGGGCAACGCCACCGCGATCCATGACGAGCTGTCTAACCAGGGACAGACCGCCATCCTGGCTGCCGTGGACGGCAAACCGGTCGCGGTCATCGCCCTGGCCGACGCCGCCCGCGACACCTCAATGGCGGCGGTGCGGGCCTTACACGACGACGGTGTTCAGGTGGTCATGCTCACCGGGGACAACATGGCCACCGCCGCACGGATCGCCGGGCAACTGGGCATCGACACCGTCATCGCCGACGTGCTTCCCGCAGACAAGGCCGCCAAGATCACCCAACTCCAGCAAGCCGGGCGCAAGGTCGCCATGGTCGGCGACGGTGTCAACGACGCGCCCGCCCTGGCGCAAGCCGACCTGGGTATCGCCATCGGTGCGGGCACCGACGTGGCCATCGAAACCGCCGACGTCGTGCTCATGCGCTCAGACCCGCTCGACGTGCCCATCGCGTTGCGGGTCGGACAGGGCACCCTGCGCAAGATGCGCCAGAACCTCGGCTGGGCTGGTTGTGACAGCCTCATTTGGCCCCGGTTAGGGCCGTTGTGATGGCTTGATCTGGCCCCACCCTCGACCCGGCCTACCTCTACGTTCCGGCTCGTCTGCCAAGGCGATCTGGAGGCGGATGAGGGTTGAAGGAGAGATCGAGAGTGGAGCAGTTCGAACGTATCCGACGGGATCGTCGGGATGAGGAGTTGTCGGTCCGGGAGCTGGCTCGCCGGCATGGGGTGCACCGGCGCACGGTGCGTCAGGCGTTGGCGGACGCGGTCCCGCCGCCGCGGAAGGCGCCGGAGCGGGAGGCGGCCGGTGTTCGGGCCGTACGAGGCCGATCGGTGCGGGCGCTGGCTGACGGCGGATCTGGACGCGCCGCGTAAGCAGCGGCACACCGCACGTCGGGTGTGGCAGCGGCTGGTGGAGGAGCACGGCGCGGGGTGGCCGAGTCCACGGTGCGCCCGCACGTGGCCCGGCTGCAAGGTCGAGATCGGCGCTGACCGCTAGGCAGGTGATGGTGCCGCAGACGCACCCGGCAGGCGGCGGAGGCGGAGGTCGACTTCGGCGAGTTCGACGCGCTCGATCGGCGGGGTCGGTGCTGCAGCTGTGGATGTTCGTCATGCGGCTTGTCGCACTCGGGGAAGGCGGTGCACATCGCGTACGCCAACCAGGCGCAGGAGTCGTTCCTGGACGGGCACGTGCGGGCGTTCGAGGCCTTGGGTGGGGTCCCGATCGGGATGATCCGCTACGACAACCTCAAGCCGGCGGTGCTCCGGGTGCTGCTGGGTCGGGAGCGGTTCGAGAACCCGAAGTTCATCGCGCTGCGTCGCCACTACGGCTTCGACTCGTTCTTCTGCCGGCCCGGGGTGGAGGGCGCGCACGAGAAGGGCGGGGTGGAGGGCGAGATCGGCCGGTTCCGGCGCCGGCACCTGACCCCGATGCCGCACCTGCCGATCGCTGGCGGCGCTCAACGAGGCGATGGCCGCCGCCGACGCCCGCGACGACGCCCGCCGGATCGCGGCCCGGACGCGAGACCGTCGGCGCAGGCGTTCGCCCGTGAGGTGCTGATGCTGAACCCGTTGCCGGACAATGCGTTCGACGCGTCGACGGCGTTGTCGTGCCGGGTCGACGCGAAGGCGCGGATCTGTGTGCGCCAGTCGTACTACTCGGTCCCGGCCTCGGTTCGCCGGCCGCCGGGTGCAGGTGCGCCTGGGCGCCGACACGGTGACCGCCTGCGACGGGGCCAGGGTCGTCGCCGCGCACGTCCGGTCGCTGCACAAGGGCACCGAGGACCTGGTGCTGGATCACTACCTGGAGGTGCTGGCCCGCAAACCCGGCGCGTTCGCCGGCGCGACCGCGCTGGCCGCCGCCCGCGGCGAACGGGTCGTTCACCGCCGACGCATCAACGGTTCTGGGACGCCGCCCGGCGCGCGCTCGGTGACAGGGGCGGCACCCGGGCGCTGATCGGGGTGCTGCTGCTGCACCGCACCCTGCCCACCGCCGCGGTGCTAGCCGGGCATGACCGCAGCGGTCGCCACCGGCCGGTTCGACCCTGACCTGGTCGCCGTCGAGGCCCGCCGCCACCTCGCCGTGTCGAGACCACCAGCACCGGCGATTCCACTGCCGCGCCAACGCATCCCAGGCCGCTGCGACCAGCCGGCCAACGCCGTCCCTGGCCGGCTACGACCAGCTGCTGCAAGGAGAACTCGCATGAGCCCCCGCACCGCCAGCCCCACCCCGTCCCGGCCGCGCGCGGCGGTCACGCCGCTGACCGAACCCGCAGCCGAGGCCGCGATCGCCGCCGCATGCCGGATCCTCGGGCTGCCCACGATCCGCGACGAAGCCGCCCGGATCGCCGACGCCGCAGCACGAGAACGACTGTCCCACAAAGCATTCCTCGCCGAGGTGCTCACCGCCGAATGCGACGACCGCGACGCCCGCCGCCGGATCCGGCGGGTCCACGAGGCCAAGTTCCCCCGCACCAAACGGCTCGCCGACTTCGACCCCACCGCGCTGCCCGACCTGCCCCCGGCCACCCTGGCGCACCTCGCCGCCGGCGCCTGGATCGACGCCGGCGAACCCCTCGTGCTGCTCGGCGACTCCGGCACCGGCAAAACCCACCTGCTCATCGCGCTGGGCACCGCCGCCGCCGAACAAGGCCGCCGGGTCCGCTACGTCACCACCGCCGCCCTGGTCAACGAGCTCGCCGAAGCCGCCGACGACAAACAACTCTCCCGCGTCGTCGCCCGCTACGCCCGCCTCGACCTGCTCGTGCCTGGACGAGGTCGGCTACGTCAGCCTCGACCCCCGCGGCGCCGAACTGCTGTTCCAGATCATCACCGCCCGCGAGGAGCGCGCCTCCATCGCCTGCGCCTCCAACGCCCCGTTCAGCGAATGGGGCACCACCTTCACCGACCCCCGCCTCGCCGCCGCCGTCGTCGACCGGCTCACCTTCAACGCCCACATCATCAACACCGGCACCAACTCCTACCGGCTGCGCTCAACCCGAGCCACCAAGAAGGGAGCCGCCACTGCCTGACCGTCCCTGCCACAACAACATCGGCACGGCCCCCCAACTCACAGCACGACAAGAAAGTCAAGACCCAGGATGGGGCCAAAACAAGCCGTCACAGTGGGGCCAAAACAACTTGTCATTCCCACTGGGCTGTCGGCTACAACACCATTGCCCTGCCCGTCGCCGCCGGAGTCTTCGCCGGATGGGGACTGACCCTGCGCCCGGAGATCGCCGCGCTGTCGATGTCCGGATCCAGCCTCATCGTGGCGGTCAATGCCCTGTTGCTCAAGCGACTTCGACTACCCGCCCCCATCCCCAACGCGTCAGCCGGCGCTTCGCCGGCTGGTCGACAGGACAACCCCAGCGGCTCGCCCCCCTCGGATCCGGCGCGGCCCACCGCGCTCTGAACCTGCCCCGTACCGGAGGACGGTGCGCTGCAAGACCGGGCGGAGATCGTCGTGCGACTCGAGGACCTACATCGAATCTTGACCGGTCCTTGACCGGGCTGGACAGGCCAGGCCCCGAGGGTGGGGGCATGGTCAACTCCCTTTCGCGACGGCCTGCTGATGTACCGGATCTGCGGCGGCTGCCGGAGGTCACCCTCGTGTCAGCACCGGCCTGTCACCTGTGCCTCGACGCCGAGCTGGAGCTGGTCCGCCGCGCCGCACACGGTGCGCTGACCGTGCAGGTCGTCGCCGCCGACTCGCCTGCCGGCCAGACGCTGGTCGCTGCGCACCGGCCGCCGATGTTCCCGTTGGTCCTGGTGGACGGTGTGCTGCTCAGCGCTGGGCGCCTGTCCAGGGGCAAGCTGGACAAGGCGCTGGCCCGGCGGGCGGCGCGGGCGGTGGTCTGCTGATGGGCACCGAGCTTCTGGCCACCGGCAGCGTCCTGGCCGCGTTCTTCGCCGGGGCAGTCGCCCTGTTCGCGCCGTGCTGCATCGTGTTCCTGGCCCCGTCCTACCTCGCCGCGGCGGTCAAGAACAACCGGTGGCGCCTGCTGCCGCTGACCTTCGTCTTCGCTGCCGGCTTGGCCCTGGTGCTGGTGCCCATCACCCTGGGTGTGAGCCTGATCGCCGGAGCGATCGCGATGTACCACACCCCGCTGTACTGGGCCGGTGGGCTGCTGATGATCGGCCTGGGCATCCTCGCCTTCACCGGCCGAATGTGGTCCATGCCCGCCATGCTCAAGGCCCCGGACACCACGCCATGGTGACTCGGCCACGTTCTTCAGCCTCGGGGTGTTCTCCGGCATCGCCTCCAGTTGCTGCGCCCCGGTCCTGGCCGGGGTGATGGCCCTGTCCGCGTTGTCCGGTAGCGCCGCCGGCGGGATGGTGCTCGGCTTGGCGTTTGTCTTCGGCATGGTCGTGCCGCTGCTGCTGATGGCCCTGGCGTGGGACATTGCCGAGCTGAGCAACAGGCGATGGGGTCAGGCCAAGCCGATCCGGCTGCGCATCAGCGGCCGGACCCTGCACACCAACACGATCAACCTGGCCGTCGCCATCGGCTTCGTGGCCATGGGCGTCGCCGTCATCTTGGTGGCGAACTCGACCACCATGACTGGTACCGGCAACGCCTTCCAGCAGGCAGCCGGTGAGCAACTCACCCGGATCGCCGCCGCGGTCCTGGCCTGGCTGGCACCCGTACCTGAGCCTGTGCTGGGAGCCGGACTGCTCGCCCTGGCAGGGGTGTTCGTGTGGGCCACCCTGCGCGACAGAACCCGGTCCCCACGCGGCAACGTCCCCGAGCAGGCCCTCGCCTCCACGCCGGATTCGTCCTGTCACCCCGCACACCAACAACCACGACCATGACCTGCGGAAGATCGACCGATGACCACCAACCAGCAGACCCCCCGCCAGCCCCACCTGCAGGAACGGCGCGCCGAACAGCAGCGGCGCGAACGGCGTCAACTCACCCGCCGACTGCTGATCCTGGGCGTCATCATGGCGCTGGTCGGCCTGGTCGGCTACGGGCTGTGGCGAGCACAGCCCACCACCAGCGCGGGAGCGGCAACCTCGGCCGGCCGGGCCGCGACCTTCTCCCTGAAGACCACCGCAGGCACGACGGTCTCGCTGTCGGACTTCCTGGGCAAGCCGGTCATCCTCTACTTCAACGAGGGCGCCGGCTGTGGCTCGTGCACCCAGCAGATGGCCCAGATCGAGAAGAACCCCGGCTTCGCCGAAGCGGGCATCACCGTGCTGCCCATCGTCATGAACACTGCAGATCAGATCCGGCCCGACCTGCAGCGGTACGGGGTGAAAACCCCGTACCTGCTCGACGACGGGACCGTGTCAAAGGCCTACGGCACCCTCGGCAAGGGCATGCACGAGGGGCTGCCCGGACACGGGTTCGTCCTCATCGACAAGGACGGAGTCCAGCGCTGGCAGGGCAACTACCCATCCATGTGGCTCGACCCAGCCGCCCTGCTGAACGAGGCCAAAACCCGCCTGTGAACGAACCCCGGCCTCCTCACCGACTGGGGAACGCCGCCGTCGCCCACGGCTCTCGTCCCGGCGAAGTCACGTTGCCGGCAGCATCGGCATCGACTAGCAGTCAAACCACGAGAAGACCCAAGGTCGATGCGACAACCCACCGCCCTCCAAGAAGTCCAAACCTATGACCGTGACCAGCCAGCCAAATGCTCGATGCCGACCCGCTGAAGCTCGGCAGTGGAACAAGGCCGCCCTGGCCGCCCGCATCGACGCATGCCTTGAATGCAGCCCGGCTTACACCGCTTGTGCGGACGCTTGCCAAAGTGAGCCGATGGTAGAGCTGACCAGGTGCATCCGAACGAACCTGGCCAGCGCGGACGTGTCGCCACCGCTGCGGTGCTATCCCGGCATCGGCTACGACGCGAACACCACCCGTGCGCAACGCTTGCGCGGGTTGCCTGTTCAGCCCGCCTGCGGCGATGCATGCGCCCGGCATGCCTCGATGCGCCCGGGCCACCAGTTCACCGCATCCACAGGTCGGTGTCCCGGGCGAGCTGCCGATGAGGTTGTGATCCAACCCGAGGATCGCGGCGAGCACATGAGCATCTGCGGCGTCGGACTTGGCGCCCGACGTCAGAGTGCCCGCTCCCGGTACCGCGCCGACGACAACGGGTTGATCGCGAACACCTGGGAACCGGCCGCTCGCAAAGCAGACACCCACGGGCCTCGGTCGGTCTCCACCCCAAGATCACCAGGCCCGCGAGGCGAGCTCCGCCCACGCCGCCGGGGCGTGCTCGGCCCCCAACGCAGGCAGTCTGGTGATGCCCTCCAAGCCTGGAAACCGGGTCGCTAGCCAGCCGCCGACCGGTGTCGTCCTCGATCGCTCGCGCTGGTCGACATCGATCGTCGCGGTAGGGCGCGATGTCTTGATGGTCCTCGGCCCAGTCGTCCCCGATGAACGGCAACCCTTGCAGCAACCCTTCAGGCTTCGCCCGACACGGGAAACACAGCGCCCGGCGAACGCCTGCAACCAAATGATCGAGTGCTCACGCCGACAAGGCGGGCACGGCATCCCATCAACAGTCCAGGGTCACCGACGAACCTGCAGGCGGCACGATCTCAAGGTAGGTCTTAAGGTAGGCCGGCCACACCAAGTCCAGCCTCCGGGACTCACCTGGGCGGTTCATACCCCCGCACTGGTCGACCTGGCGGGCGTCCCGGTACAAGCCAGTGCAGGCCGGCCGATCCCACTAGCGACGACTCGACCTCGACAGCAGCTTGCGTTTTGCGTTGATCAATGAAGGCTGACACCTGCGGCGATCTCGACGACGAGGACCGTGGCGACGAGCCAGTCGACGGCGGCACAGAACGGCGGCCACCATCGGGTGTTGGCGACGAACCGGCGGCGTTCCTGCCAGAAGTCCTTGAGCCCGTGGGCGACATAACCGGCGACGAGCACCCACACTGTCGCGGTCACGCCAGCCGCGGCGAGCACCGACGAAGACGCGGCGACCGCGCAGCCCTCGACGGCGATGACCCGCGGCCTCCCATCGGCCACAGCGAAGCCGATGTAGACCCCCGCGATCAGACTCAGCAACAGCGCTCTTGGACGGTCGCCGGGGGCAGCCACCCGAAGCCGAACGGCGACGCGGCCTGGATGGCGCCGACAAACAGATCCCCACGGCGCCGATGTGCGACGGAGCGGTGCGCGAGACGACGTGTCGGCGCGTGCACGGGTCACCGTCGGCTTCCTCCCACGGCCGAGGAAAACAGCCCGCTGCTGTGGCCGTGGCGACGGTCCGGGCGAACAACGCGGTACGCCGCCACAGCCCGACCGTGCCAGCCAGCCAGCGAATGCCTCGACGGGGTAGCTCGCATGGGCTTGGCCGTGGCGTGCGCAGTGGGCTGGGCAATGGAACGGCGGGGCCGCGATCGGTGACCCACGTGACGAGGTGCCAGCCCTCGCCGGGGCGCTGCGCGGCGCGACCGGGTAGGCCGCCCGGATCGACCGTAGCACCCCGCCGGCGCCGACGCCCGCCGCCCGCTCCAAGGCACCCAGCAGCCCGACGGCACGGCTACCGTCCGCCAGATGAGGATTGCCGGTCATCGCCAGCTCCCCTCCACGGTGCTGATCCGCGTCGGTCCCATGGTCGTCCCGTCTCGTCGACCACGGACGATCGCGGCGGTTGCCGTCGACTCAGGTGACCGCAGTGCCGCGTCACCTCGGACCGTCCAATGCGACGGCCCGCGCGGTGATCTGTTCGGCCAGGTAGGCCGCGTCGGCGGCGACGAAGCCCGAGCAGCGCGGACCCGCGGGTGTACTGCCAGGACAGGCCAACGAAGTACAGCCCAGGCACCTGCGTAACGCCGCGGTGGTGCACGGCGTGGCCGTCGCGTACGACGCCGGGGATGGAGATCCACGAGTAGTCGGAGCGGTAGCCGGTTGCCCAGATCACCACCCCGATGTCCAGGCCGGCGCCGTCGGCGAACCGTGCGGTGTGTCCGCGTGCCTCGACCAGGCGGGGACGGAACCGGACCCGGCCCGGTGAAGTCGCCGTCGGCGAATGCCGATGACGAACTCGCCGCGGGCTCGCAACCGGCGACCTAGACGGGGATCGCCGTTTACCCGCATGAAGCCCAGCCGGGTCAGCCACCAGGAACAGGTCCTGGCCGAGCAGCCGGGCGGCCGGGTAGCGCCGGTGCACGCTCCCCGACCGACACGTCGACCTACCGGGTGGCGGCGAGCTTCCTCGGCGATCTGCAGGCCGGAGTTGCCGGCGCGGACGACCGGCACCGGGCCGTCCAGTCCTGCGCAGTTGCGGTAATCGGCGCTGTGCAGCTGCGTGACCGAGCTGT